>DATHCX010000173.1:0-46318 GCA_035319325.1 Desulfomonilaceae bacterium
CTTCCTCACTTGAGCGTCCGTTGTCTGCACCAGATGCCCCTCCCAGTGAATTCTTCCGGGCATCTCTACCAGACAACTACACCCTGATGGATGCACAAGTGTAATTGTCGCTGACGCTCAAGTGTAATTGTCGTCGATCAATCAACCTCAGCCCTCGATTTTCATATCATCAACATTGGTGCCGGACATTCCGTTCCCACAGGCTCGAACCGACGCGGCATGTATCTCAAAGCGGAAGTGGTTGACGGCAAAGGCAGGGTGGTCGCGAAGCAGGATTGGATGTTCGCTCCCTGGTACGGCGACCGTCCTGATGACAAAGCCTTCCTGGAAGAAGACAAGAAACGCCCGGATGCTATCTCGGCAAGCATGGCTGATGCGCAAGGACCCCATGAAACAGTTGTCCGAGCAGGGGAGGAGCGTATCCTGTCCTGGGATCCAATGGTGAAGACAGGCGAATATGAGGTGAGAGCAACCCTGATCTACGACTTGAATCGGTACAATGATCCGAATTTTGAAGGAGACCGGATGACGATATTCCGCAAGACATTGCCGTTCAACCCAAAGTGATGAGACCAATGCGTTTTCAAATACTTGAAATCGGGGAGGAACTTCTTGTAAGACGTTCCTCTCCCAATCTTACTTTTTTGAAAGCGCATTCGTATGAGACGGCTCTGCGTAGTCCGCAGCGAAGGAGTGCCCCAGCCTGTGCCCAGAATCGAGTTACCTGTAAAAAAGCGAATCCGTATTGCATGCTGATTGCCCGGAATCCTGGAGCACACATCGAGCTGACCCACGGTTTGCCGCAATAATCTTTCTGCGAACAAGAGTTGGTTTACAGCATGCATCTCTGAGTGGCGGAAAGGCCGGAGGGCTGTTTGAAAGCGAAACAGACCCTCCGAAATTGTGCTTGCACACGGGCATTACGCGTGGAAACTGTTACATGGGGGAGCAACCTCCGATCAGTACGCCTCCTCCGATGCCAGATCGTCTTCGGAAACCTTGTCCTTGAACAGATAATAACCCCATATCTGGTACACGATGACTATCGGAACGAACGTGAGCGCGATACCCAACATGATCTTCAGCGTCAGCGGGCTGGAGGCTGAATTGTAAATAGTGAGACTGTACGCCGGGTCCATGCTCGATGGAAAAAGATTCGGGTACAGACCTACCACTCCGAACAACGTGGCTCCCACAATGGTCAGGCTTGAAGCAAACCAGGCAGCCCACCATGCCTTCTTCATGATAAAGACCTGAACTGCCAGGAGTGCCGCCACGGTCACGAGAGGAATGAGGAAGAGTGCCGGGTTCTCCAGATAGTTCCCGTACAGTCCGGTGGCAAACCACGTAGCCCCCAAGAATGCCACAGCAATCACCAGCAAGACCCACCATATTCTTCCCGCAGCGTGTCCGGCCCGCTGCTCGAGGTCGCCCTGAGCCTTGATGGCCAACCACAAGGCTCCGTGAACCAGGAACAGCAGGACGAACAGCACTCCCCCCAAGAGTCCGTAACCGTTTAGAAGCGTGAGTAAATTACCGTGGAATTCTCCTTCTGCGTCGATG
This sequence comes from Desulfomonilaceae bacterium, assembly GCA_035319325.1. GTDB lineage: Bacteria > Desulfobacterota > Desulfomonilia > Desulfomonilales > Desulfomonilaceae > DATHCX01. The sequence goes on from DATHCX010000173.1 coordinate 1,564, forward strand.
GGTATTCCATGGAAGATATTGGCGAATGCAACACCCAGGAGGAGAGCGGGAACGAAGCTGCCGACAAAAAGACACGCGTCCCAGAGCTTTCGCCACCCTTCGGTGTCAACCTTGCTCCTGAATTCCAGAGCAACGGCACGCAAAATGAGCGCAAATAACAGCATCAGCAATGGTGTATACAGAGCGTTGAACATCACGGCATACGTGGTGGGAAAAGCGGCAAAAGTCACCCCGCCTGCAGTAATCAGCCACACCTCGTTACCGTCCCAGAACGGACCCATGGCGTTGTAAACCACTCGCCGATCAGTATCGCTCCTGGCGAGGAATGGTCCGAGAGTCCCGAGACCGAGATCAAAACCGTCCAGCATGAAGTATACCGCCCACAGCACGCCCCATAACAAGAACCATATTGTTTCCAACATTTCTGTTCCCCTTCCTAGTTACCTGCCGTAGCGGCCTGAGGTTCCTGCCCCACCTGCGGTGCTGGTTCCGGAACCTTACGGGCGTATTTTGCTATGAGATAGAAGCAGACTATTCCCAGTACGGTATAGAAAAGTATGAAAGCCGCCAAAGATAGACCTACCTGAGAAACGGCAAGGCGGGAAACCGCATCCGAGGTCTTCATGACTCCGTACACGATCCAGGGTTGACGGCCCAACTCCGTCACGGTCCAACCGAATTCCAGGGCCAGGTACGGAAGCGGCATGGCCAACACCAGCACCTTGAGGAGCATGGGGGCGCTTTCCGGATCCTTTCGCTTCCACCATGCCAGGCAGCTCAACAGGATGAACAGCATGCCGAGCCCCACCATCAATCTGAAAGTCCAAAAGGTCAAGGCAACGGGAGGTCTTTCCTCCCTGGGCCATTCCTTCAGTCCCTTGTACACTCCATCCTTGTCACCCAAAGCAACCCAGCTCAACAATTTCGGTATCCCGAAAAGCTCCAGCTTGTTCCTTTCATTCGCCTCGTCCGGAATGACCAGGAGATACATGGGCGCGCCCTTCGTGGTTTCCCACACTGATTCAGCCGCAGCCGCCTTCGCGGGTTGTGCTTTCATCATCTGTTTGCCGTGGAGATCACCGATTCCCAGTTCAGCTATGGAAAAAATGACGGCAAACACCGCAGCCATTCTGAAGGACCGCTTGAAAAACGGAATATTGTTCTTGCGAAGAATGTGGTATGCGCTGATCCCCAGCACAAAGAATCCGGCAAGGATGTACGCGGCACTGATCACGTGCAGATACATGAATATGGCGTACGGTTGGGCAACCACGGCCCAGAAATCGTTCAGCTCCGCACGGCCGTTTCGGATCACGTACCCAACCGGATGCTGCATCCAGGAGTTCGCCGAGAGTATCCAGTATGCCGACAGATTCGAGGCGACGGCAACCAGCCAGATACAGACTGCATGGGCTTTGGGCGAAAGCCTTTTCCAACCGAAGAGCCAAATTCCGATAAAAGTGGATTCGAGAAAAAAGGATGTGGTGGCCTCGATTGCAAGCAAAGAACCGAAGATGTCACCCACGTATTTTGAATACCGGGACCAGTTGGTTCCGAACTGGAATTCCAACGTTATTCCCGTGACCACACCCAGGGCAAAGTTGATGACGAACAACTTCCCCCAGAATTTGGTCATTTTCTTGTACTCTTCGTCCCGAGTCCTGACATATTGGGTTTCCATGATCGCCACCAGAACGGAAAGCCCCAAAGTCAGCGGCACGAACAGAAAATGGAAATACGTGGCAACTGCAAATTGCAGGCGGGAAAGCGTGACCGGATCCATAAAACAACCCCCCTTGTGAGGTTTACGCTATCAATCGATTTTTTTGAACATTTTCGCTTTGACCCCGCAGACGGGGCATGTGTCGGGCGCTTCGTGCTCTGCCGTGTAACCGCAGACAGGGCAGACGTAATACGGATAATTGTCCTGAGATGACCCCAGGCTTTTCAATAACTTGCTATACAATTCCGCATGCCCTTTTTCGACTTCGTTGGCATAGGTGAAGGTACGTTCCGCCTCTTTATTGGCTTCTGTTTGCGCCGCTTTGATCATTTCCGGATACATGTGCTCGAATTCGTGAGTTTCCCCTGCGATTGCAGCTTCAAGATTCTGCTGCGTGGTGCCGATGCCCTTAAGCGTTTTGAGATGATTGTGTGCGTGAATGGTTTCTGCTTCAGCAGCCGCTCGAAACAGGCGAGCCACCTGGGAATAACCGTCCTTGTCAGCCTTCACGGCAAAAGCGAGATACTTGCGATTGGCCTGTGACTCGCCTGCAAAAGCTTCTTTCAAAAAACCTTCCACTTTAGACATACTGTATTTCCTCCTTGGTTTTTGCAATTGGTTCCTCATGCGGAACGTTTACGACATACATGGCTACCGAGTGCTTTCGGTGTTTGCGGCACACTCGGGACAAATTCCCGTGAATTCAATCCTGTGAGTTATCACTTTGTATCCGCAGGATGTTCGAACCGTCTCTTCTATTGATTCCATCGGTTCCAATTCCACATCATCGACCTTTCCGCAGAGGCTGCAGCGGATGTGATAGTGGTTGGCGGTAGTGCCATCGAAGCGCCTCTGCGTCCCCGCCACATCCAATTTCAAAACCTGGCCCTCTTCCGAGAGGATCTCCAAATTGCGGTATACGGTTGCGATGCTGACTGTCGGTATCCTCGTCCTCACCATCTGGTGCAACTGGTCAGCCGTGGGATGGGAAGTGACCTTCTTGAGTTCTTCCAGGATCACTTTTCTTTGTCTGGTCATTCTTCTTGGTGTTTTGGGCTCCATATGCCGTCTCCAATTGCTATTAAGACGCATTAGTGATAATGGTACCCCATCCACCTTCCTGTGTCAAGAATTTTTTCGCCATAATGATCGCCATTCGGTTACAGGAAAGAATAATGCTATCATGGCGAGCGAAGCGAAGCATTCAGTGTCTTTGTATGTCGAGAGTGTTTCGTCGTTTCGCTCCCCGCAAAGACACGAAAACCCCGGTTCCCTTGCGTGGCGGAACGATTACCGGGACATGTTTTCATTCTTGACAGAGAGCCTGAATAGTGAGATTATTATCTATTACGTGCCGAAGTGGCGGAAGTGGTAGACGCGCCAGGTTCAGGGTCTGGTGGGCGCAAGCCTGTAGGAGTTCGAGTCTCCTCTTCGGCACCAACGATGCAAAAGCCCGATCCATCGGGTTTTTTATTTCATGCGCCGGGCATGGCCACCAAACCCAGCAACTGTCCTGACTGCAACTGTTGGGGAAAGTCGAAAGGTTCGGCTAGTGCTACGTTGATCGTCACAAGGTCATATTCCGGTCTTGGAGATCTGCCGAAATTCGCGCACCCTGCTGGTGAGTTCAGGATGTTCCGCATACCATTTCACGAAGTGTTGGAGGCCGTCTTTGAGGGAAGTTGTGGGGGAAAATCCCAGCAGTCGCCGGGCCTTTTCTATGTCGGCGTACGTGGCAACGACGTCTCCCGGTTGAGCCGCCACCATGTCTTTCATCGCTTTCTTGCCGGACAATTCTTCCAGGGTTTCAATGAAATCCATTAATTCCACCGGTTCGTGATGGCCCAGATTAATGATTTCGAATCTACCCATCGCGGGTGAAAAGAGCGCCGCCTCCACGCCCTGCACCACGTCATCTATATAGGTGAAATCCCGGCGATTTCTTCCGTGATTGAAGACCCGTATCGTCTCATCGTGCAAAATGGCTTCGAGAAATGACCAGTAAGCCATGTCGGGCCTGCCCCAGGGGCCGTACACGGTAAAAAACCGCAAGCCAATAGTCTGAAGATCCCACAGATGGGTGTACGTGTACGCCATCAGCTCGTTTGCACGTTTCGTGGCTGCGTACAGGCTTACCGGCGTGTTCACCGGATCGTCCTCGGAATAGGGCATTTTCGTGTTACCGCCGTACACGCTGGAACTGGATGCATAGACGAATCTGTTTACCGCCTGCAGCCGTGCCGCTTCCATGATATTGACGAAACCCTGGAGATTGGATTCCTGATACGCATGAGGATTGCGCAAAGAGTAGCGAACCCCTGCTTGAGCTGCCAGATGACAGACCGTCTCGGGCGCATACTTCGAAAAGAGTCTTTCCACGGTTTTTCGATCGGCAAGATCGCCTTCCACCGCACGGAAGTTCTTTTCGTGGGCGAGGATCTCCCAGCGGGCTCTTTTCAGCTGGGGGGCATAGTACGGGTTGAAATTATCGATACCGACAACCGTATTTCCTGTCGTCAAAAGGGCTTTTGCCACAAAAAAGCCGATAAATCCCGCGCTTCCCGTTACCAGAATTGAAGCCATGTTTCACACCGACCTGTATTTCGCTGAGTGCCGCCTGTTGAAGGTATTCGGATTGCGCCTTTTCATTCCGGAGCCAGTTCTTCGCGTCATTGCGCATACCCGCCGGAATGGATCGTCTGCCATTCCAGGACTTCCGAGACGATGCCGTCAATGTCGGACCGTGTGGGACGCCAGCCGAGCACCTGCCGAGCCTGCACGGGATCCGCAACGAGTTCGGGAGGATCACCCGGTCGCCTCGGTCCGAATTCAAGCTGCAGTGCAGTGCCGGAGACTCGAGCCACTGCATTGACGATGTCGAGGTTTGATAAGCCTGCTCCGGTTCCAAGATTCAGTTTCATGACAGGAATGTCGTCGAGTTTGTGGAGTGCCTTCAAGTGGGCATCGGCCAGATCCGCAACGTGAATGTAATCTCGGATGCAGGTTCCATCGGGGGTCGGATAGTCGTCGCCGAAGATGACAAGGCGGTCGCTGAGCTTTAGCGCATATCGAACCACATTGGGAATGAGATGGGTCTCGGGATCATGGACTTCCCCCAGACCTTCCGAGGGCTCACATCCTGCCGCGTTGAAGTACCGGAGGCTTGCCGATCGGATTCCGTGCGCAGTGCAGTAATCTTCGAGCATCCACTCGATTGCAAGTTTTGTCCTGCCATACGGCGAAATGGGACTCTTGGGATGATCCTCCGTGATGGGGAGTGCCTGCGGTTCACCGTACACTGCGCACGACGAAGAAAAAACGATACGACGATGATCGGTTTTCTTCATCGCCTCCAGCATGTTGAACGCTGCAATCACGTTGTTGTGGTAATACAGCGCAGGATTTTCGACGGATTCCCCCACCAGACAGCTGGCAGCAAAATGAAAAATCGCATCGTACGTGTTTCGGGAGAGAATTGATTCCAGGGTACCCGCATCCCTCAAATCACCCTGAAAAAACGTGGCATGTTTCACCGCTGCTGCATGTCCCGTAGACAGGTTGTCCATGACGGTCACGGCAAATCCCGCCCTCGCGGCCAGGAGGCAGAAATGGGATCCGATATACCCTGCGCCCCCTATGACGAGTATTTTTTTTCCGCTCAACGTGATCTCTCCTCAGATGCAGCAGGTCTCTTTCAAGAGCCGTATCACCATACCACCGGTGCCCGTCTTCCGCAAAGGTTTGGAGGGTTCCCGGGCCGGCCGATCCCCCGTAACGCGATCAATTTAGCCAATTTCCTCAAAACTTCTTTTTTATTTCCGCAGAGAGGTTTAGGATGAAAAACAGGTGGCGCAACACTATTCATCGTCCCGGCGGGGTATACCCGTTCAGGGAATTTTTCGGACGGGCACGGTAAGGAGGATGTACGAATGAGATTTGATATTGCTGATGTGACGGCACGTGAAATTTTGGATTCGCGAGGAAATCCCACCATCGAAGTGGACGTGATACTGGAAACTCTCTCCATCGGCCGGGCCGCAGTGCCGTCGGGCGCTTCCACAGGCGAGCATGAAGCTGTAGAGCTGAGAGATGGCGATGCGACCCGATATGGAGGCAAAGGGGTTCTCACTGCGGTGGACAACGTTGTCAACGAGATAAGGCCCGCTATTCTCGATTTCGACGCCTTCGACCAGCAGGCTCTGGATCGCAAACTCATAGAACTGGACGGAACGCCGAACAAGGAGAGGCTCGGAGCGAATGCCATTCTGGGGGTGAGCCTTGCCGCGGCAAAAGCATGCGCCAATGAAATCGGTGTGCCGCTGTACCGGTACCTTGGCGGTGTGGGCGCAACACGACTTCCGGTGCCCATGATGAACATCCTCAATGGCGGGGCTCACGCTGACAACAATGTAGATATACAGGAATTCATGATCATGCCCCTCGGCGCTCCGAGCTTCAGTGAAGGACTTCGAATGGGCGCTGAAGTGTTCCACACTCTCAAGAAGGTGCTCAAGGGAAGGGGCATGAATACTTCGGTTGGAGACGAGGGGGGTTTTGCTCCGAACCTCCAATCCAACGAAGAAGCCCTGATGGTCATCATGCAGGCAATCCAGGAAGCCGGGTATGAACCGGGGATCGATATTTCCATCGCTCTGGATTCAGCCGCAAGTTCGTTTTATCAGGACGGCCTCTACAACCTGGCCGCCGAGGGGTCCAGAAAAAACGCTGCGGAAATGGTTGATTTTTACGGCGATCTGGTCGATCGATACCCCATCGTCTCCATTGAAGACGGTCTTGATGAAAACGATTGGGACGGTTGGAAACTGCTTACGGAAAAACTGGCATCCAGAATACAAATCGTGGGTGACGATTTGTTCGTCACGAACATCGAGTTGCTGCGAAAAGGCATCGAACTCTGGGTTGCAAACTCCATCTTGATAAAACTCAACCAGATCGGAACGCTCACCGAGACGCTTGACGCGGTGAATCTGGCCACTGGAGCCGGGTATACGTCCGTGGTATCCCACAGGAGCGGAGAAACGGAAGACACCACCATAGCGGACCTCGTGGTGGCGCTCGGAACCGGCCAGATAAAGACCGGGTCTGCCTCGCGGACCGACAGGATAGCAAAATACAACCAGCTGCTCCGGATCGAAGAAGAACTGGGAGCCAGCGCGGTATACGTAGCTCCCGGCATCCTTTTACGACAATAGACAACCCGGATCCTGGCGAATGCGAAAACCGCTTGAGGTGATGTCGGGGATAAACTTCCTGTGAGAAGTTCCTCCCCGATTTTCCCATAGCGAAAGCAGCATGGTGCCTCCAGCGATTAAGCCGAGCACCCTAAGTGTGCGACCTCCCTTGTAGTTCAGCTTCATATGGACGTACGCACAGCGCATACGGTGTTGCACGCGGTCGAATCTTGTCTCGAATCCCGCGAGCAAAGTTCATAGCAATCCTTGAACGCTTCGCTACTGACGGAACGTGCACTTCTCCTGAAGAGGAAAACGGCGCCAAAGAGAATGAGTGCCAGAGCGACCAATGTGACAGCGAAAAGCAATTCTATTGACATGCTGCAATACTCCTTCGGTTGATTCTCTTAAATTCTGATGCGCCGCGGGATGAAAAGGATGCGCGTGGGCGGATTTTGTTGGGAATTGATTCTACAGGGGTTCTCAAAAGAAATGTCGGTTTTGATTACTCGAAGAGATTGGAAGATTGTCATTGCAAGGGCAAAGCCCGAAGCAATCTCCAACTGACGAAAAACGAGATTGCTTCGTCGTTTCTCTCGTCGCAATGACATGATCACACCACCGGAATGCGGGCGAGAATTAAAAAAGAATCCGACACAATTTTCGAGAACTACTATCATGCCGGTTCGGCATTCAAGTGCCTGACATCGGGGAACTTCTTGTAATACGCATTCGCCACAAGATTTATAAGATTTCCGGGCTGGGGGCTCTCCTGAGCGAAGTGATGAGACGGCTCTGCGTCGTCCGCAGCGAAGGAGTGACCCGAGCCTGTGCCCAGAATCGAGTTACCGGTAAAAAAGCGAATCCGTATAAGGTGTTGCCCCCTGAGCCCCACCTCAAGAACTTTTAACACTCCCCGGGGGCAATATCTTTGCGCTGGATCGTGACCCTGCGGTTCTTGTCTATGGCGACGAAATAGATGCACACGTGGACGGCTTTCGCAATGCTGAAGGACAGGAATCGGGCATAAAGGAAAAAATCAAAATTCTCTACGCCCCAAGATTGAGCTTTCAGAGTGGCAAGGGGTTTTGATAGCGCACCCCTGGAAATCGACTGAGGAACATCGTCTTCCGGCCCAGTCTCGGATTCCGATGCGAAGTTCCTTTCGCTCTTCGGACCTTTTATGTCACAACCAGTTTTCGCGTCCACCAGTTTCCAGCCTGCAAAATACCCGCTGTCCTGCATAAACTTCGCCCATTTCCTGATGGTCACGTCAATCCGAATCGCCATCAAAGCTTCGTTTGAGGATTCATGGTTCATGGCAAGAATCGATTCCAGGCCGGTTTCAAACCATCGTTGAATATGTTTGATCATAGGATTTCCAAAAAGGGAACCGTACTCAAGGCTGCCGGTGTCCGACGGCAAATGCTAGCCCTCGTCGTCCATGCCCTGAACCCACACCAGATTTGCATCACTGATGTGAGCACCGACGAGCGATGCACCGTCGAGTTTTGCCCCCGCAAGATTGGCGCCTTTGAGTATGGCTTCGAACAGATTGGCCGCGGTGAGGTTTGCCCCGAACAGGTTTGCGTTGGTAAGGTTGGCTTCCGAAAGATTCGCCATGATGAGGCGGGCCCATGCAAGATCTGCTCTTCCCAAGTTGCAGTCTGAAAGATTGGCTTCCGATAGATTGGTTTTCCGAAGGTTTGCTCCGTAGAGATCTGCAGATTTGAGAACAGCACCCGCGAGCCAGGCTTCAAGCAAATCGCATTGAGACAAATTGGCCCCGGACAAGTCTGCCAGAGCTAATTTTGCGCAGGAAAGCTTCGCCTTCGTCAAATTGGCGGCGGTCAGATCGGCTTCGGACAAATCGACTTCCTGGGCTACGGCGCGTTCCACCAGATCTTTGATGGAAAGAGCTTCACCGCTAAAGACTATTGCGTTGGTGAATCTATTTCTGATTTCTTGGATCATGTTGCGCGACATCTCCGGTTGAACAGTAACATATCAGGAAAGCCGGTTCCCGAGCAAGAAAAACCCGGCCGTACCCGGTGTGCTTTCTGCTCGGATTGAGTCGGCCAAGGTTACCCCCAATTGCCAGAGCAGGTGGCATGTCGTACTTTTCGTACACAGTGTTTTCATCGGAGGTGCCTTGATGAATTCCAGTACCATTGATGCGGAAAGCATAGAGAAATTGCTTTCCGGAGTTCGCACTATCGCGGTTGTGGGTATGTCCACCAACCCATCCAGGGACAGCTATATGGTCGCCGACTTTCTCAAGAGACACGGATACAAGATCATTCCGGTGAACCCGGCTTGCGGAGACGGGATTCTCGGAGAAAAATGCTATCCTGACCTGAAATCCATACCTGTTCCCGTGGACGTGGTGGACGTTTTCAGACGCCCCGAACACGTGCCGGCAATCGCTGACGAAGCTGCAAGGATCGGAGCAAAAGTGTTCTGGATGCAGTTCGGCGCGGAAAGCGACGAGGCTGCGGAAAAGGCACGTAGCGCTGGAATGATTGTGGTTCAGGGTCGCTGCATGATGCAGGAACTTTCGCGTCTGGAGGAGCGGTGAACAGCCCGGATCACTTTGCAAGGCTCCACCCTGGAGAACGCATTGATGCGGGAATATTTCATACCGTTTCGGTTTCAAGCACGTGAAAGCGGAGAGGCACTTCTATATTGCGTCGCATGGAAAAGGGTGCTTTCTGTCCGCAGTCAGCCAGGTTGTCCTCGCAGCCCAGAAAGGCACGCTGTCCGAAGCGAAGGGGACACCCGACTGGCGGACGCATTTCTCATGTGCAGCACTATAGGAAGAAGTTCCTCCGCATCTTACTTTTTTGAAAGCGCATTAGCATCTACGCGGGGAACGAACAACAGGTACGGTTCAGTTCCGGACAGAAGTCTTGTAAAGAGACTCGCTTGACATGCAAGACACACCGCCTTACCATGAAATTCAGCATCTATTGACTGTGGAGACTGCAAATAATTTTGGTCGAATTGACGTACCGCATGTTTCGTTGAAATTGCGGCCGACGGTTCAGTATACAGAACACGAATGTGAGCATTGATACTTCCGGTAATTCGCGTAACGCTATTGGTTAGGTTATGAATCAAACTTCCCCATATTGCAGTACAGGACCGGCCGCATACGCAATCGAACCAGGTATTGCTTTTCGTAAGTTCCGTGCCGGATTTCAGGACGAAGAGAGATTGCTCGTCGCTGCGCTCCTCGCAATGACAGGCCCGAGCAGTGTCATTGCGAGCGAAGCCAAGCAATCTGCTCCAACAACAATGTGCGACCCGATTTAAGAAAACCTGTACTAGGTGGTCTGCTTTGAGGTGGAACCTTGGCACATTTTCGGTCAGACGATCCTCCTGGTGAAAGTTCCAGGAATTGCATGTGCGGGATTTGTCCTGCAGGGTGCTGGGTTCGCGCGGATTTTGACTCTCGCGGACACATCTCGAATGTCACTGCCGATCCCCGTTCGGAAATGGGCATGATCTGTAGACTGGGGAGCAGTTCTCCGGAGATCGTCTATTCCGAGGATCGGCTTCTGTATCCTTTGAAAAGGCGGGGTCCGAAGGGCTCGCATGACTTCCGGCGCATTTCATGGGACGAGGCGTACGAACACATCACGGAAAAACTCCTCGCGATAAAGTCCGCATACGGACCCGAAGCGGCCGCCATGTATACGGGCCGCGGCAGCTTTGAGCTTGCGGAGTGTGATGTATTTCAGCCGCGAGGGGTTGCGGTTTCATCGGCGTCGAGCGTGCTGTTTCCGTTCGGTTCACCCAACACGCTCGGTGTGGGAGCTCTATGCTACGTCTCCTTCGCCATGATCGCTCCGCACGTCACCATGGGCGGCATGTTGATCGATATGTTCTCCGATCTGGAGAATGCCGACTTGATTGTGATTTGGGGCGCGAATCCCATTACCGATTCCCCTCCGTTGGATTTCCAGCGCATCATGAAGGCCCGCGATCGCGGGGCGGACGTGACGGTCATAGATCCGCGTCGCACGGGAACTGCAAAACGCACGAATGCCGAGTGGATTCCCGTGCGGCCCGGGACGGATGGAGCTCTTGCGCTGGGAATGTGCAATGTGCTTATCACGGAAGAGCTGTACGACGAGGGCTTTGTGCAAAACTGGACCCACGGGTTTGGGGAATTCACAAAATACGTGCAGCACTTCAGGCCGGAGAATGTAGAGAATATTACGGGAGTTCCCGCGGAGACCGTCAAGCGTCTCGCCCGGCGCATTGTTTCTGCTCGAGGTGCCGCTCCGGTGATGTATAGCGGCCTGGAATACAGTGACAGCGGCGTTCAGGCGATACGAGCCACCCTGGTGCTTTGGGCGCTTGCAGGGAAACTGGATGTCCCGGGCGGTAGATGCTTCAGACTGAAGCAAAATCAATTCCCCATGAATCGCAGCGGCCACGTGGCCAATCCCGACGTCCGCAAAGCCTTGGGACGGGATCGTTTCCCGGTGTACAGCGCCTATCGCGGGGAATCCCATGCCATAGCACTGCCTGAAGCGGTATTGCACGGCAGGCCGTATCCAATAAAATCATTGATTATTCACGGCGGTTCCATCATCACCGCGTGGCCTCAACCGGAGATATGGCGAAAAACATTGGGCGCCCTGGAATTCCTGGTGTGCATAGATCGTTTCCTCACGGCAGATGCGGCTTACGCGGATATCGTACTGCCGGCGACGACGTACTATGAACAGGAATCGTACATGACGTACGGTCCGGTGTTCCGCTTACGGGAAAGAGTCATCGAACCGCTAGGCGAGTCCCGTCCGGGTTTTTTCATCATTGCGGAGCTTGCCCGAAGACTCGGTTATGGGCACCTGTACCCTCAAACGCCGGATGAACTGCTCAGGCACGCCCTGCAAGGTTCGGGATTCACCCTCGAAGAAGTGCGAGCAGCAGGGGGGACCGTGAGAGTTCCCGCCGGAATCATGCAGTACAAGAAGTGGGAAAAAGGTCTTCTCAGGAGGGACGGAAAACCCGGTTTCGAGACGCCCACAGGTAAATTCGAGATCGCCTCCACACTACTTGAAGAGCACGGCTATCCCTCGTTGCCGGTTTACACCGAGCCTGCGGAAGGTCCGCTCTCCCGGCCGGATCTGGCACAGCGCTTTCCGCTGGTCTTCAATTCCGGCTCCCGGGTAACAACCGATTTCAGGTCGCAATTTCATTCCGTCAGCAGTCTCGCGGGGGAGCGACCCGAGCCCACGGTGATGATGAATTCCGGTGATGCTCGAAGCCGGGAAATACAGACCGGCGATGTGGTGGCAGTGGTCACTCCTCGCGGACGAGTCCCTTTCAGAGCATACGTTACGGATGACATCGTTCCCGGATCAGTGGACGCGGACATGGGCGGAGGAGGACCACTGGGTCCCATGGCCTGGCGCGACTGCAATGTCAACGATCTGACCGATCTGAAACACTGTGATCCCATATCCGGATTTCCGGTCTATAAGGCTCTCCTGTGTGATGTGGTGAAAATCGGCAACGGGCGAGACTATGCCGTGAAGGACGAGCCCGGCGAGTCCGCGTTTAGCGAGGAATCGACACGCACGTCCCCGCTGCAGAACCCCATCTATCTCGATCACAATGCCACCACGCCCGTAGATCCGGAAGTGTTGGAGGTCCTGGTCACGTGTACGAAGGAGATCTACGGGAATCCCTCCAGTATTCACGAGCCGGGCAATCTGGCGAAAACCGCAGTGGAAAACGCCCGGCGTGCTGTGGCTCAACTCCTTAACTGCACTGCCCGCCGCATCATATTTACCGGTGGCGGATCGGAGTCTGACAACCTCGCTCTGAAAGGCGCAGCCTTTGCAAACAGGAATCGCGGGCGACACATAATAACCAGCACTGTTGAGCATCATGCAGTACTTGCAGCATGCAAGTGGCTCTCGGACTTCGGATTCAGAGTCACCTACTTGCAGGTAGATTCCGACGGAGTAATCGATCCGACCGCTCTCAGTGCGGCAATCACCGCTGACACCATTCTGGTGAGCATCATGACGGCCAACAATGAAACCGGTGCGATTCAGCCGATTCGGGAGCTTGCGGGAATCACGCATTCCGCGGGAGCGTTGTTTCACACCGACGCGGTTCAGGCGGTGGGTAAAATTCCTATAGATGTGGAAGATTTGGATGTGGACCTGCTTTCCCTTTCGGGACACAAGCTTCACGGGCCCAAAGGAGTGGGCGCATTGTACGTGCGTAAGGGGGTCGACCTCCATTCGTTGGTGCATGGAGGAAAACAGGAGCACAACCTACGGGCCGGCACAGAGAACGTTCCGGGGATCGCAGGGCTGGGTAAGGCAGCTGAATTGGCTCTCCTGCGATTGCCTCATATGGATCGCGTGCGGCAATTGAGGGACCGTCTGGAAGAAGGAATTCGAGCGCTTGTCCCAAACACTAAACTGAACGGCCCGCGAGACGAGCGCCTGCCCAACACGCTCAACGTGACTTTGCCCGGCTTCCGCGGTGAATCGGTAGTTCTTGCGCTGGATCAGAAAGGGATCGCCCTGTCGTCCGGTTCCGCATGCAGATCGGGTTCGCCTGAGCCCTCCCATGCTCTCCTGGCTATGGGATTGTCGGACGAGCAAGCGCATTGCGCTCTCAGGTTTTCTCTCGGTCCGGAGAATACGGCGGAGCAGATTGACAGGACAGTGGACATGATGAAGGTTATGATGAAGGAGGTTGCGTCGGGGATTCGTTTTGTGCCGTGCCGTTGAATGCGTCTGTTCGGAAACTTCGACGTGAGCCTGGCCATTTCTTTTTGGATCTCCTGAAAACCGTTCCATCCGGGGTTTCAGTGAGAGGAGTGTTTGCACGCAGTAATTAAGGGGCATGACCATGAATACAGGAATTGCGGCTGAAGAAAAAGGATTGGAAATCCGAAATTATTTCAGGGAAACGCTGAATTCTCAGATGGCCTCGGATGTGCTGGAAGGAATGAAAGCGGATCAGAAGTACATTCCCAGCAAATACTTTTATGACGCCCGCGGGTCACAGCTGTTCGAGCTGATCTGCCGCCTGCCCGAGTATTACCTGACCAGAACCGAAATGTTTTTACTGGAAAGGTTTGCAAGTGTGTTCACGCACGGTTTCGAAAACGGCGACCTCGTGGAATTGGGGTCCGGTGCGAATAGGAAGATCCGGCTGCTTTTGGATTCCCTGAATTTCAGGAGGCGTTCCACCATTCGCTATGTTCCCGTGGATGTGAGTGAACAGGCCATTCTCAGGGCTTCGGATGAACTGGTCCGACTGTATCCGGAATTGAGCGTGATGCCGCTTGTCGCAGACTTCACGAGAGATCTGCACAGGATCCCTTCCGGTCGAACCCGTCTGATTCTCTTGTTCGGCAGCACCATCGGGAATCTGGATGAGATTGACACGAAGAAGTTCTTGGACTCGCTTGCAAACTGCCTTGCATGCGGCGACCGATTCCTCGTGGGGCTCGATATGATCAAACCTGTTGAGCTCCTCGAGGCAGCGTACAACGATTCTCGCGGCATAACCGAGCAGTTCAACAAGAACGTGCTCCTGGTTCTGAACGCCCAATTGTCCTCCGATTTTGATCCAGCGGATTTCGACCATGTCGCCTTTTATAATTCTGACAAAGAACGAGTGGAAATGCATGTCAGGGCGCGCCGAAAGATCGACGTCATATTCGACGCCATGGAGTTGACCGTGTCGCTGCGCGAAGGAGAAACCATTCGGACGGAAATCTGCCGAAAGTTTACGCGTCCCGGTGTCGAGCGTATGGTTTCGAATTCCGGTCTGGCCGTCTCCGGATGGTATTCGGACCCGAATGAGTGGTTCAGCATTGCCGAGATCGTCCCTGTGGCACAACAGATCTCGGCCAGACACATCCATGTAACATGACCATGTGATATCGTTTCGCTTTCCAAGATGTAACGCGGCGGGCATGCCGTCCGAAGCGAAGGGGATACCCGAGCGCGAAATGGTATGGCCAGTTATCGAAAGGCCTCGGGAACGCTGTCTGAAACCGGTCAAAAACACTCAGTTTCGCGATTCTTCCCTCGGAACGGGAAATAACCCGAACTCATTGTCCGGGTTCGCTATCGGGAGGACTCAAGCGTGCGCATGCCTCCAGAAAACCCGCGCTGCATAGTTGCTGAGAAGTGGGAGGCTTGAAGGGGTCCCGAACGTGGTTCCAAAATTTCGGAGATTCCCAAAAACTGTCCGGAAGCCTGCTGTGTTTCCCTTCCGGCTGCGCCTCCACACCATTTGTTACATCTGCTGCAGCGTACCGTGCCCCATCGGATTGCCCCGAATTATTCGAAAGCGCCCCGACAGGAGAAGGAATCCAGGCGACTGCCGCAAGGACTGCCGCAGTTAAAACGAAAAAAATAGTGGATTTCCGTCCCCTTTTCATGGTGCCGATCACCTCCCCTTGGACGTTCATGGCCTATGTACATTGGATGCCTTTTCGGTCGGTGTGATTCCCACACGTGTTTTGGCCAGCTGCGACCTGAAGAGCGGGTGAAATGACGACAATGGCACAGGCAGAAAAGTCCGAGCACCACGCGGGAGAACGCTCTCGCACATTGGCCGGTTCCCCTGGAGAAAAAACGTGTGGGAAAACGCATCGTTGTTAATTGATTTATTGGGGATTGCGGGCCGGTTATGTCCGGATTGACATGCCTTTTCGTTCCTTCTACAGCCATCTTACCTATATGATGTCAAGCGGTTCTATTTCCTAGTAAAACATTCGTTATTGACGGCGTTTTCCTTTCTTGTTGCAATGCTACGGAAATGTGCCGAAGGCACTCTGCCCTCCCACATTTTGCACCGTTCTAGCAGAAATTCCGAAAGAATATTCACTAGTTCAGTACGCAAACAGCCCGGTCTTTGATCCTGGTGAGTCTCGTATTTCACCAAGAGTACGGAAACGACAAATGTTACCCCACTATTCCAGAAAGGAGAGCACCTCATGACAGTGACACGCCGGGAATTCCTTGTGATCTCGGGTGTTGTCGGAGCGGGCTTGGCGCTTTCTTCCTTGGGAGTCGATGTGGGACCCGTCAAGGCGTACGCCGCGGATCTCAAAATTGACAAGATGAAAACTGCCAAGCAGACGACGACGATCTGCCCCTACTGCGCTGTAGGCTGCGGAATTATCTGCAGCACTGACGTCAAAGCGAAAAAAATCATCAATACCGAAGGGGATCCCGATCACCCCATCAACGAAGGGGCTCTGTGCGCCAAAGGCGCGGCCCTGTTCCAGACCACGGACAACAATCCCAACCGTTCGAAAAAAGTCCTGTACAGGGCTCCAAACAGCGACAAGTGGCAAGAGAAGTCCTGGGATTGGGCGATCAATGAGATAGCCAAAAAGGTCAAAGCCACTAGAGACGCCAATTTTATTGAAAAGAACGAAAAAGGCGAAACGGTAAACAGGGTTGAGGCTATCGCCCACGTGGGTAGCGCGGCCCTGGACAACGAGGAGTTGTGGCCCCTGCAGGCTATGATGAGATCTCTCGGCCTGGTGTACATCGAGCATCAGGCCCGGATATGACACAGCGCTACTGTTGCGGCTCTGGCAGAGTCGTTCGGGCGCGGCGCAATGACGAATCACTGGATCGACCTCAAGAACAGTGATTGCATCCTCGTAATGGGCAGCAATGCAGCAGCCAATCATCCCATCTCCATGAAGTGGGTGCAGAAAGCCAAGGACAACGGCGCAAAACTCATTTCCGTGGACCCCCGTTTCACGCAGACATCTTCGAAGGCGGACTTTTACACCGCACTCAGGTCGGGCACGGACATCGCCTTTTTGGGCGGTATGATCAAGTATATCCTGGACAACAAGAAGTATTTTCCCGAGTACGTCCTGAACTACACGAACGCGGCGTTCCTCGTGAATGACAAGTACGACTTCAACGACGGTCTTTTTTCCGGATACGACGAGAAGGGCAGAAAGTACGACAAGGCGAGTTGGGCTTACAAGAAAGACGACAAAGGTGTCATCGAAAAAGACAGTGGCCTGGAGAATCCCCTGAGCGTGCTGCAGCTTCTGAAGAAGCATTATTCACGCTACACGCCGGAAAAAGTGTCCGAGATCACCGGAACTCCGGTCAGCGACTTGCTCAAGGTGTACGAGGTGTATTCCGAGACCGGCGCGAAGGACAAGGCCGGAACCATCATGTACGCCATGGGATGGACCCAGCACACGGTAGGGGTTCAGAACATCCGGGCCATGTCCATCATTCAGTTGCTTCTCGGGAATATGGGTATAGCAGGTGGTGGAGTGAATGCCCTGCGCGGGGAATCCAACGTGCAGGGGTCTACCGATCAGGCGATGTTGTTTCACATCCTTCCGGGCTATTTGAAGGCTCCGATGGCTACCCAAGCCACCCTGGAAGTCTACAACAACGAATCCACGCCTAAGACCGCGGATCCACGTTCCGTGAACTGGTGGTCGAATTATCCCAAGTACTCGGTGAGCTTGCTTAAAGCCCTGTGGGGAGACGCGGCCACGAAAGAAAACGACTTCGGTTACGCGTGGCTGCCCAAGCTCGATCCGGGGCAAAACTGTTCGTGGCTGAACCTGTTTGACGCGATGTACAACGGGAAGATCAAAGGATTCTTCTCGTGGGGACAGAATCCCGCGTGCAGCGGAGCGAACGCCAACAAGGTGAGAAAAGCCCTTGCAAAGCTGGACTGGCTCGTAAACGTGAACATTTTCGACAACGAGACCGGCTCTTTCTGGAAAGGACCCGGCATGGACCCCAAGAGCATCAAGACCGAGGTCTTCATGCTCCCGTGCGCGGCATCCATCGAAAAAGAAGGCAGTATTTCCAACAGCGGCCGTTGGGCTCAATGGCGTTACAAGGCTGTGGATGCTCCCGGCCAGGCCAAGCCGGACGGCGATATCATGACCGAGCTCATGATCAAAATCAAAGAGCTGTACAAAAAGGGCGGAAAATTTCCCGAGCCTGTTCTCAATCTCAAATGGGACTACGTGGACGAGAAGAAGCACTTTGATCCGCACAGGGTCGCGAAACAGATCAATGGGTATTTCCTGAAGGACATGGAAATTCAGGGAAAGCAGTTCAAGAAAGGGGATCTGGTCCCGGCGTTTCCCATGCTTCAGGCCGATGGAAGCACGTCCAGCGGAAACTGGATCTACTGCGCCAGCTACACCAACGACGGCAACATGATGGCGCGGCGCAAAAAGGACGACCCCACGGGCCTCGGTCTCTACGCCCAGTGGTCGTGGGCGTGGCCGGTAAACCGGCGGATCATATACAACAGAGCCTCCGTGGACCTCAACGGGCAGCCGTGGGATCCCAAGCGGCCCCTCATCAAATGGACAGAGGGCAAATGGGTCGGTGACGTGCCTGACGGACCCGCTCCGCCCATGAGCGACGAAAAGGCCGGTAAATATCCGTTCATCATGACACCGGAAGGTTTTGGCAGGCTGTTTGGACCAGGTCTCGCAGACGGCCCCTTCCCGGAGCACTATGAGCCTCTGGAATGTCCGATTCCCAGGAATATCATGTCCGGCCAATACAATAATCCCACCATCAAAATCTTTAAGGGCGAGATGGACCCGCATTTGACGTGCGATCCCCGGTTTCCCTTCGTGGCCACCACGTACAGGGTTACCGAGCACTGGCAGACGGGAATCATGACCCGTTGGCAGCCCTGGCTGATCGAGGCTGAACCCCAGATGTTCGTGGAAATGAGTGAAGAGCTCGCACAGATGCGTGGGATCAAAGACGGAGAAAAGGTCAAGGTGACCTCTCCTCGTGGTGAGGTAGGCTGCGTGGCCATAGTGACCACGCGTTTCCGCCCGTTTCAGATCGGCTCCGTCACGGTGCACCAGGTTGGAATGCCCTGGTGCTTCGGATGGGTCACACCGAAAGACGGGGGCGAGAGCTCCAATCTCCTCACGCCGAACGTGGGAGACCCCAACACCATGATCCCTGAATCAAAGGCGTTCATGGTCAACGTCGAGAAAGCATAGGGGGTGAAACATGTCTGAAGGGTACTCGATTCTCGTGGACACCTCCAAGTGCACGGCATGCCGCGGGTGTCAGGTTGCTTGCAAACAGTGGAATCAGCTGCCCGGCACTGAAACCAAAAATATCGGCACGCACCAAAATCCTCAGGACGTGTCAAGTGACACGTACAAGGTGGTGCGATTCTCCGAAGGAAAAAACGGTGACGGCAAAGCGTACTGGTACTTTTTTGCAGATCAATGCCGCCACTGCCTCTCTCCCGGCTGCATGACCGCCGCGGATAAGGATGAAATCGTCCAGGACGAGAAAACAGGGGCCGTGCTCTACACCTCTAAAACCAAGGACATCGATTACAAGGCGACCAGGGAAGGCTGTCCGTACGACATTCCCCGACAGGATGCCAAAACGAAAGTCCTGACCAAATGCACTATGTGCTTTGAGCGGATCACCAACGGTATGGTACCTGCCTGTGTCAAATCCTGCCCCACAGGGACTATGGCGTTCGGAGAGCGGGATCAGATTCTCGGGATGGCCAAGAAAAGGGTGGAAGAGCTCAAGAAGACTTTTCCCAACGCGTCGGCCGTAAATGCCGATGACGTACGAGTGATCTATGTGGTAACGGACGACCCGAAGAAGTACTACAAATTGGCAGCAGGAAAGTAGGCATAGCAAAATGCCGTCAAGACGGTAAACTCGGGGGAGCCTGTTGTGTGAGAAAAAGGTTCTCTCGTGCCTCCACCCTCCCAATGCCGATGGGTATTGAGAGACGCACCCGAACATACCGCCCGGCCCCTCCGATAGGGAAGTCAGGCGGTATTTTCGTTCTGTGACGCTGTTTGCGACAAGACGAGGCTCGGTGGGGAGAGTTCGGGTAAGCATGCAGTAGCGAGCGGCATGAAGTCATTGCGAGGAGCGCAGTGATGAAGCAATCTCGGTGTTTGAGTGCACAGATTGCTTCGCTTCGCTCGCAATGACAGCCTCCTCCCACCAGTAACTCAGTGGACACGTGTCGGAATTGTCATTTTTTGATGAAAAACGAGGATTCGGGCATAGGCGAGAAGTTCTTGACGCGGGGTTGCAAGACCTACCCCCCCTTTCTTCCTTGTTAGAATGCCAATCGGTTATTCTTTCGCGTTCGGGCTTCCGTTTGCGTGCACGCGGGTCAAATGATATAAGCAAACTGATGTCCGGGAACAACAGCATTTTGGGCGCACGTCACAGGAGAACGCATGAACGACACTTCGACCTCCCGACAGGCTGCCGAGCGAATACGCGCTGCCATGGAGCGTCTGCGCAGAGAACTGCCGCAACTCGCAACCATATTCGAGGCATTCGAACCGCTTCTCGTTGAGCACGCGGCTTTGAAGGACGATTTACCATCTGTTCCGGGGCCTGACAGAGATCCGGATCCGGATGCCTTCGCTCAGGGTGTTCCGTTCCTCGGTAAAGACGATTTCCTGATTGATCGTGATTCTCTCAAGAAAGCGGTGGACCGATTGGGCCCAGCTCTGGCAAAAGGATTTCCCCTCACACGAGAACCTTTGAGCGCCATAAAGAAGGCAATCGATGAAGACCGGGTCAGCCCGGAAGACTGCTTCGCGGTAATGGCGGAGGGTCAAGAAGATCTGCTGGAGACTGTTGCATCCCGCGTTGGCGTGGAGCCGGGAGTTCTGAGGTTCGTTGTCGGCCGTTTCATAAAACCGTTTGCGGAGAAGAGAGCCGAATCACTCGCTCCATTTCCCGAGAATTTCGTATGGAATAAGGGCTATTGCCCGGTGTGCGGCTCCTGGCCGGAGCTGAGTTTTCTGGCAGGAAAAGAAGGTCGCAGGTATCTCAGGTGCTCTTTTTGCGGACACGAATGGGGCTTCAACCGCCTCCGGTGTCCGTTTTGCGACACTGAAGAGCAGGACAAGATGGAATTGATCTTCTCGAAAGATCGTGCGTTCGAGCGAGCGGAACTCTGCTACGAGTGTATGAAATACGTAGTGGGTCTTGACCTGCGCGAGCGAATTGACGTCGTTCGGGAAGTGGCTGCCCTCGGGCTCGTCTATTTGGACGTGTTGGCTCAGGAAAAAGGATTCGAACCTGGTGCCTTATGCAGCTGGAATATCATAAGCGGTGATTGACTTCCCGGGCAAGAATGATCTTGGCGTGGTATGCGGGAAATTCCGTAGAATCTTGGATAGGCGGTTTGAAGCAGGCGAATGGATACACTGGAAGAGTTGAGATCCCAGATAGACGAAATCGATCGAGACATACTGAAGCTGCTCAATCGCAGGATGAAGGTGTCGTACGAAATCGGGCGGATAAAAGCTGAGCTCGGGCAGGACATAGTCGATCCGTCCCGTGAGGAGAAGGTTCTCGTAAAGCTGGCTTCCTCAAACAGGGGCCCTTTGCTGGACAAAACGTTGAAGGCCATTTACCGGGAGATCTTCTCCGGGTCACGCGCGTTGCAGTCTCCTCTGACGGTAGCTTTTTTCGGTCCGATAGGCACGTACACCCACGAAGCTGCGGTGGAGCGCTTCGGGCACTCCGCAGGGTTCCTGCCATGTTCCACCATAGGCGACGTGTTCGAACAGGTCATGCAGGATGGAGCCACATTCGGAGTGGTTCCGGTGGAAAACAGCATCGAAGGTTCCGTGCGGGAGACGCTGGACCGGCTGATGACGTCCTCCGTGGGAATCTGCGGAGAGATTTCTCTTCGCATTACCCATGCGCTGATGAATCTTTCCGGAAAAATCGAGGACGTGCGGCAGGTCATGTCCCATCCTCAGGCCCTGGCCCAATGTCGTCAATGGCTCACGCGAACCCTGCCGGCCATTCCACTCGTCGAGACTTCCACTACGGTCAAGGCTGCAGAACATGCGGTGACTGACAAGTACATCGCCGCAGTGGGGAGTGAACGCCTTGCGGTCAAACTCGGCTTACAGGCCGTGTCGAGCGGGATTCAGGACAGGGCCGAAAATATAACTCGTTTCCTGGTGCTCGGCCGCATGAAACCTCCGTCCACCGGACACGACAAAACTTCCATCGTGTTCTGGACCGAGGACAAACCGGGCGCCCTGTTCAAGATTCTCGAGAGATTCGCAATGCACGGAATCAATTTGTCGAGAATACAATCCAGGCCGGATAGAGGAGGGATGCCGTGGAAATACGCTTTCTTCGTAGACCTGGAAGGGCACAGGGATGATTCCGGCATCTCCGCATGCCTCAAAGACATGTCCTCGCGGGATACCCTGGTAAAGGTGCTCGGGTCCTTCCCTGTTCATTCTCTGCCGGATGAGAACTAAAGAGTATCAGGTACGAGGTCATGTGCAGGCCGGAAGTTGCGAGCGGAACGCACCATGCTCCAGACAATGAGACGTTACATCAGTTTGGCTATGCACGTGCCACTGACCGAGGCGGCGTACAAGGCCCGGCAGGTATTGCGCGGCCGCGTTCGGCGCCGGAGAGCAGCGAAGCATACCACGTTCCTGGTTGACTGCCCGGTTCAGGCCGGAAAGATGTTTTCCTGTTTCAGGCCTCTTTCCCCATCGGTTCTCTTACCGCATAAAAAATTGATTGATGACCTCGCGCAAAATTACCTGCACCATCGGTTCGATGTTCTCGGCTCGGGATGGGAACACATACGGTACGGGATGCTGTGCCGAGGGCAAGGTGGTCATGTGTATTCCGATGGAATATCGAATAGGTGGACACATCCTGAAGAGAGGGTGAATGCTTCCAATGTTGCTGAATCCGCTCGAATACGGGCGATGCTGGATGAGGGGTACACGCCCATCGACTGGCATGTGGATTGCAAATCCGGATATCGATGGAAAGAAAACGAGTGGCACTCGGATATTCGTTATGGAGAAAATCCCGGAGCGGACATAAAAGTTCCCTGGGAAATTTCCCGCATGCAGCACCTTCCTCAGCTTGCCCTTGCATACGCTCTGGCATCCACGGGCGAGAAAAAGTTTCGTCGCGATCGGGAGAACCGCGGGAATGTAGCTCCGGCGGATGTCTACGCTGCGGAATTCAGGAATCAGGTCCTGGATTTTATGGCCGCCAATCCGCCCGGGTTCGGCGTGAATTGGGCGTCGAACATGGACGTCGCGATCAGGATCTCCAACTGGCTAGCCGCATACGATCTCTTTACCGTTCACGCCGCTCGGTTCGACAGCAAATTCGTCCGGCTCCTCATGAGGAGCACGTACGAACACGGCGAGCACATTATCAATAATCTCGAATTCTCTTTTGTTTTCAGGGGAAATCACTATCTCGCCAACATTGTCGGTCTGCTGTTCGTGTCTGCATATCTACCCAGAACACCTGAAACGGATTCATGGCTTGCGTTTGCGGTGAACGAACTCATATCGGAAGTGGAAAACCAGTTCTTGCCGGATGGTTTGAATTTCGAAGGGTCAGTGTCTTATCACCGGCTTTCGTTGGAAATGGCCCTGTACGGGACTGCCCTGGTGTGGGGCCTGCCCGTTGAGAAGCTGGCTGCCCTGCGGGAATGCACGACCATCCCGCATGGCATTCGTCATGCACTCAAGCATCGTCACACGCTCTTCAATCCGCTCTTCTTTTCGGGTGGAAAAACGCCATTCCCGGACACATACATACAACGGCTGAATGAAGCTGTCCGGGCTACCTCGGGTGTGCTGAAGACAGGCGGGCATGCGCCGCAGATTGGAGACAACGACAACGGCCGTTTTTTCAAGATGCACCCCATCTATAGGTACCTGGAGGCGAGCCAGGCAACCGGCTTGTACTCAAATCTCAAGGGCTACACCGACTTGGCTGCCGGGAGCGAGTACTTGATGGAGGACCCCCTAGATCATCGCCACCTGTTCCAGGCGTACACCGGTCTGGTGAAGGGTAGAATTGAACCGGGGGAATCTGAATCCTACGAATCCGAGATTGTCTGCGGCCTCGCCGGACGGGCGACCCTTCCCCTATCGGAAGAGCTCCGGAGTGCAGCTTTGGCAGGGTACAGAAACGAATCTCGACGCGGCGCAGCAGTCCCCGATCTGAATCGCGAGCTGAGTGTCCGGGGTTTCTCCCATTTCGGGTTCTACGTGTTCAGATCTTCCCGGCTGTATCTGAACGTGCGGTGCGGGTCCAACGGACAGAACGGTAGAGGTGGGCACTGCCACAACGATCAGCTCTCTTTCGAGCTGTCCATCGACGATTGTCCACTCGTAGTCGATCCCGGGACGTATTGCTATACGAGCTCCATAGAAAAGCGCAACCTCTTCAGGTCCACTGCCATGCACAACACGCTCGCCCTGGGAATTAAGGAACAGAACTCCTGGGAACCAGGTCTTGCAGGAGTCTTCAGACTGGAAGATCAGGCCAAGCCGGAACTGCTGGAACTCAACGTCGATCGTTTGCTGGGACGGCACGCGGGATTTGGAATCCCGCATTCCCGGAGCATTCACATACTGCGGCACGAGATCCGGGGAGTGGATGAAGTGAATTCCTCTACGGAGAAACAGATTTATTTTCATCTGCACCCCGCAGTGAAGGTGATGCGAGTCCATCCACAAGAGGGAATCGTTATTACAAGCAAAAGCCTGGAGATCGCGTTTAGCGGCGGTCCGGGAAGATGGCTGTGCAGGCCGGGATTGTATTCTCCCGGCTACGGCATTCTCATGAACACCTCCACTTTGTGCCTGGAAAGCACTGCAACGGCAGTCCATTGGTCGATCTCGGTATCATCCGGTTCGCGGATCTGAACTCCTCTGTTTGAATTGTCCGGCAACTGTGCTAACACTGAGCCGCGTCTTCATTCCGGTGCTCAAGAAAACTCCTGTACTCGGGTCAGCATTGCCTCGGGGGCACAAACCGGCACCATCACACTGAACGGAAGATCATGATCATAACGCGAACACCCTTACGGATAAGTTTTTGCGGAGGCGGCACGGATCTGCCGTCGTATTACCTCAGACAACAGGGCGCAGTGGTAAGCGCAGGCATAAACACGTATGTCTACATCACGGTCAATCGGTTGAGCCGTTTTTTTCCGAATCGTATCCTCTTGAAATATTCCCAGTCGGAACTCCTGGATTCTGTCGAGGAAATCCGTCATCCTATCATTCGTGAAGCCATGAAGATCACGGGAGTGGTGGACCGAGTTGAGATCACGTCCATGGCGGACATTCCGGCGGGCACCGGGTTGGGATCGTCCAGCGCCTACGCTGTCGGTCTGCTGCATGCGCTGTACACGTTCAAAGGAGAATACGTTTCCGCAGAAAAACTTGCCAGGGAAGCGTGTGAAATCGAGATTCAGCGCCTGAAGGAACCCATCGGAAAGCAGGACCAATATATCACCGCATACGGCGGCATGTGCCATATCCGTTTTAATCCCGACGAGACGGTTTTCGTGGACCCGGTTGTGTGCGCTCACTCCTGCAAGAAGGCGCTGGAAGAGAATCTGCTCATGTTCTATACGGGGGTGACCCGAAAGGCGAGTGACATTCTCAAAACGCAGCAGGAGGACACCCCGCAGAAAATGGATGTCCTCACCGCAATGAAAGACCTGTGCGGCAGGCTCTTGCATGTACTGAGAGAAGGCCGTTCCCTTTCACGGTTCGGCGAGATACTGCACGAAGGATGGCTTTGCAAGCAGACGCTGGTGGATAGCATCAGCAGTGATTCCATCAACGAACATTATGAGCGTGCGTTGAAGGCCGGAGCCATCGGCGGAAAGCTCCTGGGAGCCGGCGGCGGAGGTTTTCTCCTGTTTTACGTGGAAAAACAAAATCAGGGCCGAGTGAGATCGGCGCTCAAGCATCTCCTGGAGCTCAAGATCTCGTTCGAACCTCAAGGAAGCAAGGTCATCTACGTTTCCGACGACCGATGATACTCTCAGTTTCGGCCAGTGTGGTGTCGAGCAAATAGCTTTCAAATCACTAACCCGGCCAGCACGCGAATCAATGTCATTGCGGGGAGCGCCGCGACGAAGCAATCTCAAGCCCCTATTCTGCAACTACGCGAGATTGCTTCGCTTCGCTCGCAATGAGAAAGCCGGGCTCTACTGCTTGATGAAAATTTCGGGAGAGGCCCGGATGGCCGGTTATGTAAGTTATTGAGGGACGGAATACTATTTGGAGTTTGCTTTGGGCTCTGCGCTCTCAATGGCAGTCTTCCCGTCTCTTTGCATCATCAAAGCCGGCAGCACTTTTGAAAATCCCTGTACTAGATTGCATCTGAACACGCAGCAATTAGTAGTGAAGAAAGGCATCGCTGCGGCGTTCTGCAACCTCTCGCCTCAATCTTTGCCAGAATTCGGTTGCGTGCTGTGCTCAGGCGCCGTACCCGTACGGATTGCAGGTGTTCACTACGCCGCCGCCGCCGCCTGTGGCGCAATTGTCCCCCCTCCCATGGGAGCTACCGTTTGAACAGGCATAGGTGTTGTTGTTACCGGCGGAACAAAAGCTTGGTGATGGGCCTGAGCCCGTGCGGCACTCGCCAATATTGCTGTGCCCTGTCTGGCATCTTCCCTGGGCCCTCGACCCGGATCTGCATCTGCCTTCGGCAATCTGCCCTGACAGCGTCGACAGGTCATACAGTTTCGGCCTCTCGTACTTCATGGTGTAGTCCAATGCTGATCTCCCCATGGTGAACGGGAAGTTCCGGGGAAAAGAAGATCTGTTGATGGGTGAACCTGAGCCTCACTGTATTCTATTGATCATGAGATAGTCAAGAAATACGAAGAGGCTCCGTATCCATTCAGTTACGGGTGGAAAAGAACGTCATTGCGAGCGAAGCGAAGCAATCTCGCCTCTAAGTATCGAAATTGCTTCGTCGTTTCACTCCTCGAAATGACAGAGTATAGGCGCTTCCCCCGAGTAACTGAAGGATTACGAGTCTGCAGAAGAATGCCTCGGACAATGTGGTCTTTCGCTCCCAGAATGTTACCGAGTACCCGCTCAGGTGCAGTGGCGAAAAGGCTGCCATTGCGAACGAAGCGACGCAATCTCTGCCTATAAATATCGAGATTGCTCCGTCGTTTCACTCCTCGCAATGACAGGGAAACGATAATTCCCCCGCGAAACTGAAGGATTACAGTCTGTACAAGAGCGCCTCAATGCACTGTTTTCTTGTCTGCAACATGTTATCGATGGATTTACCATGCAAATCCGCGTATTGTGCAACAGCAAGCACATGACAATCCCGCCTGGGCGGAACGTGAAAGAGCTTCGAGATGTGCCCTGACCACCCTGCTCAATCATATAAGCTTGACCTGGGCGACGGCCTCAGGTGGAAACTTACGGGAACCCGCGAAACTCGTACGTGGCTCGCCAAATTCGCTTCTATCCTGAATCTGGGGCACTGCCATTCGAATGATCTGCCGAATCTTATTTTTGTGGCGCGTCCGGGGGACGAAAATGGATACGCAACATCGATTCGGCAGATGCCGAACCTTGCTGAACTTCACATGCCCGCAAACGAATGGAGTATGGAGGACCACAGGGCTGTACGCATCTGGACCAATCCTCATAGTGAAGACGTGATTCTGGAGCTTTCGCATCAGGGGGAATCCGATCACGAAATTGCGA
The DNA here is from genome assembly GCA_035319325.1 of Desulfomonilaceae bacterium. Classification (GTDB taxonomy): domain Bacteria; phylum Desulfobacterota; class Desulfomonilia; order Desulfomonilales; family Desulfomonilaceae; genus DATHCX01. The sequence continues at coordinate 29,057 of DATHCX010000173.1, forward strand.
TGATGGGACAAACTCTGTACGCTGTTTACGGGAAATTGACGGACATTGGCGGGCTGTCTCTGCACGCCGCTCTCGCAGAACTCCACGGAGCGGGAGTTCTGCTCGTCGGTGCGTCCGGCAGCGGAAAATCCACATGCAGCAGGCGTTTTCCGCGACCATGGAATTCCCTGTGTGATGACGAGGCACTGGCCATCCCGCAGGGGTCCGTTACGAACAAAGGATACGTCGCAGTTCCTTTTCCTACCTGGAGCGATTACTGGGAAGGTCGTTTCATGAACACGTACGACTCCGGGGCCCGCGTGCCCCTCTCAGCACTATTTTTTCTCAAGCCTGCCAAGGCCGACAAAGTGTCTCCACTTGGGCAGGGGGAGGCAGCAATGCGGATCACGCATTCGGCCTCCCAGATCTGCGCCTTCCAGTGGCAGAACCTGTCGAGCGAGGCACAAAGAACGGCAAGAAGAAGGATTTTTCGGAATGCTTGTGCGATGGCAGGCGCTCTGCCCGCTTTCGTGCTTCACACAAGCCTGAAAGGTCGTTTCTGGGCGCACATCGAGGAGATGATCCGCTTCACGGGCTGAATAAGAGCACACAACGTGGAATATCTTGCTGTGCATTGAAAATGGTGCGTTCCGTACGAGTCAGCCGGGTTGTCCTCGCAGCGCTGTAAGGCAGGCCGTCCGAAGCGAAGGGGACAGCCGGCTGGTAGATGCATTCCTCATGCGCAGCCCTATATAGGGATTCTCAAACGTACCGTCGATTTTGATTGGCCGAAGAGATTGGAAGACTGTCATTGCGAAGGCGAAGCCCGCAGCAATCTCGTTCGCCAAAGCGAGATTGCTTCGTCACTACGCTCCTCGCAATGACCTGCTTCAACATTGTACGTGCAAGGGAAGGCTAGTCGATCCGACAATACTTTCGAAAAATACTAGAGCTGCCGTGACAAGAGCAAATCCGGACCTGCGCCATGTGGGGTGGCACATCGTGCTAATGGCTCCTGATACTGCTATCCGACACCTCCGAAAGGTCCCGGATTCTGCCACAATCCCAACTCAGAATCCGGACCGGTTTTTTGGGGGCGGGTCATTCAGGCCCGAGATGTTCATTTTTTCAACACCAACTGCCCGGTCAACATACTGAAATCATTACTTCAGTGAGAGTGCGTTGACATTGATCAACAGTTGGCATCTCTTCCCCCTCCTCTCTTGCACCCACGTCTCTCTCGATGATTCCGTAAGCATCCAACAAAGTTGCAATTCCTGCTTGGACACGGAGTCCCCCAGAATTGGCATGAAATATGCTTGGTGTAAAGGACGTATAAAATCCCGGATGTGATACTCCACGCTGACCCACGAAGAGTATCAACAATCCAAAATAATCCCATACAGTTGTGCTGCTCTTGCGAATATCGGGGGAATATTCAGTGCTCGCCCACGCCGAACGAATCACGGTCTATCGATTCTGTACGGCCGTTCGGCAGCATTCCGTCCCGTCATAGGGTAGGTATCCCCCGAAAGGCAGTACTTCGGCCTTCATGGGGTGGCAAGGCTTTCGTCCGCAGTTTGGGCTTGACGGACTTCGGGTCCGATATATTCAGTGAAGGAGATGGATGATGAAGCAACGGATCGTATTGGCAGTGATCGGCATTTGTTTTACCATGTTGGCCGGGCAACACGCCCTCGCTCAGGACCAGGGCAAGGAATCTGTAAGGGTGAGAGGTTCCGAGAGCATGGCTCGACTGGCCGACGGCTTTGCGCAAGATTTCATGAAGGACCATCCTCAAAGTTCAGTCATAGTGAGCGGAGGCATGGATGCCGGATTCCAGGCGCTGTTTAATAAAGAGTGCGAGGTTGCCATGGCCTCCCGCAAAATCAAGGCCGAAGAAAAAGAAGAGGCCGTGAAGAAAGGCCTGGATCTGGAAGAAAAGATAGTTGGATGGGGTGGTATCGTCATACTCGCGCATCCATCGAACCCTCTGAACGAGCTGACCGTCGACCAGGTACGGAAAATCTTTACCGGCGAAACAAGTAACTGGAGCCAAGTAGGAGGGCCGAACGAAGCCATCGCAGTTCTCGCCGTGGGAGAGAATCGACCGGGAACCATTGAATTTTTTACCGAACAAGTCCTAAAAGCCCCCATAGCACAGGGCGCGGTCAGTAAAAAGCACTTTCGTTCCATTATTGCCGCCGCATCTGAACAACCCAATGCCACAGGATATGCTCGCGTAAGGAACATGGAAGATCTCAAGGAAAAAGGCTTGGAATCCAAAGTGAAGGCCTTGGCCATAAAGAAGACCGAAAACTCCCCCGCAGTCATGCCGACACGGGAAACAGTCAACAACGGGAGCTACCCGATTACTCGACCGTACTATATGTACATGGACCGCAAGACCGCAGGACAAGCTACAAAGTCCTATTTTGATTTTTGTGGAAATAAATTGCCGAAGCGGCTTGCATCGGAATAGAACTGTCCGGCTCCGAACATCGACTTCATACTTCGGCAAGAGCATACTTCAGAAGCAATTTCGCGGCGGGAGGCGGCTCCCACTTCGGATGGATCGGCTTTCACGGTGGGGGATTGTAGCAGTACTCGAAAGTTCTGTCGGATTCGTTCATGACTCTCGCCCACATTCGAACGATCCAATCATGTCGTTGCGAGGACCGGAGCGACGAAGCAATCTCGGTTTTGGCCCGTTGGAGATTGCTTCGGGCTTCGCCCTCGCAATGACAATCTTCCAATCTTTTCGCGTAACCATAACCGACGTTACTTTTGATACGGATTCGTATTCTTTACAGGTAACTCTATTCTGGGCACAGGCTGGGGGCACTCCTTCGCTGCGGACGACGCAGACCCGTCTCATCACTTCGCTCAGGAGAGTCCCCAGCCCGGCAATCTTGTACATCTTGTGGCGAATGCGTATGATAATCCCTATACGTTCCCAATGACGGTGACGCCGACTGCATTGCGGAGAACTCCTCCACCGAAAGGCAGCCGTTTTTGCGCTCAAATCGGACCTAAAACATTCTGCAGGCCCAACGGTAGATTTTTTCCGCTGCTTTGAAATGCTGGGCAGTATTGAGAACCACCACCATGTGTTCGGTCTTCTGATCCTTGAAAAGAGCGACGATGCACTTACCGGCCATGTTGGTGAAACCCGTCTTGGCTCCGGCTATGGGCAGATTCTTGGTGAGCAGCCTGTCGTTGGAAATGAGGCGGTAGTCCCTGGGTACAGCATTGCGGGTGCGCATGGTATGTGTTTTCGTGCTGCTGATCTGCGCGATCAGGGGATTGTTGAACGCGTGCTTTGCGATAAGGGCAACATCCTCCGCAGTCGCGGTGTTGGGCCGTCGTGCATCCAGATTCCTGCCCTCTTTTCGGCCGAGGGTCATTTTCATGTCCAGGCCGCTGGGAGTAAACAGCGTTGTTCGAGAAGCACCCATGAGCGCCGCGCGACGGTTCATCGCCACAATAAAACCGTCCCGGCCGCCCTTCGGGTAGGAACGTGCCAAAACTTCTGCACAATCGTTACCGGACTCGATCAACATTCCGTGAAGCAGATCCCTGACCGTGAAGAGGTCTCCCGGTCGAATCCCCACTTTATGACGCTCGACTTCTCCTATGTCGGCAGGCACCTCGAGAACTTTTTCCAGATCCATTTCGTCAATGACCGTCATTGCCGTCAGCAATTTGGTGATGCTCGCGATGGGTAGAGGCTCGGAAATGTTTTGAGCCAGAACTACTCTGTTGGATGAGCAGTCTACACAAAACATTGCCTTGGCTCTTACCGGAGGCCTTGAATGGCCTGTCGCTTCAGATTTTCTCGGAGAAACGGATGGAAGGGATGCCTTGGCTTGTCGCGGGCCGGAGTGGACATTCCGAATGCTTGGCCGGTCAGCGAGCGGAGCACTCACGTACGGCCGGAGTTCCTGCGGAACGGAGATCTGCCCGGCCGGTCTCTTTTGAGCCGCCGCGGGCCCCGTGAGCGAAGCAGGGCGCACCAGATCGGATTCCTTGCCTGAAATGTGAACCCTTCGATAGTCGACGTGCCTCGGGACAGCGGATTGGATGGTGGGCGAAGGGACGGGTTTTCTATTGCTTATCGCGGTTGCCATATCGTCAACCGAGCTGTTGACGGTTCGCAAGGGCTCCAGAGCGGAAGCTTGCGCCCACTGAAACAGACATGCAATCGTCGCACATAAAATGAAAGCAAAACGGCTCAACAATGAACCTCCGCGGTCGGCGAGACCCGTATGGATCCTCGCGGAAAACCGTTACTTCAAAAGTGAATTATAATCCAGGAAAATTGTTCCATGCTTCCATCACATCGTACTTCAGTCTCAACTTGTCAAAAATACATAGAAATGTTACCGATGTCAAGCATATTTGCTGATGGCGAGGGCATGAACCGACTCAGCAAACCCGCTATCCAAGGGGAAAAATTGCTTCGCTGCCCTCTCACTGACAGCCTTTCCCCATCCGTAGCCGAATGGATACCATGCCGAATTCGTTTGGTTCGCAAAAATAGGGCCTTGTTCCGGCGTCACCCGAAGTCCGCTCAGAAATCCGCAGGGTTGATGGTCGTCACATAGGTGAATTTTCCGTCGTGAACCGTATTGACGACCATAGCTTTTACTGCGTTGCCGTCCGGTTTGAGCGTAATCTTTCCCGTAATGCCCTCAAAATCTTTCGTGGTCGCGAGTGCATCGCGAACGCGTACAGGATTGGATGAGCCCGCCCGTCTTATCGCGTCAACGAGTATGAGATACGCGTCTGCCGCAATGGCGGTAAAAGCGTTCTGGTTTGATCCGATCCTTTCCAGGAAAATGCGCCCTCGTTCGTTGGAAATCATGTCCGGATGAAAGTGTGCCGTAAAATATACGTTTTCAACCGATTTTCCACCCAATTCAATAAGTTCGGGGGCCTGGGCTCCATCCCCGGAGATGATGGGACCCTGGAATCCCATGTCTCGAGCCTGCCTGGCAATGAGCGCGCATTCCGTATAGTAAATAGGAGCATATATGATGTCCGGGTTGGCGGATTTCATGGAGCCCACCTGGGGGCTGAAGTCACGATCGCCGCTTCTGAATTTGGTCTCCGCAACGACAGAGCCGCCGCCCTTGGTGAATTCTTTCTTGAAGAAGGTTGCCAGCGCGACGGAATAATCCTGTGATACGTCATAGATCAATGCGGCAGTTTTGGCTTTCATCCTATCGAGGGCCAGCTTGGCCGCCACTCTGCCCTGGTCCGTATCGATGAAGCATACCCGGAAAATGTAGTGCTTTCCCTGAGTAACTATCGGGCTTGTCGCAGTGGGAGAAACCATGGGAATCTTATGCCTTTCGGCTATATCAGCCCCGGCAAGGGTGTTTCCGGAAATCATTTCTCCGATAAGCGCGGAGGCTTTGTCTTTTTCTATGAGCCTGTAAACGCTGTCTGCAGCATCAACTTTTTCCGACTTCGTATCGGCAAGCCTCAGTTCAACCGGTCGCCCCAGCACGTCCGGTTCCATTTTGTGCGCCGTGGTGATTCCTGTCCACGCAAGTTGGCCGTATGCAGCCACATTGCCCGTCATGGGAAGATAAGCGCCGATCACCACCGGTTCAGCCGCAGCCGCAGCCGTCCAAGCAATGGCCGAACACGCCACGACGAGCAGGGAACGCAGTAACTTCATCTGTCGCATCCTGCGGTAATCTGATTGGAATCGTGTGCTCTCACGTATGACCGTAAGTATGCTCCCTCTGGCGTGGCAGTTTTGATTCTGTCGAAATCCAGGCATATATTATTCAGATACTGGAAGATCAACGCTTCGCCGTTTGTGGACAGAGGTTTTATTCCGCACACGAAAAACCCCAGCTTCTCAACATCGCCGGTCAGGTGATACGTTAACGGATTCGTCATGTCGCAATACAGTTGTATCGTCTCGATGCGTTTCATGCGGAGGTCCTTGAGTGTCGCCTTGATCTCACCCACCACATTCGCTCCGAATTCCTCAATTTCCAGGAACGCGACTCGGGTGTGAAGAAAATACATGGTGCTGATCTTGCATTCAGGGGAAAAGGTGGTTTCATGTTCGGACGGGATTTCGAATCGGGGCTCTACACCCATGTTTCGATACAAATCTCCGATGAATCGCCTGTGGTGATCGGGAACGTACACCGCCACCGATTCCGGCTTCATCAGGTAGCGAAAATAGATCAGATAGGTTTCTCTCTGGGGAAGAACGTCAGTAAGGTCCTTGAATGAAACCGTCGCCGGTCCGAGACCCGCAAGGAGCGCGCACGCAGTCAATCCGAACCGGTGGGCAACTCTCTGGGAATACACATGATTCGTGGCGGCAAGGACGAACAGAGCCTCCGAGCCGTCTCGTTCCGCTCTTTGCACGAGATGTTCCGTAAGTTTGTTCAAGCATCCCAGCCCCCTGAATTCAGGCTTCACTACTGCAAACCCGAGTTCGGCAGCCCGGGAATTTTCTTCCCAGTTGACCAGCGCGCAATGCCCGATGATCTCTCCGGTTTCGGTCACCGCAACTGCAGAAGATATTCGTCCGGTTTCATTCAGTTCCACAATGCGGTCCGGAAAATAGATCTGCCTGAATACAAAAGAATATCCGTATGCCCTATAAAAGAGCCTGGCAACCTCTACGGCTTCGGACGGCAGCATGGGACGAACTTCAAATTCAATCCGCTCGGTAACCCTGGCAGGTCTGTGCGGTGATGAGGACGGCTCACAGAGAAATTGATAATCGATTGCGGGATTCTGCAGGTATTTTACCAGGTGCAGTTCCTTGCCTTCGGGGCCGAGATTGCGAAAGACCACTTCATCCCATTCCCCCTCAGGTTCCTGTGAACTGGGAATGCGATCGCAAGGCTTCTTTTGGTGCTCATCGCTGAATGCATAGTCCGTTCGGTCCAATGGCAGTCCCTTGTCCCTGACGACAACCTTAAGCCCCATGGAAATACGTTCACAGCCTATGTCCAGGGATGCCCTCTGTCCGGAATCGAAGGCCTGTCGAATGACGAACGAGACTGCCAGCGCCACACCGGCGGCTATGTCTCTGCAGGCTTGTTCGTCAAATCCGAAGACTCTTGCCACTGCTCCGGCATACGAGGACGCGGTTTTCGCATACGACGAATCGTTTGGGATCGTGAGGACGGAGAACTGACACTTTTCCATAGGTATTCCCCTAATGGGCCATCCTGTTGGGATAGCCACCATGCAACCCGAACAGTAAGCATTCGCTCTCGCGAGGGAACCATCGCTTCCGTGTCATGCGAGGAGCAAAACGACGAAGCAATCTCTCTATTTCAGGGCAAGGATTGCTTCGCTTGGCTCGCAATGACCGTTCTCGCCATCCGTACCCAAGAGATACACCTCGCCTCAACTTGACTGTACTTTAGGGTCTTGATTTATCACGGTCAAGCGGGCGCCCGTTGACGTTCGGATGCATCCCTTGAAACCGACTACGGGCTATACAGGGATTCTCAAGAGTAATGTAGGCGTAGATTACGCGAAAAGATTGGAAGATTGTCGTTGCGAGGGCAAAGCCCGAAGCAATCTCCAGCCGACCAAAATCGAGATTGCTTCGTCGCTCCGCTCCTCGCAATGACTTGATTGGGGCATCGGTACGCGGGCCAGAATTATGAGAAGATCCGACACAATTTTCGAGAACCGATATAGTGCTGCGCATGAGGCATGCGTCTGCCAGCCGGGTGTCCAGTTCGCTTCTGACGGCCTGTCTTATACGCATTCGCCACAAGATTTATGAGATTGCGGGGCTGGGGGCTCTCCTGAGCGAAGTGATGAGACGGCTCTGCGTCGCCCGCGGCGAAGGAGTGCCCCCAGCCTGTGCCCAGAATCGAGTTACCTGTAAAAAAGAGAATCGGTATTACTGCGCTGCCAGGACAATCTGGCTGACTGCGGAAAAAAGGCACCATTTTCAATGCGCAGCAATATATTCGCGGCGAAACTACTCACAACCGTGATCGCATGCCGAGTCGACGTTTGGATGGTGGCTGCCTTCGGCGAAAAACGGTTCGGCAGTCGTCCGTGATTTTCTCCCTCCGGAGTGCTTTTTGTGTTAAACTTATTAATTTTCAGGCGCTACCGATTCGAGAGGCCCCCGGCCTTGAGCGGACAGGTGTTGAATTCCCGAATTCTATCCGACCGTGAAAAGTGGTTCGCCTGAACGTTGAATGCTTCCGAGACCGGTATCATGATCGGCGAAATCCTCCCATATGTCGACAAAACGGGGAGTGCGTTTCGAATAGGAGAATGCGGGGAAGAACATACTGCCGACCTGCAGGAAATGTATGACACGTTCTCTCCGAAAGCGATCTCCCAGGGACTGCCTCCGGCGAACGACAAAATTCGTTACGACTGGGTCCGGCGCATGCTGGACCGCGGGATAAATTTCGCGGCATGGATGGAGTCCAAAATAGTGGGTCATTCCGCTCTGATTTGTGATCTCGACAAGCGGGACGGAGAGTATATAATATTCGTCACCGCAGCCTATCGGAACAGAGGGCTCGGATCCGAACTGACGCGCATGACAGTCGACAAGGCCAGAAATATGGGACTTACGACTCTCTGGCTCACCGTGGAGTCGTACAATTTCCGGGCCATTCACGTCTATAGGAAAGTCGGCTTTGCATTCTGTGACGAGGGTGAGCTGGAAAGAACTATGATCCTCTGTTTGTGAGGTGAACTTGGCGCTGAAAGTTGGGATAGTTCGCGACGTGAGGTATCTTGAACACAAACCGGGCATTGTGCATCCCGAAAGCCCGAACCGTCTTCGCAGCCTGTACCGGATGCTGGACAAGGATTTCGTCGATCGGGTGATCACGATCGAGCCGGAAATGGCGACGCTCGAACAGCTGGAACAGGTGCACACGCCGGGATATGTCAAACAGATCCTCAGCACTGCGGGACGGGACTTCACCACATTGGCTCCCGATACGCCGGTCAGCGCCAACACGTACATAGCTGCCTGGCTCGCCGCAGGCGGCTGTATCAAGGCAATGGATGCGCTACTCACCGACGAATGCCGGGTCTGTTTCGCGATGGTTCGTCCCCCGGGACATCACGCTCTAAGAGATAGAGCAGGTGGTTTCTGTATTTTCAACAATCTGGGGGTGGCGGCAAAGTACGCCATCAAGCGGCACGGCATAAAGAAAGTGCTCATAGTGGATTGGGACATTCATCACGGCAATGCCCTGCAGGACCTCTTTTATTCGGATAACAACGTACTGTATCTCTCGTCGCACTACATGGGATGGTACCCGCATACGGGAGATTGGGAAGAAACGGGAGAAGGGGAAGGAACGGGGTATAACGTGAATATCCCCGTACCCAAAGAACTGGAAGACAATGACATTCTTCATATTTATCGCGATATTTTGACGCCCGTTGTCCGACGGTTTAAGCCGGAATTGATTCTGGTTGCAGCAGGATTTGACGCTCATCAGCGCGATCCCCTGGGACGAACGCGGCTGTCCGAAAAGGCGTATTATTGGCTGGCTCAGCTGGTTCTCCAGTTGGCCGATGCAGCGAAGGGCGCTCCTCTCCTCTTCTCGCTGGAAGGCGGGTACGACCTATGGGCGCTCGTCAATTCGGTGAGAGAAGTCCTGAACGTCTTGACCTTCGACGGCAGGAGGGGCAGGATTCCGCTGGTATCAACCCGCGTGGGCCGTGAAGTGGTGGAAAGAGCGCGGCAAGTCCACGCCAAGTACGGAGTCTGGACGTCATAAACAAAACAGGAACTTGCGGATCGCAGCAATAGAGCGGTCCTTCGTGAACGAAGAGCGGGACAACCATGATAAAGGCAAGAGTCAGGGCTGAAAACCCTGAAGCGAATCTGAAATCGTACTATGAAACATACCAATCGTTTCGCTGGTCCGACGTGGAAGCGAGTCTTTTTCATACAGAAAACGGGCAGATAAATATTGTGCAGGATGCCATCGACAAATGGGCCGACGATCCTGTGACTAGGAACAAGCCTGCAATCATTTTTGAAAAAGCGGGACAAAGCACGAGCTTCACGTACGCGGAAATGAAGGAAAGATCGTGCAGGTGGGCGAATCTGCTCACCAAATACAACTTCAAGATAGGGGATCGGGTCTTCATATTTCTGCGGCCCTGCCCCGAAATTTACTTTGCGATGTTGGCCTGCGCCAGAATCGGGGTGATTTTTTCCGTTCTCTATCCGGCACTCGGGTTCGAGGAACTCGGATGGCGCATTCTGGATGCGGAACCGCGAGGGCTGATTACTCATCCGGATCTCGTGGGGCGACTTCCCGAAAATGCGATGCAGGACGTGAAACACGTTTTTCTCACCGACGGCCCAAAAATGGGGCTTTTCTCCGGCGAGGTGATTCTCGACCAGGTTGCCGAACATATGCCGGAGGAATGCGATATCAGGTTCTTGCCTCCCGAGACTCCGTTGTATCTCCTCTACACGTCAGGGTCCACGGGCCCTCCCAAAGGGGTCGTACACGCTCATCACGATATGGCCGGGCACCTGATCACGGGGAGATACGTGCTGGACTTGACTGAAAGCTCGGTGCTGTGGACGGATGGCGAGCCCGCGTGGGTCACGGGCACCGTGTACGGCGCATTTGCTCCGTGGCTCTGTGGAGCGACATCCATAATTCAGGGAAGCCAGTTCGATGCATCGCAGTGGTACCGGACACTGGAAATACACCGGGTGACCACCTGGTACACGACGCCCCGCTCTGTGCGTAGGCTCATGCAGGCGGGCAAAGACCTGCCGCGGCAATATGATTTGTCTCACCTTCGCCATATAGCCACGGTAGGAGAAACCTTGCTGCCCGAGCTGTTTTACTGGGTACGGGAGAACCTGAAGCATTCGCCCCACGATACGTGGTGGATGACTGAGACCGGAATGATTTGCATGGCGAATTTCCCGTCGCAACTCATCAAGCCGGGATCCATGGGAAAACCGGTCCCCGGCGTTGAGGCCGCGGTGCTGGACCAGAACGGCGAGCAACTGTCGATTTTGACCCTCGGAGAACTGGCTCTCAAGAGTGACTTGCCATGCTTGATGAGAGCCGTATGGAGGGATGAAGCACGATTTACCGCATACTTCCGCAATGGATGGTTTCTTACGGGCGACATGGTGATCAAGGATGAAGATGGGTACTACTATCATCAGGGCAGGAACGACGATCTCATAAAGCTCGGGCAAAATTTCGTGGGCCCGTATGATTTCGAACAGGTCGTCGGGTTACACCGTGCTGTTGCGGAAGCCGCGGTCATATCGAAGAACGCCACTCCGGGCGAAGTGGAAATCAAGGTTTTCGTCAAGGTCAATCGGGGGTTCCCTGCATCGGAGTCGCTGAACCTCGAAATTCAGAATTTCGTGAAAAACAACTTTGCCGATTTGCCTTCGCTGGAAATCGAGTTTATTGACGAATTGCCCAAAACGCGGTCAGGAAAGGTCTTGCGAAGAGTCCTCAGAGCGCGAGAATTGGGACTGCCGAGCGGAGACCCCCTCAATCTGAAAGATTGAGATGAGCAGATCGAAGCTTGTAACGGTGAAACAGTTGCGCCTGGGCCCCAAAATTCTTGAAAGGAAATGATTCGCCCCTAGTTTAACCCGTTTCGGATCGGTTTCAGAGCGTAAGAGAGGAAAACACATTTGGCTGTGCTCCATGAGAAGAATACCGTAGGAATTGAAGAGGAAATCCAGAAGTCATACCTGGATTACGCGATGAGCGTCATAGTGGGACGGGCTTTGCCGGACCTGCGCGATGGCCTGAAACCGGTCCATCGAAGAATTCTGTACGCCATGCACAAGGCGGGGAACGTCTGGAACAGAGCTTATCGCAAATCCGCTCGAGTCGTCGGAGACGTAATCGGTCAGTTCCATCCTCACGGAGACACAGCCGTGTACGATGCCCTGGTACGCATGGCTCAGCCTTTTTCCATGCGATATCCCTTCGTGGACGGTCAGGGAAACTTCGGCAGCGTTGACGGTGATTCGCCTGCGGCCATGCGATACACGGAAGTCCGGATGGCTCGCGTCTGTCAGGCCCTCATGGAGGACCTGGACAAGGAGACCGTCGATTTCGCTCCGAATTACGACAATACCCAGCAGGAACCGGTCGTGCTGCCCGCGGGTTTTCCGGTCCTTCTGGTAATAGGCTCTCAGGGAATAGCCGTGGGTATGGCGACGAGCATACCACCCCATAATCTGGGTGAAACGGTGGACGCCACCATACACCTGGTGCAGAACCCCGGAGCGACAATACCAGAACTCATGCGTCACCTCCCTGGTCCGGATTTTCCCACCGGAGGCTTCATCTACGGCAGGCAAGGAATAATGGATGCGTACACCACGGGTCGCGGCAGTGTACGCATGCGGGCAAAGGCCGAAATAGAGGACGCGGGGAAAGGGTTTCAGCGGATCGTTGTGACGGAAATTCCGTATTTGGTGAACAAGGCTCGCATGGTGGAAAACGTCGCGGATCTCGTCAAAGACAAGCGGATACCCGGTATACGGGACATTCGGGATGAATCTGCGCGTCAAGGGATGAGAGTGGTCTTTGAGCTGAAAAAAGACGAAAATCCAGACGTCGTGCTCAATCAACTCTTCAGGTATACCCAGCTCCAAACAAACTTCGGAATTCAGCTTCTCTGCGTGGACAATGTCAGGCCCCGCCAGATGAACCTCAAGGAGATTCTCCAGCGGTTCATAGATTTTCGACGGGAAGTGGTCATACGCAGAACCAGGTTTGAACTTGCAAGAGCCCGAGAACGGGCCCACATTCTCGAAGGCCTGAAGATAGCGCTGGATCATCTCGACGAGGTAATAGCCATCATCAGAGGGGCGGAAAATCCTGCAGCGGCTCGTGAAGCGCTGGTGAACACCTTTGCATTGAGCGAAATTCAGGCACAGGCAATTCTCGAGATGCGCCTGCAAAGGCTCACAGGATTGGAAAGAGACAAAATCCTTCAGGAGTTGAAACAGGTCACGGCCCGTATGGAGGAACTGGAAGGCATCCTGGCTTCCGAGCAAAAGATCCTGGATATTATTGTCTCTGAACTCACTCATATTAAGGAGCAATTTTCGGATCTCCGCCTCACCGAGATTGTCGACCAGGAAGGCGATATGCTGGACGAGGACCTCATTCCTCGGGAAAACGTGGTGGTAACCTTCTCCAGCAAGGGATACGTGAAACGGCTTTCCGAAGGCCTGTACAAAACCCAGAGGCCGGGCGGAAAGGGAAGAATCGGAACGAAAGTGGGGAGCGAGGACGTCGTGAATCAGATCCTGTTCGCGTCTTCCCATGACGTTTTGCTCTGTTTTTCCAATCGCGGGAGAGTTCACTGGATCAGAGTTTTTCAAATCCCGGAGGAGGGACCGTACGCCAAAGGCAAGGCGATCATTAACCTTCTGAGACTGGAATCGGGGGAGAAGATCCGCAAAATCCTGCCGCTCCAGCAGCTCGGCACCGAAGGATTCGTGGTCATGGTTTCGGCCAAGGGGAAAATAAAGAAAACCGCAATTGAAGAATTCTCCAGGCCAAGACTCTCAGGTCTCATAGCCGTGACCATAGAACCGGACGACGAACTGATAGGAGTAAACTTCGCCACCGGAAACAGCGATATTCTCCTGGCCACGGCAAAAGGAAAAGCAATCCGGTTCTCCGAGGATCAGGTGAGGCCCATGGGCCGGCAGGCCCGGGGCGTCACCGGCATCAGGATGAAACCGGATGATTCGGTCATAGGAATGGAAGTAATCGGTGACGGAAACGGCACGCTGTTGACCATCACCCGCAGCGGATTCGGGAAACGCACTGCACTTTCGGAATATCCCGTGAAGCACCGCGGGGGCCAGGGTGTCATAACCATCAAGAACACCGCCAAACTCGGAGACGTGGTCGGCATCCAGACGGTGGAAGACTCCGATCACCTCCTGATTCTCACGTCCGGCGGAAGAATCATTCGTCTGCGAATGGACCATATTTCGGTGATTGGCCGGAACACCATGGGCAGGACTCTTGTTCGCATGGACCCCGGCGAACACGTTGTGGACGTGGCGCGGGCAGAAATCTCCGAAGACGAGGAAGCCGAATCGGAAGGAATCGAAGAAGCTGACGTCCCGATTTCCGACGAATTGATTGAAGAAGATTTTGAAGATGAATTGGAAGATGAAGAAGAGCCGGACGACGAACCCCAGGCCGACGAATGATGAAGCAGAGGAGTGTGAATCCGGCGATAAATGGAGATTCCTCGAACATACCGCGGATGTTCGTATGGAAGTGTACGGAGTCACGTTGCAAGAGCTTTTCCTGAATGCTGCCGAAGGTTTTACGTGTCTCCTCGCTTCCGGTGCTCACATTGAGGAAGAAATAGTTCTGGAAATTATTCTGGAAGCGGCGGAACCGGAAGAGCTTCTGGTGAACTGGCTTCGCGAGCTGTTGTACGAACACGAGACTCGCGGATTTCTCTTGTCGGCCGTAGATATTTTCGAACTCGCTTCCACAAAGCTCAGGGCCAAAGTTACGGGAAACAGGCGCAGCTCCGATGACCAGCGGGAGATAGAAATAAAGGGCGTCACCTATCATGCTATTTCCGTGGAAAAAACAGTCTCCGGATACTCGGCGAAAATCCTGTTCGACATCTGATGAAGATCCCCCGGAACACTCCGAGTGGACGCGGTGGTTGGCTCCGATTGCACTCATTCTTTTGACGGCTGCACTGATCCCTGTCCGTACGAACAACGTGTTCCTGTTCTCTCTCATCAACGGATACCATGCGCCGTTGACGGACGAGTTGTGGTTGTGTTTCACCACTCTCGGCGACGGCCTGCTCCTGGGGGTTCTCCTGGGCGCATTCTTGATCGTGAATCCCCGCGTAACGGTTTTGGGCATTGCGCTCCTGGTGTTGTCGAGCGCTTTGGTGCACGTGCTCAAAGGCATGCTTCCACTTCCCAGGCCGGTCGTGGTGTTGTCCACCGTGCACGTGGTAGGCCCGTTGCTGAAATCGGGGTCTTTTCCATCGGGACACGCTGCAGCGGCCATGTCAGCCGGCCTTGCCATCGCCCATTTCTCGCCGTCCAGGAAGGCTGCTGCTGTGGCTCTCGGAATGGCAGTGCTGGTTTCCCTGTCCAGAGTGTTCGTCGCCGCTCATTTTCCTATGGATGTCCTCGGCGGAGTTATCTGTTCAGTGCTCTTGTACGTCCTCATCGGAAACGCTCTATGGCCGAGGATTGAAAAATTCATTCCCGACCGCCCTCGGTTCTGGAGTACCTCGTTTCGAATCGCCTTGGGAGCGGAGTTCGCCGCCGTGCTCTTCGCCGTGACGGTTTACGCGGCTCGATTTGCCGAGTCTCCTCCTTTTGCAGTAACACTGGGGATCGGAATATTGTTGTTCCTTTTGTTCGGCCTCAGGCAGGCCGGAGCGCAATAGTCGGTATTGCTGTTGCACGGTTTTCAATAGAATCGCTCATGGTTATCCTTCGAACAGGAATGGTGCGAAGAGGCGGGAGGTGTCCGCCTTGCGGGAGGAGATGATGCTGCATGGCTCAGAAACCGTACACATTGGTACAAATTGATGAAGTGCGCTGGCAAATTCCCAGAAGCGGGAAAATGCGGGTTCCCGGTCTGATCTTTACCGATCCGAACATATTGCCGGATATTGAAAAAGACGAATCGGCCGATCAGGTATACAACGTGGCACACTTGCCGGGAATTGTTGCCCGGTCCATGGCCATGCCGGATGTCCACTGGGGCTACGGTTTTCCCATCGGCGGCGTTGCGGCATTCGACATGGATGAAGGTATCGTTTCTCCGGGCGGCGTCGGATATGACATCAATTGCGGAGTCAGGCTGGCGCTGACCGACTTGGATAGAGAAACGTTGTTCCCGCAGATCAGAGGACTCATTGACGCACTGTTCCACAAAGTGCCCAGCGGTCTCGGTTCCAGAGGCGGAATCAAGCTGACGAAACCCGAGATGCAACGCATGCTCAGGATGGGAGCTGAATGGGCCGTGAAACAGGGCATGGGAGAGCAATCCGACCTCGAGCGAATTGAAGAGCAAGGAGTCCTGGATTGGGCCGATCCCGCTGTGGTAAGCGATCGGGCGTACGAGCGTGGCAAGGATCAGTTGGGAACGCTCGGCTCGGGAAACCACTTCCTGGAAATCGGATTCATCGAAGCGATCTTTGACGAAAAAACCGCGGCCGCGTGGGGCATCTTTCCCGGGCAGATCACGGTGATGGCGCATAGCGGTTCCAGGGGATTCGGTTATCAGGTGTGCGACGATTTTCTTGCGCGAATGCTCAAAGCTGCGGCCGAACAGCGGATTGAGCTCCCGGACAGGCAGCTTGCATGCACTCGTCTGAATACCGCGCTGGCACGGGAATATCTTGGAGCCATGGCTGCGGCCGCAAATTTTGCCTTCAACAACCGTCAGATTCTGATGCACCTGGCGCGGGTTACCTTTGAGGAAGCACTCGGGTATTCGCCTCGGGAGCTTGGCTGGCGTCTTCTGTACGATGTTTGCCACAATATAGCGAAAATGGAGACTCACAAGGTGGACGGGAAGGAGAGAAAAGTGTGCGTTCATCGCAAAGGCGCGACCCGTGCATTTCCGGCCGGCCACCCTGCACTCCCTGCCGTGTATCGTTCCACGGGACAGCCCGTTTTGATTCCCGGAGACATGGGACGGGCATCGTACGTGCTCGCAGGGGATCCGGGTTCAATGGACGAGACCTTCGGCTCCACGTGCCACGGAGCAGGCCGGCTCCTCTCCCGGCACGAAGCGCTCAAGAGGACAAAGGGTAGATCCATAGAACGCGAACTCCAGGACAATCTCATTCACCCCAGGTGGGTGGGCAGAAAAACGCTTCGGGAAGAGTTCCCCGAAGCATACAAGGACGTGAGTCTCGTGGTCGACGTGGTGCAACGGGCCGGTCTCTCCCGGAAAGTGGCCAAAATCAGACCACTTGGAGTGGTAAAAGGGTAAAGAAGAAATCTAAGGCAGTTCTCGAAATTTCTGTCGGATTCGTTCACGACTCTCGCCCACATTGCGACCATGCAATCATGTCATTGCGAGGAATAGAACGACGAAGCAATCTCGGTCTTGGTCGGTTAGAGATTGCTTCAGGCTCTGTCCTCCCAATCTTGCTCGTTTGAAAGCGCAATAGTATCAGCAATTCCGACGTACCCTCATATCGTTGAACGCGGTTCCGTGCAGCCGGCCGCCCTCATCCAATCCGGGAGACCGGCCGCTGACCTTC
>DATHCX010000174.1:0-35575 GCA_035319325.1 Desulfomonilaceae bacterium
CAAAGGGCCCTTTGGGATCGCCAATGGCTTTGAGCGTCTCGTCCAAGCCTTTTTCCTTCGCCATGGCAACGCCTTTTTCCACGAGCGCCTTGGCATCCGCAGCATCGTCCGCAATTGCCAAAGCTGTACACGTCAATACGAAGATCGAGATCAGCCCAAGTAATAAAATTCTCTTCATAATCTCCCTTCACTTTCTGCCGGACAAGTCGCCACCCACCTGCGTTCCAAATAATGTTAACAGTTTCTGCAACAGACTTCCAATCCTTGTGCATCATGCAAACGTGTTCATCCACGTACATGAGCGCTGGGGCTTTCTTATATTGACTGTCAAGATCCGTTCTTCTTGAGCGGTATCCATCAGTTGCGGGCGGAGCCCGTCTTGTACCGAACACGCACCAGTGCCTGGCGTTGAAACCGCTTGCTCCCAAACTTTCGATGTGGCACAATTTACCAGGTTCGAAGAGTGTCATATCATAGCACATCATAAGAAAATCTCAGACTCGCAGGCAATTGGAATCCGTTGTTTCGCTTTTCGATGCGGCTCCACATCGAAAATGCTTCAAATCTTCAAGCGAAATCATTCTCGCAGTACCATATTGGAAAGAAATGACCACTTTTCTCCACAGCCTCAGATTCCGCTTGATCTTCGTGGTGGTCCTCGCAACCCTGCCGGCCACAGGCCTGATCATCTATAACGGTGCCGAACAGCGCCGGTCGGCGAGAGTGGACGCTCAAGAAAACGCCTTGAGACTGGCCACTCTTGTGTCTGCGGAAGCGGAACAACTGATTACCATGACGGGCCAATTCGTTGTTTCTCTCTCGCAATTCCCGGCCATCATGGATCGTAACTCTCAGTCGTGTGCGTCCACATTGGAGATTCTCAACAAGATTCACCCATTCTATACGGCGCTGGCAGTCGCTCATCCGGATGGCCGTGTGTTGTGCTCGAGCCGCACGGGCAATCCCATCGACCTTGCCGACAGGGACTACTTTCAGACCGCCCTCAAGACACGTGGCCTGGCCGTCAGTGATTTTCTGATCGGCCGCTTTACCGGTAAGCCGACGATGGCTTTTGCCTATCCGACGATGGACGAGGCCGGCCAAACCCGGGCCGTTGTAGTCGCAAGCCTTGACCTGTCATGGCTGATCAAACGGGCTTCCGTGGCTCGGCTTCCTGCCGGTTCGGTGCTCAACATCATTGATTCTCACGGCCAAGTCCTCGCTCGTTGGCCTGATCCGGGACAATGGATTGGCCGTTCTATACCCGACGTGGATATAGTCAAGCGCGTGCTCGCCCGAAAAGAGGGTGTGGCTGAAGCGGTCGGCATGGAGGACGTGCCGCGCCTGTATGGCTTCAGGCCGCTCGGTCCTGATCCGCAAGCCGGCTTTGTCTACGTGGGGATTCCCCAGACGGTTGCATATGGCCCTTCAGATCGAATCATGGCGGCCAATTTGATTTCGCTTGGAATTGCAACGGCGCTGGGGCTGGCAGCGGCCTTGTTTTTCAGTCAGGTGTTCATAATGCGGGGCGTGAATGTGCTGATGAACACGACGAAACAACTTGCCTCAGGCGACCTGGGCGCTCGCACGGGTCCGCTGCCGGGATGCGGCGAAATCGATCAATTGGCTACCGCTTTCGACGACATGGCGAGTGGCCTGCAGAAAAGAGAAGAGGAGCGCAAAGAAGCTGAGGAAGAAATCCGGCAGCTAAACGTCGAACTAGAACAGAGGGTCAGAGAACGAACCGCCCAACTTGAGGCAGCGAACAAGGAGCTGGAGGCCTTTGCTTATTCTGTCTCGCACGACCTGAGAGCGCCCCTGAGGGGTATAGACGGTTTTAGCCGATTAGTGGTGGAAAAATACGGTAGCCTCCTGGACCAGCAAGGCCGGGACTATCTGCAACGCTCACGAGCCGCGGCCCAGCGCATGGGTCAGTTGATCGACGATCTCCTGAAATTGTCACGTTTGACCCGCGCGGAGATGCGATGGGAAAAGATTGACCTGAGCGGAGTAGCTCGAGAGATTGAAGAAGAGCTGAGAGAGAGCCAGCCCGATCGCAGCGTGGAGTTTGTCATCGCGAACGATGTGCAGCTCGTGGGCGATGAGCGCCTTGTTCGAGCAGCTCTGGCAAATCTCCTGGACAATGCATGGAAATTTACCGGGAATACCCCCGATGCTCGCATCGAATTTGGCCTTGCGGAGCACGACAGCGACCCGGTTTTTTTTGTCAGCGACAACGGCGCCGGGTTCGACATGAACTATGTTGATCAGTTATTCGGACCATTTCAGCGCCTCCACTCAATGACGGAATTCCCTGGCACGGGGATTGGCCTCGCCATTGTGCAACGCGTGCTTCACCGCCACGGCGGAACCGTCTGGGCTGAAGGCGCAGTCGGCCAAGGAGCCACGTTCTATTTTAGTCTCCCGTTAAGAGGTAAAATTTGAATCAAAAAGTAGTGCTGTTGGTGGAAGACAATCCTGATGACGAGGAGTTGACCCTGGTTGCGCTCCAGGAAAACAACATCGGAAACCCGGTGGTTGTCGTACGTGACGGAGCTGAAGCCTTGGATTACCTTTTTGGTACCGGCCCGTATGAGGGAGATGAGGCTCGCTTCCTGCCGGTGGTTGTGCTCTTGGACCTGAAGCTGCCCAAACTCAACGGTCTGGAGGTACTGCGCCGTCTGAGAGCTAACGACCGTACCAAGTTCCTGCCTGTCGTCGTGCTGACCTCCTCAAGAGAGGAGCAGGACCGAATCCAGTCATATTCGTTGGGCGCTAACTCCTACGTGCGTAAACCCGTTGACTTTGGTCAGTTCGTCGAAGCCGTTAAGCAACTGGGGCTCTACTGGTTAGTCTTGAACGAACCCCCTCCACAAATGTAGGTCTCTCTTAGCAGGGATTCTCGGAAGTAATGTCGGTTTTGATTACGCGAAAAGGTTGGAAGATTGTCATTGCGAGGGCAAAGCCCGAATCAATCTCCAACCGACCAAAATCGAGATTGCTTCGTCGCTCCGCTCCCCGCAATGACATGATTGGACCACCGGCATGCGGGCCAGAGTTGTGAGAAAATCCGACACAATTTTCGAGAACCGGTATATGAGTCGCCCGAGGCGGAAGAGGGCGCAAGGATCATTCATTCCAGGAGAGCTGAAATGCCTGAGTGCTTACGGGTGTTGATTGCCGAGGATGCTGAAAATGACGCTTTGTTGATGGTCGGCGAGCTGGAGCTTGCCGGCTTCGAGGTTCTGTACCGCCGCGTGGAAACATCCGAAACAATGGCCGATGCATTATCAAGCGACGAATGGGACCTCGTATTATCCGATTACAGGATGCCCCGCTTTAGTGGGAGTGACGCTCTTGCGCTTCTTAAGAGCCACGGCCTGGACATACCCTTCATAGTGGTATCCGGCAAAATTGGCGAAGAAACGGCAGTTGAGGCCATGAAAGCCGGAGCTCACGACTACGTCATGAAAGATAACTTGGCAAGGCTCGTTCCGGCTGTGCAGCGGGAATTGCGTGAGGCCGAGATCCGTCGGGACCGTAGACGAACGGATGAGGCGCTGCACAAAAGTGAGTTCAGGTTTCGCCAGATTTACGACAATGCGCCGGTAATGATGCATTCCATCGACCGGAACGGGATTATTCGGAACGTCAACCTCAAATGGCTGACTGTAATGGGGTACGCCCGTGATGAAGTGGTTGGCCGAAAGGTTGACTGCGTGATGACCCCTGAGTCATGCGTCGATCTTCAGGCCAGGCTCGCTCACTTCTGGAGCGAAGGAAAAATCGGGGATGTCTCGTACCGGTACGTGAAAAAAGACGGGACGATCATAGACGTGATCCTCGATTCGGTGGTCGTGCACGACCCGACATGGGGAGAGGCCAGCCTGTCCGTGGTTCGCGATATCACCGCCCAAAGGAGAGCTGAAAGCGCCCTTCGAGAGAGTGAGGAACGGTACAGAACCCTGATAGAAACAATGAATGAAGGGTTCGCGATTCAAGACGCACATGGATTCATTACCTATGCGAACAGTAAATTGTGTGAAATGCTCCAATGCTCTCAGCAAGAGCTGGTCGGTCACTCGGCCGGCGATTTCCTCGATACGTTTAATCAGACGGTCGAGAACCTTCCGGCGATCGTGCATGATACATCCTACGAGGTTACCTGGACGGGGAAACTCGGGCGTCAAGTTGCTACAATCATGTCTCCGAGACCTCTGTGGGATTTCCGGGGAGAATTCATAGGGAGCTGTGCTGTAATAACGGATATAACTCGGCGCAAGAAAAGGGAAGAAGAGGTTCGGCTGCTGCGAAGCAGGCTCGAACTGATTCTCAACTCGGCCTGGGAAGGAATTCTGGGCCTGGATTCAGAGGGGAATATCACATTTGTGAATCGGTCTGCCGCAAACATGCTCGGATATGAAGTGGACGAACTGGTCAACCGGAAGAGCCACGAGGTCGTGCATCATTCCAAACCTGACGGGAGCCCATATGAGGAGGAAAATTGTCCAATCTATGCCTCTCTCAGAGAGGGTGTCATACGCCATACCACGGACGAGATCTTTTGGAAAAAAGACGGCAGCAGCTTCGACGTGGAACTTGCCATCAATCCTATTACGGAAAGCGGAAACAAGACAGGGGCAGTGGTGACTTTCTGGGATACGACGGGTCGTAATCAGGCAGAGAGGGCCATTCAAAGAGGGAAGGAAACATTGGAAGCGGTGTTCAACGCGATAACCGAATCTTTGTTGATGCTGGACACGGACGGCCGTATCATTTCCTTGAACGAAACTGCGGCCCGGAGGCTCAACCGGACGGTAAACGAACTCGTCGGCTCCAGCAACTATGATATTCTTTTGCCTGACCTTGCCAAGATCAGGAAGGCCAAACATCGAAAGGTTGTCGTCTCCGGTAAAGCAGCCAGATACGAGGACACACGGGCCGGCAGGGTTTTGGACAACCACGTCTATCCAGTGTTCACTCCTGAGGGAAAAGTAGATCGCCTGGTTGTCTTTACTCGCGATATCACCGAACAGCAGCTCGCCGAAAAAGCGCTCCTTGAGAGTGAAAAGCGCTTCAGAGCAGTTTTCGAGACTGCCCGAGACTTCATCTATATTAAAGATAGGCAGTCAAGGCTGACTCATGTAAACCCACCCGGACAACAATTGCTCGGCCGATCCGTTTCGAAATTGCTCGGAAAAACTCCCAAGGACCTTTTTGCTCCTGAACAGGCTTCTTACCTGGAAGATGTCGACCGACGCGTTCTCGACGGAGAGAATGTGGAGACTGAACATTCGTTCAGCGTTGGTGGCTCGACTCGTACATTGCATATGATTTCGGTGCCCCTGAGGGACGAGTCAGGGGCCATTTCAGGCATATGCTCCATAGCGCGTGACATCAGTTATCTGAAGAGGAGAGATTTTGTCGCACCCACAGTGCTTGACGAGTATCCTTCCCCGGCAATGAGAACTACTGTGAGCGGACTACGAGTCGCTGCGTCTACGGAGAGCACGGTTCTGCTGCTTGGAGAAAGCGGTAGCGGCAAAGATTATTTGGCCCGATACATTCACGACCATTCGGCGCGTCCGCATGGGCCGTTCTTTTCCATCAATTGTGCGGCAGTGGCGCCCCAGCTTGCAGAATCTGAATTATTCGGCCATGAGAGAGGGGCCTTCACCGGGGCAAGCGGTCGAAAACGCGGCCTGTTGGAGCTGGCTGAAGGTGGGACGCTGTTGCTAAATGAAATCGGGGAGCTTTCGCCTGGGCTGCAGGGCAAGCTATTGACATTTCTTGATACCCGGAAGTTTACCCGCGTTGGGGGCGAAAGAGAAATCTCGGTCAATGCACGATTGATCGCAGCCACGAACAGGGATCTCGCGAAAGAGGTCGAGGACGGCCGATTTCGGCTGGATCTTTTTTATCGCCTCAACGTGGTGTCCATAACTGTTCCTCCCCTGCGCGAACGACGCGAGGACATTCCGATGCTCGTCCGTGACATGCTCTCGCACCTGCAGACAGAATTGCAGCTTTCTGTCTTGCCGATTATTGATTCAAGAACCATGGAACAATTGAAGAGCTATGATTGGCCGGGCAATGTGAGAGAACTGCGCAATGTCCTGGAAAGGGCCATGATTCTTTCACACGGAAAAGAGATAGGGTTTCCCGCACTGGAATTAGGTGACAGCCAGGGCTTATTGCCGCACGATCAAAAAACAACGTTCTCCGTATCTTTTCCGGGCGACCAGTCTCTCCATCAGATGACCCAAGAGTTGAAACAATTTCTCATCACTGAGGCACTGCGACGGTCTGGAGGCAGCAGACAAAGTGCAGCCAAACTCTTGAAGATTTCTCGATATTCGTTGAAACATTATATGAAGAAACTGGGGTATTTCGAGGAAGAAGAGACGAACTAACGGGACCTCCTTCCCGGAAATGTCATTTGGTTGAATTCATGAGTATCTTGACCACTTCGAGTTTGCCCGTGGCCGAAGCGCATCTCAGGGCCGTGACGCCATTCTTGGTTCGTGCGTCCGGGCTCGCGCCGGCTTTCAGAAGTATTTTGACACCTTCCGTACATCCCTGACAAGCAGCCTTTATAAGTGCTGTCTCACCGTTCGCGTCTGCAATATCGACCCGTGCCTTGCCGCGCAAGAGTTGCTCCAGAATCGTCGGATGGCAATTTGCTGCAGCGCACATAAGGGATGTGACGCCGTTGGCAAGAGCCGTATCCGCATAAGCGCCCTTGTCCAGGAGCAGGTCGACGGCTTTTACACAACCCTTGCATGCCGCCTTGATCAGGGCCGTTTCTCCCGTACCGTCAGTTGCGTCCACTTCCGCTCCCAACTGCAGGAGATATTCCACAGTCTCAGGGTGACAAAACGCCGCGGCACACATGAGCCCCGTAATGCCATTGTCTTCTTTGTGGTTAATATCCACCCCCTTTTCCACCAGAAACTTCATTACCTCCATCTGGCCGTGGCAGCATGCTTCTACGAACGCATTATTTTGTTCACCCTCACCTGCGGCACGGGCGGTGGAGACGATTTCCGCTCCTGTGACGTGAGCAAAAAACGTCATTGAAACGGCTATAATCGCGACGCGCACAGAAATCACCTTCAACATAGCAACCCCCTGACAGCCCTATTTATCTGATCTTATCCATTGAACAAAAAATGAGCAATGCAATCCACGCGAAAAATCGACACGTCCTTCAAAATACCTGTCGAGATGCACTTGAATGACAATACGGTATGCATCGGCTTCGTAACCCTCCGCGTGCTCTCCGTTCGCCTCCATGCAGTACTCCGATGCGAAATGAACGTTGATACGGATTCGCTTTTCTTGCAGGTAACTCGATTTTGAACACGAGCTGGGGGCTCTCCTTCGCTGCGGACGACGCAGAGCCGTCTCATCACTTCGCTCAGGAGAGCCCTCAACCCCGGCATATCATAAACCTTGTGGCGAATGCGTATGATCACTGGCGAATGCTGCATGGAACACGCGTAATTTACTATACCGGACATACAGGATACCGTATGATGGTGGGGCGGACTACACGCGAGACGATGGGGGCGAAAAGGAAATTCGGGTGACTGATTCGGGTAAGAGAAAAATCAACGCAAGAGAGATAGTGACGGACATCCGTTCAGGCATGGACGGCTCAGCCCTGAAATCGAAATATCAGCTATCGGACAAGGCACTCGAGTCAGTCTGCTCTCAATTGTCGTCAAAGGGGATCCTCACCGACCAGGAACGGCGGAGGCTGCAACCCGTTCCACCATCGACTCGCTCTATAGATCCGCAATACCCTGAATGGCGATGTCCCGCATGCAACGCGACCCAGGCGTCTCACGTGCGGGAATGCCCTGCGTGTGGAATCGTCATAGACAAATTCGTGGCTCGTCAGCAGCAGGAACAAGCCAATCCGGGAGTGCCGCGGATTTCGACGCACGATCCTGATTCCATGAGCCCGAAGAACTGGATGACGGTCATTGCAAGCGTAGTCATTCTTGCACTGGTGGGAGGCGCAGTCATAGCGTGGTCCACGTACCGAGCCAAACAGAAAACAAAGATGACCGCTCTGGGGATAAAATTGCAGTCCGCAGAACCAGCCCCCGTCCAACCGAATTTCGTGCCGGAACAGACCGATGGAGATCAATCTCAGAACGCGGGGTCGCAGGAAACCGGGCCGGCGGAATCCGGAGAATTGCGACTCAACTCCCGTACGGAGACGGAAATC
Organism: Desulfomonilaceae bacterium; assembly: GCA_035319325.1. Taxonomy (GTDB): domain Bacteria; phylum Desulfobacterota; class Desulfomonilia; order Desulfomonilales; family Desulfomonilaceae; genus DATHCX01. Next base: position 8,240 of record DATHCX010000174.1, read on the forward strand.
CCCCGGGTTCCTTCTCCCCCTCAGCCAGCATCCACCCCCCCTCCGCCGGCATCCATGCCCTACGTTACGGGAGTCCTGAGACAGTTCACGTTCAAGGACTTCAAACGCGAAGTGGTTGAGGCGTCCAACACGTGCCCGGTTCTCTTTCAATTTTACAGCGACACGTGACCGCCATGCCGGCGGATGGCATCCGTCCTCAAAGAAGTTGCAGACGAGACAAAAGGCAAAGCCATCGTAGGACTGGTCATGGTCTCGGATCGGGAACTTGTCCAAGCATTCGGAATAAAGAAAATACCCACTGTTTTCGTAATGCGTAACGCCGAAGTCACCGCATCGTTTGTGGGAGTTCTCCCCAAAGCGCAAATTCAAAAACTCTTGAAAGGAACGTGACGCCGATCATCCGAATGTCTCTCTTCAGATATATTCCCATGCGCATGCGCATTCAACGGGGTGAAGCATCTTTCGAGAAGTCGCTCCCCTGTTCTTCGCATCGTGGAATCGCAAGGGTCTGATACGAATGCGTTTTCAAATACTTGAAATCGGGGAGGAGCTTCTTGTAAGACGTTCCTCCCCGAACCCCACCTCAAGAACTATTGGCACTCGCCGGCATCTGCATTTCCGCTGAGGAAATGCAGATGCCGGCGCATGATAGGAGTTTCTGGGAGGGGGTTTGGGGGGGACACTCTTTACTAAAGAGGCTCCTTCCAATCTTACTTTTTTGAAAGCGCATTCGTATGAGTCACGCTTGGCGTTCCGTCATGAACACGGTACCATTCTGGAGGTGATAAACAATGTACGTTTTGATTCTGTATTACTCAAAGACGGGCAACACAGGAAAAGTTGCGCAATTGGTGGCTGAGGGGGTTCGGTCCATTCCAGGAGTGGAGGCTGTTCTCAAGACCACACAGGAAGTCACAAAAGAAGATTTCGTCGATGCGGCCGGAGTCATAGCGGGTTCGCCCGTATATTTCGGAGTTTTGGCTGCAGACTTGAAAAGGGTGTTCGACGAATTCGTGGGTGTCAGGAAAAAAATGGAGAACAAGGTGGGAGCGGCTTTTGCCAGTTCCGGTTTCTGGGCGGGAGGGAACGAGACCACTATTCTGTCGATTCTCCAGTGCTTGCTCATCTACGGAATGATCGTCGTGGGCGACCCCATGTCCGCGACGGGCCATTATGGAGCAGTCTCCGTAGGTGCACCTGACGATAAGTCCGCCGATATTGCGAAAAAATTGGGAGCGCGAGTGGCTGAACTGTGCAAGAAACTCGGCGGATAAGAGCCGACCGGGGTTTCGGCACGTGTGAGATCAGTTGCCAAAAACAATGTCCGTTTGGATGTCCACCGATCCCAGGGGTTCCCGAACCAAGCTTTGACGGCTCTGCTGTGTCCGCGGTGAGAGAACCCCTGAGATCGGCAGCGCGAATCGGTCAGAACTTTTGGCAACTTCTATGAGATTCCCGGAATTCCGCTCCTTGAACCGGTTCGTCCTGGCGTCTTGTAGAGCAGCCAGTCAGCCGTGGTATCCGATTCCGCAGAAGGGCGAAGATTTGAATTCAGGTAATGTGCAGAGCACCGAACGATCCGATGTCAGGTGGTACGTAATCCAGTCGGCAAAATCTCCTTCTCCCGGCCACACCTCTATTCCGGGCAGCATGTTCCGTGGATAATCGAAATTCGCTCTGACTTCGTCCCAAAACTGGTGCCGGATGAACATCGCTTGGTTCCTCCTTCATGCCCTAATATCGTTTATCACGATGCATTGTCTCTCAAAAGGATTCACACTCCACAAAAATAAATCGTCCATGAGAGAAGACCGTGGCGGTGTTTTCGTGAATAGCCCGGCATCGGTCACCCTTGGAGCGGCACTCAGCAATGCAAACGCCGTGAACTCAAGCCTCTCCCCACATGGGAAGACATTGCTCGTAAGAGATGGGCGCGTCTTTGAAAAATAGGTACCAATCGTTGTGTCTATTCAGTTGTGGGCTGGAAACGGCTGTCATTGAGAGCCCTGCGAAGCGATCTCGGCTTTATGGGATTCTCAAATACGTCAATTTTGAAAGACTGTCATTGCGAGGGCGAAGCCCGAAGCAATCTCGGTCGCCAAAGCGAGATTGCTCCGTCGCTTCGCTCTTCGCAATGACCTGCTTGAACATTGTAGATGCACGGGAAGGCTTATCGTTCCGGCAATACTTTTGAGAATTACTTTAACTGTCGAGATTGCTTCGTCGTTTCACTCCTCGCAGCGACAGAGGTTAGACACCTCCCCCGAGTACCCCAATGATTACGAATCGAGAGTGCGGAGCTCCGGTCGTATGGCAAACCTCCGCGGCGTCAGGACCTCGGCGTCCCAACAGTGTGAAATAGCGGGCCTTTACCAATAGAACCCTATTTTTGTTTAGCCGCTGGCATTGTTATGCTAGTCTATGCTTTTTTATTGCCTTTGAAGCGGCGGCCAGCGGAGTTTTATGAAGACCTTCATCCTTGTTCTGATAAACGGCTTCTTTATAGCGTTGTTCATAGTGCTGCTGAGGAAGCCGAGCATATTGACCTATTACTCAAGCGGTCGAGTATGGCTCACCTGGTTTGCCGTGGCCATAATCACGCTCATGGACGAGCTCACTTCCGTTTTCTACGCACCTGCCGAAGCTCACAGGTTTATCGGGCCCAGCGCCATTGTCTTCATTGCTTTTACCGCGATATTTATCCACTACATGACCACGAGGCTGGTGGAAATCGCCGAAATACTGGAGCACCACGGCATATTCGGCGGAGGAGTGTATTCTTTTTCGTATCTCGTCCTGGGGCCCACGGTGTCGTTTGTGGCCGTGTCCTCTATTATGGTGGATTACATTCTGACCGCGTGCATTTCCGCGGTGAGTGCAGTGGAGAACGCGACATCTTTCTTTCAACTGTCTCATTTCTCGAAAATGTTGGCATCCATGGCCATTGTTTGGGCAGTGGCCGGGCTGAATATCCTGGGAATTCGTGAGAATGCTCGTTTTACCTTTTCGATTTTTGCATTTGCAGCCGTAATATTCATCAATCTCATCGTCTCCGGCGTTTTGGCTCTGGATGCAGATTCCATTGTACGGCTCCAGGAATCGTTCGTAGATGCGACACACAGACTCCAAACGGGATCGCTCTTTAATAATTACGGTATTTTCATTGCGTCGGTGGCAAGCTGCGTCCTTGCATATTCAGGAGTGGAATCGGTGTTGCAGACCGCGGGCCTGGTGCGCACGTGGAGAGAGATCGGGAAAGCTTACATTTTTCTGGCTTGTACCGTGGGTCTCGTCACGCCGATAGTCGCAGCCTTGGCCTTGTCTGCGCCCATCGATTTTGCACAGCATGAAGGCGACTTGATCACGTACTATGCCACGCTCGTGAACGGAGTGCCTTTTGGCGTGGTCATGGCCGTCCTCGCCAGTCTCACACTGATCATGGCCGTCAATACTGCGTTTGTGGCGTCGAGCGAGTTGTTGGAACGGGTTGCCGAGCGCTACGCATTTCACTGGCTGATCAAGACGAATAGAAACGAGTCGTTGTACAGGATCCATCTGACAAACGCGTCGTTTTTTTCCTTTATCATCCTGCTTACGCAGGGAAGCCAGATGATCCTTGCGGACATGTATGCCATAGGGCTGGTCGCAAGCTTTTGCATCAACATGGGCTCACTTATTATTTATCGCTATTTCATGGGAACGAAGGAAGTTATTCACTTTAATACGAGCCGCGCGATCACTCTGGCAATATTTCTCATTTTTGTGAGCTGCTTGTCGTTCCTGGCGTGGATGAAACCGCACGGCACGGAATTGTGGGCGGCAATCACCGGAATCGTGTTGATCGCGGGGCTCATCGTTGTGAAAAAGCGAGCCCCTGAAATCAAGGAAATCGAGCAGACAGACAGTCAAATGGAAATGATTCTCCACCTGGCCGAATCACCGGAACCCCAGGTTAATATCTATTTTCGCAGACCCCGGGAAGAAGCTCTGGCCAAAACGAAAACCAATGAAGTGTACGTGATGTTTTACAATCCGCGGCAGGGTGCGCCTCCCAAGCTGGCTCCGAACCATTTCCGTTTCGCTGCCAGCAGGCGAAGCATTTACAATCACATAGTCGCTCTCTTGAAAGTGGTGGAGTACGAAATGTCCGACAGACAGGTGAACGTCCATTTCGGTTGGCCTCTGTCTTCCTGGATCGACCGTCTGTCAATAGGGGTGATGGTGTTCAACATCATGCGGCTGCCGAGGCAATTTCCCGGGTTCACTTTTAACATCAATTATCCCGGACGACCGTACAAGACTCCCACGTGAGCACGAGACAGGCGGAGCTCAAGATTCCCCGCTCGTCCGCCTACGGTTCTCACCGGACAGGTTCCCGCGAGTGTTATACCGCTTCTCGAAAATTGTGTCGGATGTTCTCATAATTCTTGCCCGCATGCCTGTGGTCAAATCATCATTGCGAGGAGCGGAGCGACGAAGCAATCTCGATTTTGGTCGGTTGGAGATTGCTTCGGGCTTTGCCCTCGCAATGACAATCTTCCAATCCTTTCGCATGATCAAAACCGACATTACTTTCAAGAATCTTTATAGAAGTTCTCGTGGCGGGGTTCAGGGAAGAACTTCTTACCAGAAGTGCCTCTCCGATTTCACGCATGTGGTATCGCAACGTATCACGCAAGCGAAATGGTACGATGCCCGACAACATGATACCGTTACGCCAATAGGGGAGTACCCTGGGGAGAGGGCGGGCATGTCCCCGAAGCGCGGTCAGGCGGTGCAGTTCGCAGCGGAGGCATGCCCGCCACGTAACATCCTGAAAAGCGAAACGGTATGAGCAGCCTCGCGAAAACTCGGCATGTATTACCGCATTATCGAATTCAGCAGGTACGTGATTATGCTGACCACTATCGACCCCAATAAGGCCGCCCAGAAGGATTCCACACGAAATCCCGACGTGAACGCTCCCGCCAGTTGGAACATCAGAGCATTGAGAATCAGAAGGAAAAGCCCGAGCGTAAGTATCGTCAGGGGAAGTGTCAAGATAACCAGGATCGGTTTTACCAGTGCGTTCAAGAGTCCGAGGATCGCAGCAGCTATGATGGCCGAGCCCAATCCTCCTACCCTGATACCCGGAATCAGGTGAGCGACGATCAGGATCGCCACAGTTGAAATGATCCAGCTAATTACAATACCGTGACCCATACTTTCCTCCGTGATGAGAACCATACATTCCGATTCCGATAGAAGAATCTCCGCTGAAGCACATCGTATTCAGGTTGGACCCGCGCGCCTCGTTTTTGTTCTGTTTGTGTCACAGAAATGTGCATTCAAAGAAGTAAGATCGGAGGGACCCTCTCTATATTGCTAGCCATTGAAAACGGAGCCTTGCCGCCCCGCGGTCAGCCCGGTTGTCCTCGCTGCGCTCCTCGCAATTGACAGGCCGAGCAGCGTCATCGCGGGCCAAGCGAGGCAATCTGCTCCGAAAAAAATGTGCGACCTGATTCAAGAAAACCTGTACTTGGCTCTTTCGGCAAGAAGGTTTGTGTATTCTCCGTGCAGGCTTTCCCACACCAATTCCGGCCGATAATGGTTTAGAGCCCGTTCCCGGGCAGCGGCCCCATGTTTTTTCCTCAAATCATCGTCTTCCAGATACCTGACAAGACCCATTTCCAATCCGCGATCGTCCCCGGCCTCGACGAGTAACCCCGTCTCGCCGTCTACAACCGCGTCTACGCACCCGGTAACCCGCGTGGCAACTACAGGGACTTGCATGGCAGCGGCTTCGAGCGGCACATTGGGGAAGCCCTCGGAATAGGAAGGAAATGCCACTACATCCATCAAATCGTAATAATAGGGCATATCTTCATTGGGTACATAGGCGATGGTACGCACCCTGTCGTCTTTGGCCAGGATTGCCAAAATCTCGGGCGGAACCGGATCCTGGGGTTCAATGGGACCTATTACCAAGAGGAACGTGTTGGGCAGCAGTCTTCGGATCCTCGCCCATGCAGCCGCCATCTCCCGTATTCCCTTTCCGGCCACGATTCTCCCCACATACCCGATCACCCTTCCATTTTCCGGAATATGGGAGCGTTGTCGTACGACGAGTCTTTTCTCAGGGTCTAACTTCTCAGGGTTGAATCGTATTGCACTGTCCACGCCATTGCTGCTTCCGTTTGCTGCAACCTTAAGTTTTGCCGGCGAACATATGCCGTCACGAACCATCACAGCGGCTACGGAACCGCTCACCGCAAGCACCCGGTCCGCGAGATGGCAGGTGCACCGTTCCGCCAATCGAAACAGCCGTCGAAAGGGTCCTGCTGCCCTGTCCACCATCACCCCCCGAAGGGTGTACACCCGCACCGGAACCCGGGCGAGAGTCGCGGCCAAGATGCCCAGAGGCCCGGCCTTCCCTGTAGATGCATGCACGATGTGCGGCCGTATTTTCCTGAACAGTGCCCAAAGCCTGAACAGTGCAATGATATCCTTTACGGGTGACATGGTCCTGGTCATGGGCACGGGATGAACCGATATGTTGTCGCGACGGGCCACCCGCGTCAGCTCTTCCCCTGGAGAAGAAACCGCCTCCACGTGAAACCCGCGCTGTTTCATATACGCTATTTGCCCCCGAAAGAAGAATTCCAGGGTCATGGGAACGGTTGTAACGTGTACGATTCTGATTTCCATCATACAAAGCTGCTACGAGCCGTAGCGTTGCGCATGTTCTGCAGAGCACCTACCGGGCTCTGTGCGAACGAACGCGGGCTTGTTCTTGCAGAATACATCCATCCAGACCTTGAGGCTCAACAGGGTCCACAGGGTGTTTGCCTGCGGGGCCTCGCCTCTGAACGACGTCACCAGAGATTCAACGCTTTTCGTGTCCACGATTCCGTGTAGAGGAGAATCCGCTGACGTCAAGGATCTCAACCGCTCCCTTCCTTCGGGTCTTGCGAGCCACACACCAAGAGGAAGGCCGAAACCCACTTTTCTGCGGTTTGCCAATCGTTTGGGTATGTAGAGATTCAGACACGATTTCAGGAAAGACTTTCGTTTCATCGTCGTTGCTCGGCTTTCACCGGGCAGTTGCATTGCGAGGGACAGAATCCTGGGGGTTGCGAACGGCACGCGGTTCTCGATGGAGGCCGCCATGGACATTTTGTCCTGCCGAACGAACAGGGCCGGCAGGTATGTTTGGATGTCGAACAACTGGCACCGCGTAAGCATATCCGACGTACCATGATCCCCGAGGAAAAGAGTGCGTCTGTGAATGCTCTGTTGATACGCCTCGGCGTCCCCCGTGATCCGCTGCAGTTCCCAGTCCTCCATGAACCCGGTGCCGGAGACGATCCGGTCTTCAAGACTCATGTATCGCGCTTTTTTAAAGAATTTTTTCAAGACACCGAACCGTCCGGTGACATGTGGCATGAACCCCGACACCCATTCGAAACTTCCGAGAAGTGCGGGCCAGTCCTGAAGGATGCCGTGAAGCAACAGGAGCGGATAACGTGAGTATCCACCGAAAAATTCGTCTGCGGCTTCACCGGATAAGAGAACGGTTACCTGCTCGCGCGCCAGTTCCGAAAGGAGATATATTCCCACCGAATTCGGGTGGGTGAGGGGTTCGTCATGATGCCACGTCAGCTTTTCCAGCAGCCCGGAAAAAAAAATCTTCGAGTCGAGAGCGCAGTATTCCACTTCCATTCCCAAAAAGCGGCCGATCTGTGCAGCTAACGGCATTTCATCATAGTCCGCGGCCTCGACCCTGCAGTGAAACCCTTTCAGATCGCGTCCGAGGCCCTTTATAACCAGCGCCGAGATCAGGCTGCTGTCCACTCCCCCGGAAAACTGGGTTCCTACGGGAACATCGGCGATGAGGTGCCGTTCAACGGTGTCCGTGAAAATGGACAGAAATTCATCATGCCCTTGTTTCCCGGAGAACGTACTCCTGCTGACGGCTGACGCGACATCCCAGTACGCGGAGCGTTGCACGGTGTCGCTCATCTTGCGATACCGCAATAATTGCCCCGGATTCACCTCCCTGACCTCCTTCAAGAGAGTTTCTTCTCCGCTCACACTGCGAAATGCCAGAAACTCCGGCAAGAGCTCGCAGTTGAGCCGAGCCGTGAAACCCGGAAGAGCGTAAAAGGACTTGATTTCTGAGGAGACTGCCAGTCCGCCCTCCGGAATAGCCCAGAAATACAAGGGCTTGATTCCGAAAAAATCCCGCACAATCAGAGCTTCTTCGAGATCGGGACGCCAGAACAAGAAAGCGAACATGCCTTCGAGTTTTTCGAGACAATCTGTACCCCACGTTTCAAGGGCGTGAAGGAGGACCTCCGTGTCGCAGGTGGATTTGAACCGACAGCCACGGGATTCCAGTTCCTGACGAAGACTGCGGAAATTGTATATCTCTCCGTTGTAGATCAGGACATTTCCGGCATCGCTTACCATGGGCTGGCCGCCTGCTTCGGACAGGTCCAGGATGGAAAGTCTCCGGTGCCCGAGGAACACCTCTTCGGATTCCGAAATCCATTCGCCTGAGCCGTCCGGACCGCGATGTTTCTGCAAATCCACCCCGCAGCGGCAGGCATGGAGATCTATTTTACGTCCCGAAGGATTAATCAGGGCAAAAATGCCGCACATATCGATACAAGGCTCCTGAGGATTGTCGAATCAGGACGGGTAGTCGTCTTTGCACAGGCTCACCACGGATCTGAATTTCCCATTCGGGCCGCGCGGTATTTCCTGTACAGTCTCAAACGTAATGTCAATGCCGTCTCCCACCTTTTTGCGAAGGTTATGCAAGAGAGCGTGTTCTGCCTCGGAATGGTGATCCGGAGCGGGTACCAGCTTGACTCTCAGCGAGTCCAGGGATTCGTGGACGATCTGAGCCTCGAAAATTCCCGAGATCCCCTTGAATACCGGGTCGAACCTTCCCACAAATCCGCGCTCGGGAATGTATATCGTGTCGTCTATCCGGCCGGTGACAGCCTCAAGCCGCGGCATCGACCTTCCGCACGGACAACTTTCTTCGGGTCCCTGAATTCCGCGATCGCCTATTTTGTAGCGAATAAACACCTGTTCCTTGTTGCAAAACGAAGTGGTGACTATGTCTCCCTCTTCGCCGGGTCTTGCAGGATCTCCGTTTTCGTCCAGAATTTCGCATATTCCGAACTCCGGATTGGCGTGGAGTGTTCCGTGTTCGCAATCAGCTACAAAAGCGCCCGTATCGCTGGACGCGTACTGGTTGAAGACCTTGCATCCGAAGGCCGCTTCAAGTTCGCGCTTGTCCTCTTTGAAGAGTGTTTCCGCACTGGTTATGACTGCGTCGGGCGTGGGCAGGTCCAAGCCAAGAGACCGCGCTACTTTGGCGACAATAAGAACGGCCGAAGGGTAGCCGTCCACCAGAGAGGGCTTGAACCGCCTTAAGGTTTCCACGTACGCAGGTACGCTGTCCCGGGACAAATGAGTGGTGGACATCAGCAACGCGTTTCCGGGCAGGTTCCATCTCCAGTACACAGTATTTTTGCCTATTTTCCTGTCCGGCACGATATCCCGGCCCGTGAACTGGGCCCTTCTGGGAAATACCGCGTCATCGACTCCAGCCCAGTCCCGCAGCCGGAACACAAAACTCCAAACCCTGGTGAAACCTTCTCTCGAATTGAATAGCTTCATAGGTGAACCGGTGGTTCCGCTGGTGAAAAATTGGTTCCAGGACCTTGATGGCCTGCCGTCCCGAAGAAAGCTCATGGGACTGTTGCGGACGGTATTTTTTTCCAGAAACGGGATTTTACCGAGGTCTTCGACGGTTCGGACGCTGTTCGGATCTATGCCTTCCTGTCTAAAGAGATTTGAATAGTAGGGAATTCTTTCCGCTGCATATCGGACGTGTTCGCGGAGCTGTTCGTTCTGAAAAGTACGAAATTGATCGGATGACCACCCCTGGCTTTCTCGCAACTGTGACAGCAGACGCCGAGCGAGCGGAATATCGAGTCTCCAGCGGTTGAAAGCAAATCCCTGAGCCGAGACCAGGAGGTGTTGCATCCAAACGGGAGAGTGTTCGTACAGCATTTTGACCGCATTCATTGGTTTCAGAGTTTTTTCTCTTGAGTCTCCGTGCGAGTGACGAACGACGGTAATACTTTCTCACCGGCCAGTCAGTGGTTTGGGTCAGGCCGTGCCGTTCTCCTCCCCGAAACACACCCAGCTGGTATAGTGATCTTGCAAGATCGCCAGTTGTGTTGCCGCGTTGAATCTGTCCACAACGAATTTCCTTCCGCAGGTTCCGAGCCGTTCCCGCAGCTCCGGATGCTGCAACAGTGCCGTGACGCTCTTTGCAGCAGATTCGGGCGCATGCGTCGGAAAAAGGTAGGGGTGGAATTCGGGGGCCAGCCCCTCCCGGTGAGGCGCTATGTCAGTGGCAACCACCGGAAGCCCGCAGGCCTGCGCTTCCAGTATGACCGTGGGCAAACCTTCCACCTGGGAGCAGGACAAGAAAACACCGGCAGCTCGCAGCAGATCGGGAACATCGTGTCTTACGCCCAAAAAGTCCACCGAATCAACCACACCCAGATCTTGAGACAATCGGCGCAAATCATGCTCGTTCTTGCCTTCTCCCACCAGGATCAGTCTGGCTTCGGGCACTTCTTCCCGAATCAACCTGAATACCTGGAGCTGCAGATCGATCCTTTTCGAAGGCAGCAATCCTCCCACCCAGATTACTGCTTTTGCACGGGAGGATTGCTCGCCGTCCCCGGGAGAGAACCTTGAGGCATCAACGCCGCCGGTCCACAGGAGCAGGCTTTCCCGGCCATTCCACCGCTCCGCAAACCGCTGTTTCACAACAGCTCTCGACACGGCAAGGATATGCGTGCAATTCTGCCTGACCCAGTGTCTGCCCCATGCGAGGACCGCTGTTTGGCCGATTCTCTCCACAGGTCTGAACGAGGACTCTTCGGCCCAGGCTCGCATGGAATGCAAATGGACAATCCGCACCGGCACTCCCGCCAGTTTCGCTCCCCTCAAAATGGGGCCGCTCCATGCCTCAAAATGTGAGTGCACGATGTCATAGGTATGCGGCCTGACAAGCGTTGCGAACCGGTTTGAGAACCCGAACAGATTGGGGGATTTTCGGCACGACAGTATTGTTGCGCCCAGTTCTCGCGCTGCGGAGGCAAGATATCCCGGTTCGTTGCCGATTACACACACGTCCATGTGAAATCGAGAACGATCGTATTCCCGCAGCACGTGCATAAGCTGCGTTTCCACTCCGCCCGCTCGAAACCAGTTGATCACATGGAGCACTTTGATCATAAGCCGCGCACTTTCTTCCGGTAAAAGGCATGTTCGTTGAGGATGTCCAACCTGGGCAGACCTAGTGCCGCAGGATCGTACCTGTGGACGTACATGCAAAGACTGGGAGCGGATTCAGAAAAAAAATACACGGCAAAACCTTTTTGCTGAAGCAATCTCACGTTTTTCTCGGACAGTCCGGACACAAAGAATACTGGCCCCGTCCTGAGCCGGTGAATATAATTGCTCTCCGTGATGCCTTCCGCGTCCAACGCCGGATCGATCTCTCGGTAATCAGCTCTCGCCAGCTTGTTGTTGTCAAAACCGAGCACCGGACCGTACCCGTGAAGTATCACGGTCTTCCGGGAGTGATCGAACATGTCGACACCGTCCCGAAGTGCTTCGAGCTCACGCCGGTCCTGAAAGTCTTTGACCACAATACCCCATTCAGGTTTGAATCCGACTGCTCTGCGCCCGCTCTCTCCCCCTTTCAATTCGAGGGATACAAACGCAAACGAGACGACGAGAATGCTCAGGCACACGACTTCCTTGTAATTTAGCCATCTCCAGACCAGCAGATAGAAGAAAGGGATGACGGGAATCAAATATTCAGATTTGTCCGAATGCCTGAGGAACAGAAGGAAAAAACCGATTACCGAAGTGAATTCCAGGCAATATTCAGGGTCTCCGGACAAGAAGCTTTCCCTCGTTACCCGCCCTATTTTTCGTGAATTCATGGCCAGCAACACACATATTCCTGCGGTTGCCACGGGACCGAATACCATGAGCAGCCTGTACCCGGTAAAAAACAGATACGAAATTCCCTGATAGGAGTGGCCGGGAATCTCCAGCATGCTTGTTCCCGATTCCAGATAAATGGGGGCATATGCCAATCCCCCCATCAGGACACTTATTCCCGATAGAAACAGAATTTCCGGCACGGTTCTTTTTCTGAGGTACAGAAAAAATCCCAGAGGGATTGCAAAAAGCACGTTGGGCAAACGGAAACCGATGGCCAGGCCTAGCAGCAGGTAACCGGACAGGTATTGGCCTTTTCTTGCACACACGTAGCTCCAGAGAAGCAATGCAAGCCCCGGAACATAGTCCTTGGCCGCGACGGCGTTCACCAGGAGTATGGGTGTCAGAGCAAAGAGTGCGAGCAGGAGGAGGTCATGTTCGTAGTCCTTGCTGAGAACCCGAAATGCAGCAATGCACAGCCCATAGAACGCGAGAATCAGCACATTTGCCACAACATGGCCATCGATAAACGAAACAACCGCAAGAAAGTATTCGAACGTCGGATTCCCGGGAAGCCTGGACGGGATGTACATCCCTGTGGAAACCAGATTTCTCCCCGCGAGCATTCCCCTGATCGCGTCGCCGTCCATGCCGTAGTTGATGAGGAGGCGAGGAACGGTCATCAAGCAAACTGCCAGGGCGAGACCCGCAAAGACCCAGATTTTCCGGGAGAAGTTCATGAATGGCAGCTCACGGCTCATATCGACGAGTTCTTGGTTTCACCGAGTATCAGCTCCTGAAAGTCCTGACGAAATACGGCCGAATTCATCCCTAAGCGGGTAGGCACGGCCGGTAGACCCATTCGGCCCCGCACGTTTCGTGCTTCTCGGAATTCTCTATGTACCTCATTTTTAGAGTCTTTTCAATTCCCCAAATTCGACGAGCCTAAACGAGCCCTGGATTGAACCGGAATGTTGTCCTGGCGCAACGGCCGTGAAAGCGTTCGTGGGGCACGTCACGACGGAGGGAAAAGGGATATTATAAGTAGTTCTCGAAAATTGTGTCGGATTCTCTCATGATTCTCACCCGTGTTCCGGTTGCTCAATCATGTCATTGCGAGGAGTGGAACGACGAAGCAATCTCAGTTTTGGTCAGTTGGAGATTGCTTCGGGCTTTGCCCTCGCAATGACAATCTTCCAATCTTTTCGAGTAATCAAAACCGACATTATTTCAGAATCCCCATAGTCATTCAATCTCCCGGGAGAAGCATTGTTTTCCCGTCATTGCTGCAGGAATGAAACGACGAAGCAATCTCAATAATTAAATACAGAGATTGCGTTGCTGCGCTGGCAATGACGGCTTTTTCCCGCCTGTGAGGGGACGGACACGAGATATTGCCATTTTTGCTTGACAATTCAGGTCAATATCCATAGCATACCGCGATCCCTTGCTCGAGCAGGCATTCGAAAACTTGAATGAACCGATTTTGAATATCGGAATGAATTTTATGGAGAGGGAACCGACATGAACAAATCAGATCTGATAGAGGCGCTTGCAAAAGAAGCGGATCTTCCCTTGAGGAAATCGGAAGACATCGTCAATTTGGTTTTCGATACCATGTCGGCCGCTCTTATAGCTGGTGATCGCATAGAAATTCGAGGATTCGGATCTTTCATGGTGAAGACGTACGAGGGATATACCGGACGAAATCCGAAGACAGGCGCGGAAATAACCGTGCTGGAAAAAAAGCTCCCGTTCTTCAAGACTGGAAAAGAGCTCAAGGAAAAGGTGAACGAATCGTAATGCCAATGCGCAAGTAAAGCAGGGGGATGGGGAATCGGGCTGCGGGGAAACACTGTCTACAGGAAGAGAGTTCCCCATTTTCACTCCCTTGATTACAAGTCAGTATATGAACAACCTGATTTGACCGCGGTCCGGTCCTTCACGCGTCCGCAGGAGTCAGCAATAAGCCGCGCCCGGCATCGCGTCGGGTTCGGCTTATTTTTTTGCACCATGTTTGAGCAGCAATTCCTTGACGCGGTCGTGCTTTTTTTGGGAGGCCAATTTAAAGGCGGTCCAGCCGTATGCATGTTTGGCGTTAACGTCCGAACCGTGTTCGAGGAGGAGTTTCACAATCTCCGCATGACCGTTCGCGGCAGCAGCCATGAGCGGAGTCCAGCCGTGGATGTTCCGCCCGTTGGCATCCGCACCGCTCCGGAGAAGAAAATCCACAATACGCTCATGGCCTTCCTTGCTTGCAAGCATGAGTGCCGTGGTTCCCTCCCCAGCTCGTTTGGCATTCACATCTCCACCTTTTTTTACCAGTAGCTCCACCCTGTGCAGTTCTCCTCTTGCAACAGCGTCCAGGAGCGAATCGTCGGAGCCTGCAGCGAAAACGTGAGTCGTCAGGGTTGTGAACATGAAGATGGTGACGGCACAGCAGCCCGCTATTCGGGCCTCGCGAAAGAATCGAAATTTCCCCGTATACTTCTTCATCGGGGCGTTCTCCAGACCGCATCCGAACCTGGCTTTATAGTAATTCTCGAAAGTATTGTCGGATTGATAAGCCTTCCCTTGCATGTACAATGTTGAAGCAGGTCATTGCGAGGAGCGTAGTGACGAAGCAATCTCGATTTGGCGGACGAGATTGCTTCGGGCTTTGCCTTCGCAATGACAGTCTTCCAATCTTTTCGCGTAAACAAAGCCGACATTACTTTTTAGAAACCCTATATGCTGATGAGCATTCAAAACAGTAAGATTGGGGGGAAGCTTCCACAAGAGGCGCCTCCCGGTTTTTACGTACGTGCGCGTACCAGCGGGGCCTGGATCAATTCTTCTCAATTCTCTTTTTTGGGGCGAAACCGCGGCGAAGTGTATTCTCGCTTATGCTCTTGATATTTACAAATTGCAGCAGGTAATCGGGGCCGCCCGCTTTTGAGCCCACCCCGGACATCCGGAATCCTCCAAACGGTTGTCTACCCACCAGGGCACCGGTTATTTTTCGGTTCACGTACAGATTGCCCACATGGAATTCCGTCTGAGCCCTGCGAATGTTCGCGGGACTCCTGGAAAAAATCCCTCCCGTGAGCGCGTACACGGTGCTGTTTGCAATACTGAGCGCTTCGGTCAGGTCCCCCGCTCTCATTACGGTCACGACCGGCCCGAATATTTCCTCCTGAGCCAGAATGGAAGTGAGAGCAACATCGGTAATGATCGCCGGTCCCATGAAGTACCCGGGACCAACACTCGCTTTCCTGTCTAGAAACAGTTTGCCTTCTCTGGCCCCAATTTCAACGTAGTGCCGGATTTTTTCCAGGGCGGCTTCGTCCACCACCGGCCCCATGATGTTTTTCGGATCAAGGGGAGAGCCTATATTGATACTCTCCATTGCATCTTTCAGCCTGGAGCAGAATTCCTGAAACGCTTCTCCCACCACGATTGCTCGGGAACATGCCGAACACTTCTGCCCCTGAAACCCGAGGGCGGATTCCAGAACTCCTTTGACCGCTTCGTCCAGATCCGCGGTTTCGTCCACGATGATAGCGTTCTTGCCTCCCATTTCCGCTATCACCCTCTTTACCGACGTCTGCCCGGGCCGTTGCCGGCCGGCGCTGTTTACGATTCCGAGACCCACCTCCTTTGAACCTGTGAATGCGATGAAGTCAATCTCATTATGAGAAACCAGATGTTCGCCTACGTCATTTCCCGGACCGGGGAGAAATTGCAGAACGCCCGGAGGTAGACCTGCTATTCTGAATATTTCGACGAGATTCCAAGCACAAACCGGCGACAGGCCGGAGGGTTTGAAAATAACGCAGTTGCCGGTAACAAGTCCTCCAGATATCATTCCCGTCGGTATGGCAATGGGGAAATTCCAGGGAGAAATCACGAGCCCTACGCCTCTGGGTTCATACAAATATTCGTTCTGCTCACCCTGGTAGTCGCCCAAAAATCGGGGCTGCTCCAGTCTCAGGGCTTCACGGGCATAATACTCGAGGTAGTCTACCGATTCGGCAATGTCGCCGTCCGCGTCCTTCCACGTTTTCCCCACTTCGTAGACTTCCCATGCAATGAGCTCGAATCTTCTCCTGCGCATCTCTTGCGCTGCGTTGCGCAGAATTCGGCACCGTTCACCGGTGGGGGTTCGTCTCCAGGACTCCCACGCGTTTCGGGCATCCTGGACGCCGCGGTCTGCGTGTTCTCTTGCGGCGGAACACACGCTTCCTATGATTTCGTCGGGTTGTGCCGGGTTGACGGAAACTATCGCCTTATCCGTCCACACCTGTTGTGCGCCCAGCACCAGAGGATACCGCTTGCCCAATTCGGCTCTTGTCCGGTTCAGAGCAAATCTCAAGTTCTGTCTGTTCTCGAATCGGGAGAAGTCCGTTACCGGCTCGTTTCTGAACACGTCCGCCCGGTCCTGCTCGGGGGGCTTCGGGCGGTGAACGGGCGCCCGGATCAAGTCTTCGAATGGCGAGCTTTCGAAAAAAGCCTTTCTCAAAAAAGATTCGTTATATGTGTTTTCCAAAAGTCGTCTGATCAAGTAGGCCATGCCGGGAATAAGCTCACCCATAGGTGTGTACGCACGTATCCTGAAGCCCATTTCCTTCAGAGCTTTTCTTACGGGTTCGGCCATACCGTAGATCATCTGGAATTCCAGCGCGTCTTTGGGCAGATCGAGTGATTCTGCCACCGCTATGGCATGACTGATACTCCTGATGTTGTGCGTAGCAATGGCAGGCCGTACATAGTGCGCGTTTTCAAGAAGGATCGTGGTGAGTTCCTCGAAATTGAGATCTGTGTCGTCTTTGTCCGAAAAAACAGGGATCTCCCAACCGTTGAGATCGCTCACCACGGTTTCGTAATCCCAGTACGCACCCTTTACCAGGCGGACGAGCACCCTGCGACCCCTTTTTTTCGCCCAATCCACCAACTCCGCGAGGTCTTGTTTCGTATCCTTCAGATATGCCTGCAGGACGATTCCGCAGAAGGAAAAATCCGGGTGCTGCTCAAGGACTCGTTTGAAAACCGCGAGGGTAAGGTCTTTCAAATAATAGTGTTCCATATCGAGGGTGACGGCCGCCGAGAGCTTTTGTGCGGCTTCGACGACCGGGGCAAGGCCTTTTGCTGCATTCTCTACGGAGCCTTCCCAATCCACGGGATCCAGTTGCGAATAGAATGACGACACTTTCAAGGAAACGTCCAAACGCGGAATACGCCCCATTGCATCCTTGTCCAAAATGGGAACTGACGGCCATCCATTGATTTCCGGGGTAAGAACATGAAGGAGGGAAAGATATTTTTCGGCGTATCGGGCTGCTTCCTTCTCGCCGAGCACTTCCTCGCCCAACAGATCCAGGCTGAATGCCAGCCCCTCTTTTCTCATGCGTTTCAGAATCTTCAGTCCATCATTGAGATCTCTTCCTGCTATGAACTGACCGGCCATGGATTCCACGCCTGATCTGACGGCTTTGGCAGCAATGTGTGTCATCAGACCTTGTTTCGCTATTCTTTTTATTCCCTGCCTTATCAACCGGGGGGCGTTTTCGGTATCCGCGAAATATTCGTTCAATATCTTGAGAACCAGATCATCTGTCTTGAGCGCGGGCAGTACGTCGATAAACCTGAAAAGCTGAACCTTGAAGTCTTCGTCTTTCATGGCCCATTCCATGATCTTGCCCTTCCATTTCCTCGTGTCCAGGACGGAAGGGACTCCACCGGCCATAGCGGAATATATCTCCGATCCTCTTTTCCGGATCCGGGTTTCCAGATCTTCGTACCGATTCATGTATATCGCCTCTTTCCCAATACCATCGCTAACCCGTGGCAGAACGCACACACACTGATGCGCTTTCAAAGAAAGAACGTCTTACTATACCGGTTCTCGAAAATTGTGTCGGATTTTCTCATAATTTTGGCCCGCATGCCGACGGTCCAATTATGTCATTGCGAGGAGTGCAACGACGAAGCAATCTCTGTTTTGGCTAGTGGGAGATTGCTTCGGGCTTCGCCCTCGCAATGACAGTCTTTCTATCTTTCCGCGTCATCAAAACCGACAGCACTTTTGAGAATCCCTATAGAAGTTCATCACCAATTTCAAGTAATTGAAAGCGAAACCATAGCAGATCGTTCATCACGTATGCAGCCCGAAAAGACGGTTCAGGGTGTTACGCTCACGATCGGTAGTCCGCGTTAATGCTCACGTATTCTTCCGACATGTCACTCGTAAGAAACCGGGCTTCCCCATTGCCTGTTTTCAGGTCCAAGAGAACCGAGAATTCTCCGGCCTTCATCGCACGATGAGCCGGAGTTTCCCAGTCCTCTTGGACCAGGATCCCGTGTTTTACGATGGGCACGTCCCCGATACAGAGGTCCACTCTTTCCGGATCGAAAGGAACACCCGCACGTCCGGCGGCACAGATAATTCTTCCCCAGTTCGGATCTTCTCCGTGAAAAGCGGTTTTCACCAGGGGCGATTCTGCAATCTTCCTTGCCACGATCCGTGCAGCCTCCTCACTCGGAGCACCGGTTACGACGACTTCCACCAGCTTCGTCGCTCCTTCGCCGTCCATGACTATCGCCCGGGCGAGAGTCATGCAGGCTTCGTTGAGCATTGAGGCAAACGCCTCCCTATCAGAAGGGGAATCGCCTAGTGTCCGCGCTTCCGGACGTCCGCCCGCCAGTACGATCAAGGTATCGTTCGTGCTGGTATCGCCGTCTATGGTTATACAATTGAAAGTTCGGGCGCTGGCTTCCACAAGGCATTTCTTGAGAAATGCGGTCTCCACCCTGATGTCCGTGAGAATCACCGCGAGCATGGTGGCCATGCTGGGTGCTATCATACCTGCTCCCTTGGCCATGCCCGCCATCTTCATGGAGCCGTGAGAACAGTGTCCTTCCACGAATACCGTTTTAGGCCTGGTATCTGTTGTCATGATTGCCTGCGCAACGTCCGGGAACCCGCCGGGGCTGAGTTTGCCCACCAGCTCCGGGATCCGGGGACGGATTCGGTCCATGGGCATGGGATTGCCAATGACCCCCGTGGACATGGGAACCACTAGGTCCTGATCTATTCCCATGCACTCCGCGGTTTGCCGGGTCAGGACGAGAGCGTCCTGTTTGCCCTTTTCCCCGGTATAAGCATTTGCGTTTCCCGAGTTGACCAGCACGGCCTGGCAAAGCCCGCCTGCCAACCGGCTACGGGTGATCTGAACAGGCGCTGCTGCCACAAGGTTGGTGGTGGTCACTCCAGCGGCCACTGCAGGACAGTCCGCTGCAATGAGCCCCAAATCGAGCCTTTCGGTTCCTGCTTTTTTCACCCCTGCCGCAACTGCGGCAAATCTGAATCCCTCGATCACGTTTTCATTCACTGAAGTTGCTCCTTGAGGCCGGGAATCGTAACTCCCAGGATTGCCAGCCGGTCGATGAGTCTCTGTCTGTTGCGAAATACAATGCCATTCATGCCCGAGGCCACGGCCCCGTCCACGTTTTCCGGCAGATCGTCGATGAATACCGCGGTATCGGCCTGTATTCCAAACTTCCGGACTGCCTTTTCGTAATATTCGGGCGCAGGTTTCATGACGCCCAATTCGAAGGACAAAGCAGCGTCCCGGTAGAAGTTCACTCGGGGAAAAGACGACAGAATATATTCATAATGGACCCGGCTCGTATTTGACACGAGCCACGTACCGTACCGTCGGGAAAAACGCTCTCCAAGCTCCACCATTTCCTCGTCCAGGCTGAAAATGCGACAAAACACGTCTCGAAACTGTTCCTCATCCACCGTGATTCTCAGGATATCACACATAATGCGGTAGAATTCATGGAATTCGATAGAGCCCGTCTCCAGAGCCATACCAGGCTCAGAGAAGAGATTCTGAAAGGCCGCCTGGTCCTGTCTGCACAATTCGGCCAGATCCTTCGGGAGATGGGGAATCAGGCGTGTGAATCCGAGATGCCGATGTACCGGAACCAGAACGTTTCCCAGATCGAAAAGAATATGTTGAATCATTCGTCACCCGATCAGTGCAAGATTTCAAGAATTCCTCTTCTTGTGTTGTGTCCCGCACATAGCTTTCAAATCACCGACTTGGTCTGGACGCGAATCAGTGTCATTGCGACGAGCGACGTGACGAAGCAATCTCCAGCCCTTGTTCTGCAACTACGTGAGATTGCTTCGCTTCGCTCGCAATGACAAAACCGGCTTCCCTTGCTCGATGAAAACTTCGGGAGAGGCTCAGATGGCCGGTTACGTAAGTTACTTGTGGAACAGCACATTAGTAAATTCCCAGCTCGATTCCCGCCGCGAGGGTTTCGCCCAATATTCTGCACCTGGACAGGTCTTCCGTCGAAACGGCGCCCCGGCATATTACGTGGTCCTGCACCTTTTTCATGCGAAAGCCCTTAATGATACGCTCTATGCTGGCCAGAGCCCCGAGACCGTCGTTTCCCGCACAGACCACGACCGCATATGCCTTGCCGGACATTGCGTCTCGGACTTCTTCGTACGTGCGATCGAAGAGGTCCTTCACGGCCCCGGCCATGTATCCGAAATATTCGGGACTGCAGATCACCAGAGCCCGGCAATGTTTGAGATCCTCGGCGGAGACGTGCGAGGCATGCATCCTGCTGACTTTCGCGCTGAGTTGACGGACCCCTCCCTCTTCCACCGCCCGGGAAGCAGCCTCAGTGTGCCCGGACTGGGAATGGTACACGATGAGCAGATGTTGCTTCGGAGCCACCACAGTTCCCCTGGGACGAAAGCGAATTCAAAGAAATGAGATTGACCGGACCTGTTTGTAACGTCCGCAATCATCAACTCGTGTCAGCCCTTGGATCCCGCGCCCTGCGCGGGCTAACCATGCGTTCCGGCGAACACTGCACTTTCTTGGGTGGAATTCAGGAGGCCCCGCAAAACGCCGGGTTGCCGGAAGTGCATCCCCGATTCTATAATTTCTGAATGCGAAATGGTGTCAAGCCTGATTCACCAAAGACCTTATCCAGGTTCTGTCTTTTTTCCGCAATATAAACCAATTTGTCGCCGTCGAAAATCATGGTTGATTCTTCAGGATTCACCAGCGGTTTTCCGTCCCTGAGAATCGCCACGGGCACCATTCTCAAATGGCCTTGCCGGAACAGGCACTCGCGAACTTTTCCGTATTTCTCATCCGCCATACAGGAAAGGGAACCCACGTAGAATTGGCATTCCCGGAGCTTGGTGGATAGTTCCGCTATGACGCCCGGGGTTCCCGGGTCCAGAATTGCCTGAACGAGCACGGGCGGCACGATGGTTTCAAGACACACCACGTCGTCCACGCCTGCGGTTTTCAGGGGCTCGATGGAATCCCTGCTCACAGCCTCTGCTACAATGTACAGCTTCCTTCCACTCTTGCGATGCATGCCCTCCAGCGCCAGAGCCACTTGGGTCGTGAGACCGTCGGATTGAGCACTTTTGGGATCTTTCGCCAGGAGCACTGCCTGGGAGGCCTGGTGAGCGTTCGCGTTTTCAAGAACTCTCGCGAGCACGGGGGTGCCGCGAACAAAGTAGAAATTCTTTCGTTTCATCAACTGGTCGGGACAGGTCTCGAAATCGTCCGAGATCAGGACGATGGGCACGTCATGAGATTTGTTGTCGATTCTCAACTCGTCGATTATAGCATGGACCTTTTCTTCGTTCGGGCAGTTTATGATGAGAATATGCTCCTCAAAATCGACGTTGATCTGTCCCTTCATCAGCTTAATCTCTCTTTCGATCACCTTTGTTGCAAGGAAGGACACCAGATAGGCCATCACACCGATGCCGCCCATCATGGTCACAACCATGGCGAAGATTCTGCCGGCCACCGATTTCGGGTAAAGATCTCCGTATCCCACGGTCGTCATCGTCACAACGCTGACCCAAAAACTTTCGAAAAATGTGAGATTCTGGTCCTTCTCCAGCACCCAAAAGCCCAACGTGGACACGATCATGATCACCAGCAAAGCAGCCAGTGCGGTTACACTGATGCGTACGGTGCGATTGGCCAGCAACCTGCGCAGGAGAATGGTGAATATCATTGTTCAGTTCGGTCGGCGGCGGTATACGTTTACACGCAGCCATTGTATAGAAACCGGTATGCGAGAGCAAACCTTTTGGCGCTCCGGCCGTGTCATGCAAACTCGCAGGGAAACCATCGTTTCCGTGTCATTCCAGCAGTTCTCGAAAACTCTGTCGGATTCGTTCAAGACTCTCCCACATTCCGGCCAGCCAATCATGTCATGGCGAGGAGTGGAAAGACGAAGCAATCTCAGTCTTGGTTAGTTAGAGATTGCTTCGGGCTTCGCCCTCGCAATAACCGTCTTCGAATCCTTTCGGGCGATCAAAACCTTCACGACCTTTGAGAATCCCTATGCGAGGAGTAACACGACGAAGCAATTTTAAATTGTGAGGCAGGGGATTTCTTCGCTTCGCTCTCAATGACGGCCTTTTCCCCTCCCGTACCTGAATGGACACCCCATCAGACAGAATCCTGCCTCGATCTCTCGGGAGAGTATGGCGAGAATTCCCTGGATATGACCGCTCGATCCGACCGGTTCTTCTGTCACCAGGCGGCTCGTTGCGAGTCGTTAGTCGACCTGCTATGCTGAGATGAGAATAATGTTAAGACGAAACTCATAATTGATGGTTCGGCGATTCAGGGGAGGAGAACTACATGAAAAAAGAATGGCGATTCCTGAGCGTACGGTGGTGGCTGGTCCATTTCATCGGGTTCGCGATCGTATATGCCGCCGGTCGGGTGGCGGCTCTTCTGGGAGGTTGACGCCATGCTCAAACATATCATGTATCCTAAACCCGGCTGGATTGTTCTTCATGTGTTCGCGGTCGTAGCCCTGTTTCTGTTGGGCTACTCCATCCATTTTTGATGAGGGATCCCTATGAGAGAGCAGCGCATTCAATTATGGCTTGCACTGGTGGCTTTGGCCATAGGTGCCACGATGTTGCATTACAAATTACATCCTCCCCAGGGACATCTGACAAATTTCTGGGCCACACTCTTTTGCAGTATCGATCTCGTGGTGGTGAGCATACTTTTTCTGTTCAGGAGCACCGCTCTATGGGGATTATTACTCAACAGCTTTCTCGCGTTTCTCGGGATCATCATGATGTCGGATCTGACAATCGTCTCTACGTATGAGGGGTGGATAAAAGTGAGTCCCCGGTCGGAGCCTCTGCAATGGCTGCTGGAGTCCATGTTGCCGGACATTTCCATTCTTGCAGCAGATTTTCTCGTGGGATTGGCTCTGTACCGCATTACCCTCATGAACCCCAAGGGAAGTTCGTCATCGTGATCGCTGATAACGAGAAAGAGAAGATTGACCGAGAAAAGGGCAGTGGGCACGACTTTGTCTGTGGCGGGTATATTGCGCCCACACGTGATCGATCCAGGCCGAGTCTGCCCGCGGCGGGTCACGAGCTGATGAAAAAGGACACACGTCACTTCAGGGCATGAGTGTTTCCCGCCCATGCGGCTGGATGACAAAGCCGTACGAGAGGCTCGACAAAGCACCGGGAAAGATCAACATAACGGAAAAACACCGCCTTAAGTTGCTCGCACAGGTCCCTACCGTTAATGGCACGAAGCATGCATAACTGTCCAGTCGAGAGGGAGACACGACAACAAATTTGGTCACGCGCGGGGGGATTTCCGAGATTTCATGACTGACATGTCGGAACAATTGGTAATCGAAAAATTTGTATATGACCCGCCAACCGTAGAAGAATTGAGCACGTCTACAATGTTTCGGGAGCGGTTGATCGTCTCCCTCTCGCAATGCTGCTAATCGCGAGGGTTTTCCGCGTGCATGAGTGCCCGCCTTATTTCTCCATGCTGAAACATTGAATTCATGAACCGAAAGTAGGCTAACCTTTTTATTAACAAAATCTGTTTGCTGCGTCTTTAGTGATGTGTCCCACCTTCTTTTCCCGTTCTGTATATGTTATATTTGCTCTGAGCGGGCGGGTCCGTGCCTCGATCTTTTTCATGCAATACGGAAAGCGATGCCGCGCTCATGAGAGCGCAAGAAGTCCTGGAACGTTCAGAGGGAAATCAGCCACCGCATTTTCTTTTCTCCAAGCGAGCATCCCCGTTTAGGAGCTTGATTCGAGACGGAAAATTAGTCTTGTACCCTCCTCGATTGCGAACGGGTGTTCAGTCCGGCAACCTGCGTGGCACATTGCGAACGGAACGCACCTAATGATCTCGACCCTTCCGGGGGCGAAGCGATCGCAGAGTTGCAGGACCAGACCCTACCTTGCTCGATGAATAACAGAATCATCGGATCACTTCAGGCTCAAGTCCCTTTGAGAGGAGACCACATGACCAACCATACCCCGAGCTACAGCCTTACTATTCGCATACGCATCGATCGGAAACCGGGAGCTCTGGCCAGGGTTGCCGCCACAATCGGCGAAAGTGAAGCCCTTATCGGCTCCATTCCCATAGTCAAGATCGAAAAAGAGCGTGTCATCCGTGAAGTGGATATCTATGCGAGGGACGAGGCTCATGAGGGGAGAATCGTTACAGCGCTGGAGAATCTCCCGGGGGTTGAGGTCCTGTCCGTGACGGACCGCACGTTCGCGTTCCACGAAGGCGGAAAGATCGAAATAATGGGCAGGAAGAAGCTTCGCGGCCGGGAAGACTTGTCCATGGCTTACACTCCGGGTGTGGGCAGGGTAAGCTCCGCAGTAGCCAAGAGCGTCAAAATGGCATACCAATACACCATGAAAGGCAATACCGTAGCCATCATCACGGACGGTACGGCTGTGCTCGGGCTCGGTGCCATCGGCCCTCTTGGCGCATTGCCCGTTATGGAAGGCAAGGCCATGCTCTTCAAGGAATTTGCAGGGATCAATGCTTTTCCCCTTTGCCTCAACGTTACCGATATCGACGGGATTGTTTCGGTTGCCAAGGCCCTGACGCCCAGTTTCGCAGGAATAAACCTGGAGGACATTTCCGCTCCTCGCTGTTTTGAGATTGAAAGGCGTTTGAGCGAGGAACTGGAGATTCCCGTTTTTCATGACGATCAGCATGGGACGGCTATTGCAGTGCTGGCCGCGTTGCAAAACGCATTGTTACGGGTCGAGAAGAATTTGGCCGACATCAGGATAGTCCTGTCCGGGACGGGCGCTGCAGGAGTCGCGTGCGTCAAGATGCTCTTGGAAGCGGGTGTCAAGAATCTCACCATGTGCGACCGGCTAGGCGCTCTGTATCCGAATCGCTCCGGGGGAATGAATTCGGCAAAGCATGAGCTGGCCGTGCTTACGAATCCCGGCGGGGTCCAGGGCTCTCTAAAAGAGTTGCTCGTGGGGGCTGACGTGTTCATCGGGGTATCGGGCGGAAACCTGCTGGCCCCGTCCGACCTCAAGGTAATGGCCGACGAATCCATTGTTTTTGCATTGGCCAACCCTGTCCCGGAAGTGGATCCCTGGGAAGCGTTGGATTATGCGCGTATTGTGGCAACGGGCAGAAGTGATTTCCCGAACCAGATCAATAACGCCCTCGTATTTCCCGGAATTTTTCGAGGAGCTTTGGACGCTCGGGCACGAAAGATAAACAGCGCAATGAAGATTGCAGCTGCACGCGCTATCGCAGGACTTGTTCCATCCGAAGAGCTCGCGGACCAGAACATCATTCCCGGCATTTTTAACCGTGAGGTATGCCCTGGAGTTGCCCTGGCCGTCGCACAAGCGGCCGCGGAAAGCGGCGCTGTCTAGCAGCGAGCGCAGTCCGGGAGCGGGTCCCTTATGGACGCTCTGTGAAGTTCTCTCGTTACAGGGTATGCGCCGTTGGATATCGTTTGCCCCAGTGCCGCGGTGGAACTCGTGGACCTGGGCCGTATCAAGATTTCTCGCGCTCCGGAGGTGTTTAATTGCTTCGCGGTGCTCATTCATTCTCACGGGGAAATCATCGTTTCCGTGTCATTGCGAGGAGTGAAACGACGAGGCAATCTCGATGTTCAGGGACAGAGATTGCTTCGCTTCGCTCGCAATGACAGCCTTTTTCTCACATCCAACTGAATGGATACGCTTCGCGACCATTTTTTATTTTGCCGGTATGTAGTAAAAAGGTCTGTGGGATTAGCCACTGTCCCGAATAGAATAGAATGCTGAAAAGAAGGAATGTACTGTGAACGACGACGAAGGTCGCATGCCGTTCTTGGATCACCTGGAAGAATTGCGTAAACGGCTGATCCGGAGTGTTACGGCAGTCTTGATAGGATTTGCCGTTTGTCTGTATTTCAGCGACCCCTTGTTCCATGTATTGGCTGCTCCAATCAAGAAGCTGTTGCCCCAGGATTCGGCGCTGGTCTTCACGGGGCTGCCGGATCCCTTTTTCATCTATCTGAAGGTGGCTTTTCTCGGCGGGCTTTTTCTTGCATTGCCTTACATATTGTACCAGCTCTGGAAATTCGTGTATCCGGGCCTTCACGTGCACGAAAGAAAGATGGCTGCGCCCTTCGTGATTTTTGCAGCGTCGTTGTTTTATAGTGGCGGGCTGTTCGCCTATTTTTTGGTTTTTCCCGCCGCGTTCGGTTTTTTTCTCAGTTATACCTCCGTGGATTTGAGACCCATGATCGCCATCAGGGATTACGTGTCTCTGGTCATCATGTTGATGCTTGCCTTCGGAGCAGTGTTTGAGACACCGATTCTCATCGTGTTCTTGGGACTTCTCGGTGTGGTGAACAGTGCTATGTTGAGACGGGGCAGAAGGTATTTCATAGTCCTTGCTTTTGTCATAGCCGCGGTGTTATCTCCGACTCCGGACGTTATAAATCAGACGCTCATGGCAATTCCCATGCTCCTGTTCTACGAGGTCGGTATTATCCTCATGTCGATCATCGAAAAGAGGAGGAAGGCCCAGGAAGAGCTCGAAGCAGCTGAAGAATCGGAATAGAAGCGGAGCGTCGCCCACATCGAGAATGCTTGTCTGCTTAGCAACGATACAACCGATAGTAGAGGTAAGGGCGCGCTTTGTCGTGCTCCTCTCATACCTATGAGCATTCAAAAAAGTGAGAGCTTCTGACGAAAAGTGCCTTCCCGTTTTCACGTACTTGAAAGCGAAATTGCATCGTTGGGAACCAGTGATACCAATGCGTTTTCAAATACGTGAAATCGGGGAGGAACTTCTTGTAAGACGTTCCTCCCCGAACCCCGCCTCAAGAACTTTTAGCACTCGCCGGCATCTGCATTTCCGCTGAGGAATGCAGATGCCGGCGTATGATAGAAGTTTCTGGGAGGGGGTTTGGGGGGACACTCTTTACAAAGAG
>DATHCX010000175.1:0-30553 GCA_035319325.1 Desulfomonilaceae bacterium
TTCCTTTCGGCAAAGAGGTGTTCAACTTCTGAAGCAGTACGCCTTTTGCTGCGGCGAGTTCGTTCATCCACACAGACGAATCCACGACCACATGCAGTACGGTTCCCGTAACCTTCACCGCACGGGCATGCCGAGCGATTACGCTGTCCACGATTTCAGCCCACTGATGCAACACCCGGTGCCGCGCAACGATTCCGCTAAGACCCAGGCCGTCAAGCGCTTTGCCGATGATGGATCCGGCGGTCACCGGATATTTCATACGCTTACGTTGCATTTCAATAAGGATGACACGATTGCAGAGTATTAGAGAGCGCAATCCGAAGGATCGCCCTGGATTTTGGCTATCGCATGATTCACGGCCGGCAAAACGGCCTCGAGATTCTCCACGGCTCCTTTCGGACTGCCGGGCAAATTGATGACGAGCGTTTTGCCCCGGACTCCCGCCACTGCTCTGGATAGCATGGCATGAGGGGTCTTTTGCATGCTGGACATCCGCATCGCTTCTGCCATTCCGGGGACAAGGCGTTCCACGACACCCATGGTCGCCTCCGGAGTCACATCCCGCGGGGCCAGCCCTGTTCCGCCCGTGGTAACAATGAGATCCGCCCGAAACTCGTCCGACCACCGGATGAGCATGGCGCGAATCTCTTGCTGGTCGTCAGGGACCACCGCAGTCCAGGCCACTTCTATGCCCTGGGACCGAAGGACGGCTTCCAGTTCCGGCCCCGAAGCATCCGGCCTCAATCCCTGCGAAGATCTGTCACTAACAGTTAGAATGCCTGCACGCAGCATGTTGGACGAACCCGCTGTTCTCTCGTATGTCGTCCTGGTTCCCGGGAATCCCTCGTTGGAAATCACGAATACTAAACTCTTCTGCTTCCAGTTCCTGTTTCAGAAATCCCGCTGCTTTCCAAGGATCGACCTTTGTGCCGCACGTAAAAATATCTACAGCGGCATATCCGTATTCCGGCCACGTATGAATCGTCAAATGGGACTCGGCAATCACCACTACTCCCGAGACTCCCTGCGGACTAAAATCTTGAAACGCTGTCTTCATAACGGTTGCGCCCGCGGCCTCGGCGGCCTGGGACATTATTTTTTCGAGATAATCGAGGTTGTCAATCTTTTGCCTATTGCAGGACCAAAGCTCGATCAGAAGATGAATTCCCAAAGCTTTCATCGTCATCCCCCGTACCGAGTGGGCTATGTGCCTCTCGAAGAGTTGTGACCAGGATCACCGCCAGCAACCCGTCTTCGGGGAAGCCTTGACTGGCATGGCCGGCCTCCTTTTATTGTTACAGTATTCACGCGACAGACCGATGTAACTGTCCCCTTCCAGGGATCTTCCCCTCCCTGGATGGATCGGTCTCTTTGATGAGGAAAACTTCCTCTGCCGGGGGCGGTTAGGGTTTTAACCTGACGTGGAGGAAATCAAGGACTTCCCCACTCAGGTACCTCCGATCAGCAGATTTGATACGTGCGTGTCGAAAAGAAAAGGCGCAGGAGCCCGAACCGGCTTCAAAATCTCCCGTGCCGAGGATATGCAGAGAGAGCCATTCTGTATGTTTCCGGTTCATTTTCCCGTTCCCGGGGCAGTGCCCCTTGAAATGTACTAAGCGTCCTTTTTGCCTTTTTCTATTGTCTCTTGTCAAGCAAAAAAGATCCAGCCAACACCCTATTTTTTTAGAGAAAAATAACTTTTTTTCTGCCCTGATCCCGAGCATTTCCCCTGTGTCCGGCGCAAAATATCCAGCAGGCGGTATAGCGCAAAAAGCCGAATAACACATTAAAATTCTGGAGGGGAAACGCGTTTCTCCCTTGGGAGGATCTACAGCGATGCGAAAAGTTCCGGCCGACTCGAGTAGCCGTTCTCATGAGTTCCCGAACGAAGGTTTGACGGCTCTGCGTTGTCCGAAGTGTGGGAACCCCTGAGGTCGGCACACATTCAAACGGACAATAGTTTCGGCAACCGCTACAGGAGTCCCGCAGACGGCAAAACTCCGAGGCGGCCGTTTCCCTTTACCTCGTTCCCTGCTGATGGTAAATTGCACACGTCAGAGACTTTCGACGGGTGGACGCGTATGGGTGACGACCACGTTCCCGCCGTAACCAGCGGCGGCCCTTTCAGGTTACTGAAATATTTCATCATGTCAGGGTTCGCCGTAATAGCGATCGTGACGTGTCTGCTCGGCGCGTTTCTGTATTCCAGGAGCGTCAATACGCTTCTGAAGGGAGCGGAAAACTACGCACGGTTGTTAGCTGAAAATCTCAACTATAATATTTACATAGGTTTTTACGCTCCCCTGAAGGCCCGGGACGTGCCTATGGATTTGCGTAAGTGGGATCAATTCGGAGCCCTGGATTCTCTCATCAAGGATTTCACCTACGGTCTGAAGATACAACGGATCAAGGTTATCGACACCCAGAGAAAAATCGTTTACAGCACGGAGTACGATCTCATCGGCAAGTATGAACCCGAGAATTCCGCTGTGGACGAGGCCTTGAAGGGAAAAGACCTCACGCTCATTTCCGGAGACAAGAACTCTCCGGTCCAATGGCAGGGCAACTGGGTCGCAGACACCTATTATCCGCTTCGTGAGGTGACCGGAAATTACTGGATGCTGGGCAACATCTACGGAATCATTGAAATAAGCCAGGACGTCACCGATCAGTACGTCAATGTCCAGCGATACATAATCGTTATCATTGTTGTCGCAGCAGGCCTGATGGTTTTCTTGTTCATAACGTTGACGCTGATCGTCAGGAGGGGAGAGCGGATTCTGCTTGAACGGGGCACGGAACAAAAAAAGCTTGAAGAACAACTCCAGCAATCGGAGAAACTGGCTTCCATCGGACAGATGGTCGCCACCATCGCGCACGAGATCCGCAATCCCCTCGGCATTATTCGTTCTTCCGCGGAAATGCTGGTGAAAAAGACGAATCCTGATCCCGCCAGAATTCAGAAGCTTTCCGGGGTTATTGTGGAAGAATCGACGCGATTGAGCAGCATATTGACTGATTTTCTGGACTTCGCCCGGCCGAGATCTCCCGCGTCCAGAGCTCTGGACGTAAGGGACGCAATCTCCCGCGTCCGCAATAACCTGGATCAGGAGATGCGTACCCGGGGAATTCGGTGGATCGACGAGTCTGTCAACGGGTTTGAGCCCGTCGTAACAGCCGATCCCGATCTCTTGTACCAGGCGTTTCTAAACGTAGCCATAAACGCTTTCGATGCCATGGAAGGCGGCGGGGAACTCACCGTCAACATTAGTGCTGAAAACGGACGGGTGCGGATCAGTTTCCGGGATACGGGACGCGGCATCAAAGAAGAAGACCTGCCCAAGATTTTTACTCCCTTTTTCACCACCAGCGAGATGGGTACAGGCCTGGGGTTGTCCGTTGTCCACAACATCATCACCGCACACGGCGGCGAGGTCTTCGTGAAGAGCAAGCAAGGTGAAGGCGCCGTATTCACCATCTTCGTACCTTCTGGAATGGAACAGAATCAGGAAAACCGGTGACCGGCCGGCCATTGAAAAGGACATCTTTGTGCTGAGAACGACCAACCAATCGATTTCACGGTTGCTGGATTATCCGCTATCGAGAGTCTGGCCATGAGCACGGTTTTGATCGTCGACGACGAAAAAAATTATCTTGTGGTCCTTGAAGATCTCATGATCGACGAGGGCTACGAAGTAATGACCGCTTCGTCCGCGGCCGACGCTCTGGAGATTATTGCGGGCGTCCCTGTGGATACCGTGCTCTCGGATATCAAAATGCCGGGCATGTCGGGAATCGAACTGCTGGACAAAATCAACGCAAGCGATCCTGATCTGCCGGTTATCCTGATGACCGCATTTGCGGAAGTCGACCAGGCAGTCAATGCCATGAAAAAAGGAGCCCTAGATCACATACAGAAGCCCTTCGACAATAATCAGGTAAGACGGGCTGTGGCCAGGGGAGTG
This sequence comes from Desulfomonilaceae bacterium, assembly GCA_035319325.1. GTDB lineage: Bacteria > Desulfobacterota > Desulfomonilia > Desulfomonilales > Desulfomonilaceae > DATHCX01. The sequence continues at coordinate 3,966 of DATHCX010000175.1, forward strand.
GAAAAGCGCTCCCTGATGAAAAACATCAGGTACTTGGAGACGGAGCTCGGGACGATCTGGGGAAACATCATCGGCACGTCCAAGGCCATGGACAGAGTTTTTTCGGTTATGAAACGAGTGGCTGATACTCCCACCACTGTTCTCATATCCGGAGAGTCGGGAACGGGCAAAGAACTCATCGCCAGGGGCATTCACAAGGCGAGCTCGAGAAACCAGGCGCCATTCGTATCCATCAATTGTGGTGCATTGCCCGAAAACCTCCTGGAATCGGAACTTTTCGGGTACGAGAAGGGAGCCTTTACAGGAGCAAATACTCTGAAACAGGGCAAGTTTGAATATGCCAGCAGCGGATCGCTCTTTTTGGACGAAGTTGGTGAGATGTCTCTCACATTACAGGTAAAGCTGCTCAGGGTTCTTCAGGAACAGGAGTTTCAGCGGGTTGGCGGCAACAAGGACATACGGGTTGACGTAAGGATAATAGCCGCTACGAACAAAGATCTGAAGGAGGAAGTCGACGCGGGACGTTTTCGAGGAGATTTGTTTTTCAGATTGAACGTGGTGCACATTGTCGTGCCTCCCCTGCGGGAACGACGTTCGGATTTGCCCATTCTGGTGGCCCATTTCTTGAACAAATTCGGTGAAAAATTGGGCCGCTCCGTAAAGGATGTGGATCCGGACGTGATGAGCTCCTTCTTCCGGTATTCGTGGCCGGGAAACGTCCGGGAGCTCGAGAACGTGTTGGAAAGAGCGCTGGTGCTGTGCAGAGAGGGCACGATCACACCCGAGGATCTGCCGCCCGAAATCCGGGAATCTCCGGAAATAGAAGATGGGCTGGATAACCTCCTGTCGTGGGAAAAAGGTCTCGTTGAAACGCTCGATGCCATCGAGGAACGAATGATACGGCATGCCTTGAAAAAGGCGGGAAACGTTCAGGCTCAGGCCGCCAAGACGCTGGGAGTCTCACGCAGCAACCTTCAGTACAAAATGAAGAAATACGGGCTGCTGGCCTAGCTTTGGGCAAAGAGCACGGGGGCACGTTTCGGAGGCAGATTCTCGGAACTTAGGGCGCCGAAAAGTGACCAATACGCGAAAACGGATTTTCGTCGCGCTCACTTGTCGGGTTTTTCGCTCTGGACGCAGTTTTGGAAACGATGGTGCGATATGTTGACACGGGTATGGATTTACATTATAGATGGAAGCGATTTCAAGTCGCTGACGGGTTTTCCGCAGTGCTGCGGTATAAGAGGGCTCTAATCATGCGTAATATAATAGGATGTTTGGGTATGGTCGTCCTCACGGGTGTCCTGTTTCTGCCGGCAAATGCCCAGAACTTTTATCAGCAGAGCTACTACGACCCCTACTCCTATGGAATGCCCCAAGCGCAGCCGGAATCTGCGCCGCATCAGTACTACGGGGGACAGAATCCAGCGGCCAATTTGCAGTACGACAACAGAGACGCTGAGATGATCCTCAGGGATCAGGTCAACCGGAATTCGGAACAGCAGGCTCAGCCGGATCCTCGAATGCCGCAGGCTTATGACAATTACTACGGACACCGCATCAACGATGAGGGGCAGGTACAGCAGGTTATGGCAGGGGCCAGGTACATCGGCGGTCTCATTCGAAACAAAAATGGGAAACCCTTCCTGGTCATCGACAAGCGGAATGTTCAATTTTATTTGTACGACCGCGATGGCAGGCTTCTCAGAATTGGTCCCGTGGCGATAGGGAAGGGGAAGACCCACGTAGGAGCTTTTGAAACCCCCGTTGGAGTATTCCCCATCCGCAGTAAGATTGCCATTGACGACTGGATTCGACCTGACTGGTATTTCGTGGAAGAAGGGGAGCCTATTCCCAGGAAATGGGAGGACAGACGGGTTCCGGGATTCTTCCGTTACAAGCTGGTGTTTGACGGTTCGCGTTATATCCATTATGCTGAAGCAACGGGAGGCAGACTTACCCACGGCTGTATCGGACTCGACTGGCAGGATGCGGAGGCGGTGTTTCACACGATGCAAGTGGGGTCAAACTGTATTGTCGTAGACGATGGGCTCCTGAATCGGCTGGCCAGAGGAGAATTTCCCACTCCCAAACCTGCGGTCAAGAAGCCCGAGGAATCCCCTGCCATTACGGCAAAGGTCGAGAACGAACGGAGGATTACTCCCTCCAATTCCGGTCCGACAGCAAATGAAGAGAAAGTTTTTCCCAGCATGTGGTAACATGATGTTCGTTTGAACCCGTGTCACTGTCAAGGATAATGTCGGTGAATAGTAACGTCACAACCTGGTCGTTGGCTGTTCTCGCAGCTTTTTTGTGCACGTCGTGTCTGACCATGACGATGCCCAAGGGCGGAGGAGTGGAGCCTATGGCCAAATCCGGGACAGCCGAAGCAGCGGTAGATCAAAAACTCGTGGACACGTGGGAGCTTCTTTACCAGGTGAATGATAAAGGAGAGCAGGAGCATCCTCGGGAAGCGACCCGAACACTTATCGAATTCAATACGAAGGGCCAGGTAATTTTCAATCGGGTGGACCAGACGCAATCGGACGCAATGAAGAGCAGAACAGGGAAGTTTGCCCTCGACAAGGACTTGATCAGGATAACCGACGATGTGGGAAATACGGTGAAATGGCCGTACCAGGTAAACGGAGATACGCTGATGATTGCTATGCCGGAGGTCAACAAGAAATTCTTTTGGCGCCGGTTCCGCTAATTGCTATGCGCTCAAGTTGATTCGGGAATTCTGACAATCATGAGGTGACATTGAAAAGAAATAGAGTATTCCTGCTCGGGATGACTATTCTAGGTCTCTTTCTATTAGCAGGGGAAGGACGTTGTCTCGAACGGTCGGAATTTCTTCGTTACGAAGTGACATGGAACGGGAACAAGGCGGGACATGGAGATATCTCGGCGACCAAGGATGCAAACCAGATCAGCGTTATGGCTCAGGCGGTTTCCGACGGCCTCTTGAAGAGCCTGGTAGAGCTATGGAGCCGGGTTCAGGCAACGTTCACCGCAACGACGTTCAAGCCCCGGACGTACAAGTTTCATCTAAAGACCAACCTTGGAAGTCCGGAATTCGTCGATATCGCATTCGACCAGAAAACAAATCTTGTCCAGGTCAACAAGCAGCGAGGAAATGAACGGGAAAGCCACGCGGAAAGGATCACGGGGCTGTACGATCCCATTACTGCAGTGTACCGTCTCAGGTATCAAAAAGATCTTACCAAGCCCATGTACGTCGATATATACGATGGTAAGGACAGGTCACGCCTGTTCGTGAATCCCGCAGGAACGAATTACGTAAATCTCAGGACGGGGAATCACCCCGCTATGTGCCTTGACTTGAGGCTGGTGAAGCTTAGTGGCGACAAGAAAGAGATTGCCACAGGTAAACTGTGGGTCAGCAACGACGAGCACCGACTGCCTCTGGTTCTGACTTCTTCCCCGATAATCGGAACCATACGATTTGAACTCGTTCAAGCGCAGCTCTAGATACTGCTGAAGACCTCCCGGTTGAGTCCTGGTAGTTCGGAATCGGCCAGTCTGATTGTGAGGGCATGATCTTCTTTCGCGTTGTGGCCCCCAGGTTTGCTTATATGCTGATTGGCTTGCAAAGCCGGTAAGATCGGGGGAAGCTTGTGGGCGCAACACGAAATGACCGAGCAAACCAAGAGCGGCGTCCGGTGCACATGCGCACCAGAGGAAAGAGGGACGTTTCGTGCCATTTGACCGCCTAACAGGCAATGCGGTACGTGCAGGCGGAGTGCGCCCGGTTGAGATCGTCATCGATCCCGATTCAGGGATAATCGTCTCCGTCGAGCAAACAGACGTTGATCTTCCCCGAAATCGCCTCATCTTTCCCGGATTTGCGGACATTCACGTCCACGCGAGAGAATTCCCGCTTCCCGTTGACGCCGATGCTCGGCAACGCGATCAGTGGGAGGCGGCCTGTCGCAAGGAAACCTTTCTCAGCGCGGGAAGGGCTGCTCTGAACGGTGGAATTACTCTCATGGCGGCAATGCCCAACGATCCCGTGCCGCCGGATACGCCCGAAGTATACAAACTGAAACTGAATCTGGCCAGGAACGCGCTCTGTCCCACCGTGCTCTTCGCGAGTATAACTTCGGGATCGGAGCCGTGGGACGATATCCCGTATAAGGTTTACCTGGACATGGTGCCTTCTCCAGTAGCATTTTGCGACTGGAAAGATCTGGAACAAACGCTTCAACGTTACCGGGGCTGCAGAGTATTCTTTCACGCGGAGGATCCGGAAATTCTGAACAAGTTCCGCGGCCGCGGACCTCGATGGGCATCCAGGCCGCCGGAAGCGGAATATTTCGCCACAGAGAAAATCCTGGATCTCACGGCTAAACTCGGACTACGGACTCATATTTGCCACGTCTCCACAGAAAGGGCTCTTTCATCGATAAACAGGTACAATGAGCAATCCGCGGAAACGGTAACGTGCGAAGTAACCCCTCATCACCTGTTCTTCAGTGTTCACGAAGGCATTGTTCAGTCGGCGGTCTCGCCGCACGTATCCGTCGCTCATCTGCTGGAATCAAATCCGCCATTGAGATCTGAAGCGGACCGCGTGTTCCTTGTGGACGCGCTCAAAGACGGTCGGGTGGATGTGCTGGCAACGGATCATGCGCCTCATACGCTGGATGACAAGAAACGAGGGGCGCCGGGGATGCCTCATCTGGACACACTGGGACCATTTGTAGGGTGGCTAATTCAAGCGAACGGGTTCTCGCCGGAGCGTATAGCCGAAATCTTGTCTGCAGCTCCCGGAAGAATTTTCGCACCAGATCTTCCATTCCCTCATGGGCGTATAGAACCGTCATGGTGTGCATCATTTACCGTGCTGGACTTGGACGGAACGGCGGTGATAGACAATGGTGAAATCCGGGGAAGAGGCCCTCTGGAGACGCGATGCCGGTGGTCGCCCTTCGAAGGAGTTGCGTTCCCTGCTGCCGTACGGGCCTGTATTGTACGGGGCAAACAGTATTGGTTTCACGAGAGAAAAGGGTGGAGACCATGAATTTCGAAGGCCGAGACATCATTTCCATGAACGACCTCACCCGGGAAGAGATCGATCTCATACTTACCAAAGTGGACAGCGTACAGAAACATCCCGAAAAGAAGAAGCTTCTCAAGAACAAAGTGTCCGCAATGATGTTTTTTGAACCGTCTACCCGCACAAGGACTTCCTTCGAGGTTGCAATGCGCAATCTCGGAGGTACGTTCAGCGGCTTTTACGATGCGAGTATCACGTCCGTGACAAAAGACGAGTCCCTGTGGGATACGGTCAAGATGCATGACGGCTACGGATTCGATGTCATCGTGATCCGTCATCCTCTCAAAGGAGCAGCTCGACTTGCGGCGGAAGCAGCTACCATTCCGGTCATAAACGCGGGTGATGGTCCCAATCAGCATCCCACACAGACACTTCTGGACTTGTATTCCATACAGGAGACACAGGGAAAACTTGACGGACTAACCATCGCCATGGTGGGCGATCTCGCGAACGGGCGAACTGTACACTCGCTCACTGAGGCGCTCCTCAAGTACGACGGCTGCACTATGATCTTCATTTCACCCCGCGATCTTGCTATGCCGAGATTCCTTATCGACAAGTGCGCGAATGCTGCCGACAGGGGGATAGGGTATCGTGAAGGGAGCAGAATAGAGGATTTCATCGCGGACGTAGACATCCTGTACATGACCAGGATCCAGAAGGAGCGTCTGGAAGGAGTCGTCATGGCGGAAAAATTCCGCAGCATCTACAGGCTGGAAGCAAGCATGCTGAAAAAGGTCAGAGCGAACATGAAGGTCATGCATCCACTTCCCCGGGTGACGGAAATCGCGCCGGATGTCGATGCCACACCGTACGCCTACTATTTTGAACAGGCTCGAAACGGTTTGTTGGTCAGGGAAACGCTTCTTGCCATGATACTGGGGGCGGTGAGATGAAAGAAAGATCGGTAACCATAGCCAAGATCGAATCCGGTATAGTCGTTGATCACATTCCTGCAGGAAAAGCCCATCTCATATCCCAGGTGCTGGGCCTCAATGCCTTGGCAAGAGAGACAGGCGATATCATAGCAATAGGCGTAAATTTCGAATCACCGTCCCTGGGAAGAAAAGACATCATAAAAGTCGAGAACTTGAGCCTCACTCGGGACATGCTCAATGTCGTGGCGCTTATCGCTCCTCTGGCCACAGTGACCCGCATCGAGCAGGGACAGGTCATTGAAAAACACAAAGTGGAAGTTCCCGGTCAAATTGGGGATATAGTCATCTGCCCGGACAGGTTTTGCATCACGAATCACGAAGAAGTTCCGGGAAAATTTCAGGTGGTGAACCAGGCTCCCGTCACTCTCAGATGCGATTACTGCGAAACCGAATTTTTCGGGCCTTTGATCAGATACAAAGAAAAGAAGTAAGGACCCGCTAATACGAATGCGCTTTGAAAAAAGTCAGATTGGGAGGACCCTCTTTGTAAAGAGTGTCTCCCCCAAACCCCCTCCCAGAAACTTTCATCATGCGCAGGAGCCTGCATTTCCGCTGAGGAAATGCAGGCTCCTGCGCGTGCTAAAAGTTCTTGGGGTGGGGTTCGGGGAGGAACGTCTTACAAGAAGTTCCTCCCCGATTTCACGTACTTGAAAACGCATTGGGATAAATAGAACCATGTCCGATACCAAGGTTCTTTCAAGGAATTGACATCGACGAAGAACCTCCTTGCACAGAAGGCCTTCCGTGCGATTCGCTCTGCAGAATAGTGCCCACGAAATAAGGCACGGCGAACCGTGCCCTATCCGGATGTGATACTGTTCCACCTGTGCGCTTGCATACAGGTGAGTCTAGCCACCTGTCTTTGCGAACGCTATTAGTACATGCCGCCGGGAGGCATTCCGCCGCCGGGCATTGCAGGCGCTTCCTTCTCTTTCGGTTTTTCGGAAACCATAACCTCGGTCGTCAGCATGAGACTCGCAACCGAGGCAGCATTCTGCAGAGCGAGCCTCGTGACTTTGGCGGGGTCGATAACGCCGCTTTCCAGCAAGTCTTCATACTGTTCAGACTGGGCATTGAACCCGAACGAGCCCTCTTTCGCCTTCACCTTATCCGCCACGATGGAACCCTCATGGCCCGCATTCGCGGCGATCTGACGGAGAGGCTCCTCCAGCGCTCTCTTGACAATCGTTGCGCCGGTCTTCTGGTCGCCGTCCAGGTTCAGCTTGTCGACACCGCCAAGGCATCGCACATAGGCCACGCCGCCGCCCGGGACAATACCTTCCTCCACTGCAGCTCGAGTCGCGTTGAGCGCATCTTCCACGCGGGCCTTCTTCTCCTTCATCTCGGTTTCGGTAGCAGCACCGACATTGATAACGGCCACGCCGCCGACCAGCTTTGCCAATCTTTCCTGGAGCTTTTCGCGATCGTAATCCGATGTGGTCTCTTCGATCTGGGTCCTGATCTGGCGGACGCGGCCCTCGATCTTTTCTTTCGCACCGTATCCGTCAACGATCGTAGAATTGTCCTTGTCGATGGAAACGCGTTTGCACCGACCGAGATCGTTCAGAGACACGTTTTCCAGCTTGAGGCCCAAGTCTTCTGAAATGACTTGGCCGCCGGTCAGAATGGCGATATCTTCCAGCATGGCCTTTCTTCGGTCACCGAATCCGGGAGCCTTAACCGCACATGCAGTGAGCGTGCCTCTCAGTTTGTTGACCACCAGCGTCGCGAGCGCTTCGCCTTCAACGTCCTCGGCGACTATGAGGAGCGGTCTGCCCATCTTGGCCACCTGCTCCAGGAGCGGCAGCATATCACGCATATTCGATATCTTCTTCTCGTTGATCAGGATGTATGGCTCATCCAGGGATACTTCCATGCGCTCGGGGTCGGTCACGAAATAAGGCGACAGGTAACCGCGGTCGAACTGCATGCCCTCGACCACGTCCAGGGAAGTTTCCATGGCTTTGGCTTCTTCCACCGTGATCACGCCCTCTTTACCGACCTTTTCCATGGCTTCGGCGATGATGTTGCCGATTGTGGAATCATTGTTTGCGGAAATTGTGCCGACCTGAGCGATTTCTTTCTTATCCTTGGTTGGTTTGGAAATCTTTTTCAATTCGGAGACGACGGATTCAACCGCGGAGTCGATCCCTCTCTTGAGATCCATGGGGGAGGCGCCTGCTGCGACCATCCTGATGCCTTCGCGGTATATCGCCTGGGCCAGAACGGTAGCTGTAGTGGTGCCGTCGCCGGCCACATCGGAAGTCTTGGACGCGACCTCTTTCAGCATCTGAGCGCCGAGGTTTTCGAATTTGTCTTCCAGCTCAATTTCCTTTGCAACGGTTACGCCGTCTTTGGTCACATTGGGCGCACCCCAGGACTTTTCCAGAATAGCGTTACGGCCTTTCGGTCCCAGGGTCGATTTCACGGCGTCGGCCATGATATTGACTCCGTGAAGAATCTTGTCTCTCGCCTGCTGTCCGAACATTATGACTTTGGGGGCCATTTATCGTACTCCTTCTCGACTTATCTTTTTGATATGAAATGGAATTTCTGGATTTTAGGATTCGACGAGTCCCAGAACATCGTCTTCTTTCATAATGAGGTACTCATTTCCCTCAATTTTGATTTCCGAGCCGGAATATTTGCCGAAAAGAATTGTGTCTCCCGCTTTCAATTCCAGGGGAATAATTTTTCCGTCTTCCAGGCGTTTTCCCTGACCTACTGCGATGACTTTGCCCTGCTGGGGTTTTTCTTTGGCTGTGTCGGGGAGAATAATTCCTCCCTTGGTCTTTTCCTCCGATTCTACCCTCTCGACGAGGATACGATCGTACAGAGGACGAAATTTCATCGGTCTACCTCCGGACTGTTGTTGATATGTGAGCGCGGCAATTTGTTAGCACTCCCAATTAGTGAGTGCCAATACCCGAGCAATATGTCAACCCCTTCGCGAAAAAATTTTCACTGGACCCCTCTTTTTTTGCCCTGTCCGAGGTATGGAATAATTGTTCCGAAGAATAGGTGTGCCCATTGTGGAGCCTTCCTGTCGGTCGCGCTCGCACTCTCCGGCGCTGGTCCTCGCTTGCCACATCTGATGGAGCGTAATCATTCAGTTACCCGGGGAAAGTGCCTAACCTCTGTCATTGCGAGGAGTGAAACGACGAAGCAATCTCGATACTTAAAGGCAGAGATTGCTTCGCTGCGCTCGCAATGACAGCCTTTTCCCGTCCGTGACTGAGGCGTTACGATTGAGCCGACTGCCTTATTGACTACTCTATCGCGGACCGCGTATGCTTCTCGCCGGAAGAGGAGCTACCTATGAGAAATACGATCACATGCCCCCATTGCGGACAGCCGGTGGCGGTGTACCGAAATCCCGTACCCACGACGGACGTTCTGATACGGATGGAAAGAGGAGTGATTCTCATCAAGAGAAAAAACCCTCCCCATGGATGGGCCATTCCCGGAGGTTTCATCGACTATGGAGAAACCGCCGAGCATGCTGCAATCCGTGAAGCGCTGGAAGAAACATCCGTCAAGATTACCGATTTGAAACTATTCAACGTGTATTCCGCTCCTGACCGCGACCCTCGCCAGCACACGATCAGCATCGTGTTCACGGCCAGAGGCGAAGGCATTCCCGTTGCACATGATGACGCAGTGGAAATCGGGGTCTTCACCCGCGAGAACCTACCATCGCCCCTGGCTTTCGATCATGCCGGAATTCTTGATGATTTCTTTACAGCTTTAACGAAGGGCAATGATTAACCCCGGGTACAGCCCCAACTGCTCTTGCGAGGAAGATTCTCTCGCGCTATTCTAGTACTACGTGACCGCTATCAGGTTGTCACGATCAGTCTGATCCCGAATTCTTTTCCGGTTTTAGTCGAAAAGGTCCCCGCCAGTGAAAGGTTTAGCATGATCGGTATTTCGAAACTGTACTGCGGTGCGGTGGAAGCATCGGATCCGCTCCGTTACGGCCGTCACTCAAAGGAACTTCCCTCGCACCTCTTGCAGTTTTCCAGCGATAAGAAGCCTGTTGTCGTATGGAACGTGACGCGGCGCTGCAACCTTCGGTGTGTGCACTGCTACTCTCAGTCGGAAGATCGGAACTACTCCGGAGAGCTGTCTTTTGAAGAGGGCAAAGCTCTGATAGACGACCTGGCCGAATTCGGTTCGCCGGTCGTTCTTTTCTCGGGCGGCGAACCCCTCATCCGCAAGGATATTCTCGATCTCATCAAGTATGCCACGGAAAAGGGGCGACGGGCAGTAGTTTCCACCAACGGCACCCTCATCACCGGCCCTACAGCTGAAAAGCTCAAACAGATCGGGCTGTCTTACGTGGGTATCAGCCTGGATGGGCTTGAAACGGTGCATGATTCCTTCCGGGGAATATCGGGCAGTTTTTCTCGGGCCATGCAAGCGATACGCAACTGTACCGAAGCCGGTCTCAAGGTGGGCTTGCGATTTACGATAAACAAACGGAATTTTCAGGATATTCCCGGCATCTTCGATCTGGTGGAAAAAAAGAACATTCCGAGGATCTGCTTCTATCACCTCGTCTATGCCGGTCGCGGCACGCAACTCATGAACGAAGATCTGGATCACGACCAAACCAGAGAAGTCGTGGATCTGATTCTCGCCCGCACCAAGAAACTGCACGATCGGGGCATGCCCGTGGAAGTGCTCACCGTGGACAATCACGCGGACGGACCTTACACGTATCTTCGTTTGAAAAATGAGGACCCATCCAGGGCCGAGGAAGTTTTGAAACTCCTGCAGATGAACGAAGGAAACAGCTCGGGGAGGGGGATCGGTTGTGTGTCTTGGGATGGCCAGGTTTACGCCGACCAATTCTGGAGGCATCACAGCTTCGGCAACGTGCGCGAACGGCCTTTTAGTAAGATATGGACTGATTCGGCCGACGAGTTTCTCATGAAACTCAAGGAAAAGAAAAAACACGTGAAAGGCAGATGCGCCAAGTGTCAGTGGCTCGACATCTGCGGCGGAAATTTTCGCGTGCGTGCTGAAGCGGTGTACGGGGACGTGTGGGCTCCTGATCCCGCCTGCTATCTGACGGATGAAGAAATAGGAATTGAACCGGGCCGGTGACAGAATACCCGTGGATCTCAATGGCTTCGAAAGCTTCGGAACTGGTGGCCGGCCACGGTTACAGCCGGCACGAACGCGCAACGGCCGTTGAAACCTCACCGCGAGCTCCACACGAATGCGCTTTCAAACAAGTAGGATTGGGGGGCCCTTTTTACAGGAAGTGCCGAGTTCTCGTTCTCGCTGAATCTCCATAGAACTCACACGACCCGGCATGCTGTCTAACGAATAATTTCCTGTTCCGGCTTCTTCTCTTCAATAGTGACTGTTTTTACATCGGATATGCGGCCGGTGGGTTTATGGATGAGCCTGATTCTATATGCGCCCGGAAGCAGGTCGAGTTTTCCCGTATACGATCCGGACGAATCGGTGAGCACATCCATGCAATCTTCCCAAGGACTCTGGGAAGTCTGGACGGTAACCCATGCGTTGGAAAGATGGGGAAATCCACCATTAAAGTGTACCGTGTTGTCCCTCACTTCCGCCATGAGGATGGTCTTGCTCTCGGACTTGCCCGCGGGCAGGTCGTGTTTTCTTGTCACCCTGCCGTACAGGCTGTCCCGCATGTTTCGGGAGTATCTCATGTCTGAAGGTTTGTAGGGAGCGGAGAACGGATTTTTTCCGTCCAGGAGGTCCACCCAGTCGAACGCCAGCGATATATTTCCTTCAACTTTGTGGTTTTCCCCGAATCGGGAATCCTTGCTCGTCTCCGCTACTGCGCTCAGCATCCCGTTCCTGGTTCTCACGGTGAATCCCGCTCTGTAGCCGGTCAGGTTGGTGGATTCCGCCCGGTACGAGTGAACTTCCCCATCGAGTCGCATGTCCAGATACTGGGTGACCGCGGGAAGCTGAAGCCCGATCTTCGCATCCGCCCCGGTAGGCAGCATTTCCCTCACGAGAACGTTTCCTTCGTTCTTGAGCATGCGACGCTCGTTTATAGGAAAATACGCATTCAGGGAAACGGTCAGATCGGAATAGTGCCCCGGCAAAGCAGAGAACTCCATGCCGACGCCGGCTTCCTTCAGGTATTCGCCCTTCGTGCGTCTCGGCCGCACCCAATCGTGAAAACCATAAAATCCCAGCATTGTTTCCGCTGTGAGCAGCTGGCGAAAACCGCCTGTCATGGAGAAGCCTTCGCGGGAGCCCGTCAACGATACTCTGGGCGAGAAAAAAAGGCTCTTGTCGCTCCAACTCTTCAACAGAAAAAGATAATCCCCCGATAGCGTTGGAAGGCCCTCCCACCGGTCGTAACCGGTGTCGAGTGTGAGATTCTTTTGCACGTTCGCGGGAAGGATGAGATTCAGGCCTTGTTTGAGAGTAGGATCGATATAGAGTTCAGGAGTATCGGATTGCCTGTGTGTCTTCGCCGGAAACAAGTTGTTCATGAATTCGGCGTGGGCTTTGTTCAGTTCGATGAATTTGTTCGGGTAAGCGAAGGAGTTCGGGGCTGGAATCCCCGGTTTATTCCAGAGGATCAGCAGGACACTCATGCTGAACAAGAAACCTAATTTTATAAATAAGTTAAGCCTCTTGCACATCGCGATACCTTAACCAATGAAATTAGGTGTAAACTATAGTGAATTTAATATTTTGTCAAGAAATTTGAAATTAGATTCTATGCCAGAATTAATTTCATCGCCCGAGACGACTCATTCATCCATTGCTGTTCTCGCAATTCTGATTGCACGTTTTATGCCGCGGATCTCCGATACCGGTCTCTCGTCTTTTCCTGCCATCAGATCCTCGCCGGCTTGTCTCGTTCACTTGACGAGGAACTTTCTTGCAGGTTATGTTCTGTCCCCCTTATGCCTTCTCCGAAGGCCATATACTATGTATAGCAGTCGGAGCTGAATAGATCCACCCCCTTGTAGACGCATTCCTAATGCGCGCCACTATAACCAAAACTGAGATTGCTTCGTCGCTCCACTCCTCGCAATGCAATGATTTGCCGGTCGGAATGTGGGCGTCGAATACGCGAACGCGTGGAGACATGGTTCGAGTTGACGACTCCTGCGCAAGAGGGTATACAATGCCTCTCGCCGCAGGAAAAGACGGGCGGGCCCATTATGTTTTCTGCCCATGGGAAAACTGCGGGACATTTTCCTGTCCGGAAAACGTCTCAAGCTCACGCCTTGTCCAGGGAAGACGGCCAATCAAGCGGATCGGAATACTTTCTCATGAAACAGAACAAACCTGATTGGATTGATCGCGTTATATCTCCGCACATCCTGTCCATTCCTTCGTACGTGGCCGGCAAGCCGATTGCCGAGTTGGCCAGAGACATGGGCATATCGGATGCCGTAAAGCTGGCATCCAATGAAAACCCGCTGGGCCCGTCACCTTTAGCCATGAAAGCCATGGAAGACAACCTCAGGAAATCCCATATCTACCCGGAATCGTCGGCTCCGGATTTACGGGCCGCACTTGCGCGAAAGACCGGGATGCCCCTGGATGGGGTCATAATCGGGAACGGCTCAGACGAACTCATGGAGATGGCCGCCCACGTTTTTATTCAGCCTGGAGATGAGGCCGTAATGGGCGAGAACGCGTTCGCCATGTATCACATCTGTGCGGAAGCCTTTGGAGGCGTCCCGGTGCGGGTCCCCTTGAAAAATTACCGGATGGATCTCACGGCAATGGCCAAGGCGCTTACTGAGCGCACGAGACTGGTCTTCCTCGCAATTCCCAACAGCCCTACGGGAACGATTGTTTCCAAGTCCGAATTCGACTCGTTTTTGGCGGACTTGCCCCGCGCGAGATTCTTGCTGCTCCTGGATGAAGCCTATGGGGAGTACATCCAGGAGCCCGATTGCCCCAGAGGACTCGATTACGTGGGCAAAGAAGTTCCGGTTCTGGTCTTGCGGACCTTTTCAAAAATTTACGGTCTGGCAGGATTGAGAATCGGGTACGGACTTGGCGAACAGTGGATTGTCGAGTTACTGAATCGAGTTCGTCCGCCTTTCAATGCTAATTTACTCGGTCAAATCGGTGCCTTGGCGGCCCTAGAGGACGATGAGCACCTGGAAAGATCCATCGAGACAACACGAGGAGGGATGAAATACCTTGCAGCCGAATTATCCGGACTGGGGTTGGCGGTCATTCCATCACAAGCGAATTTTATTACCTTTTGCATGGCCCGTAATGCGAAGCCGCTTTACGAGGCCCTCCTGAAGGAAGGAATCATTGTCAGGCATCTGGCCTCCTTCGGCATGGAAAACTGCATCCGGGTTACTATTGGAAGAGATTGGGAAAACAAGCTTTTCGTTCATTCTTTGAAGAAAGTTCTTCCGTATGTGAAATAAATCTCACGTACGGGCAGATTCGTTTCGCAGTCCGCCTGCCGCACGGTGGTCCGAAACCTATGCGAACTGGCTCCTTTATTGCGTGGACTTATCGGGAACGTTAGCCGTGAGGGAACGTTGAAAACGTGTTTACATGAACAAACATATCGAACGATCGCCATCGATGGTCCGGCAGGCGCCGGGAAATCCACCGCTGCAAAAATGCTTGCGGAGCGCCTCGGATTCTTCTTGCTGGACACGGGAGCATTGTACCGTGTCATGGCACTCCATCTCGTGCGTCAAGGAATTTCTCCGGAGGCCGGCAGGATTCCCCTATGGGCACTGTCATTGGATCTGACCATTGAACCGGGAATCGCATCAATGAAGCTATTCCTGGACAAAGAGGACGTGACGGGACTATTGAGAGACGAGAGCATCGGGATTGCAGCGTCAAAGTTTTCCGCCAGACCCGATGTGAGAGGTGTCCTGCTGGACCTGCAAAGGAGAGCGGGCAAGAGCTGGAATTTGGTCGCTGAAGGCAGGGACACGGGTACGGTTGTGTTTCCCGACGCGGCAGTGAAATTTTTTGTCACGGCAAATCTCAAGGAACGTTCTCACCGGCGTTTTCAGGAACTGGTGCAGCGAGGGGAACACCCGGAATGGGAAAAGGTCTTTGAAGAAATGCGCGCCCGCGATCACAGGGATAAGACTCGGCGTGAAGCGCCTCTGGTTAAGGCGCCCGATGCAGTGGAAATCGATACCACCCACCTTGATCCGCAGGAGGTGCTCACAGTGATGCTCGGCTACGTGACCGAGCACATGAACCGGGTTTGCGATCAGACGAAGGCGCAATGAGAGAATTTTGGATTGGAGTCCTCGCACTACGGAATCCCCTGCCCAATCAAGTAAAACTTTAAGTTCGTCTGCCGGGAAACCTCTTGAGAGGCTGTACAAATGGTGTGATTCCTTTTGTGGAAAATCTTTTCGGGCGTCAAACTTTCTCTTGTCACAAGAAGAAAAAGTGGTTATATATAATTGATTATCCTGGGCGGTGAATAACCTTGCGTGGGACAAAAGAGTCTGGGGGTGGCAACTGGATGGAAAACTTGGAAACCCAAACCAACAACACTCTTCCTGTTGAAGAAAACGGTCAAGAAATTTCAAAGGAAGAAGATTTTGCTGAACTTGTCGAGAGCAGCTTCCACAAGGTCCAAGAAGGCGAAGTGGTCACTGGCACGGTAGTTCAATTGACTGCCGAACACGTCATGATCGACGTAGGCTCAAAGTCTGAAGGACAGATACCCATTGAGCAGTTTTTGGATGAAAAAGGAGACCTCACGGTCAAGGTCGGCGACGAGGTTCAAGTCTTTCTGGAAGATACGGAAGAGTCTTCCGGTCAGGTGAGAATATCGAAATCCAAAGCGGACAAGATCCGCATTTGGGAAGAAATTGCCGAAGTGTGCGAAACTGAAAAGACAATCAGCGGAAAGGTCATGGCGCGCGTAAAAGGGGGGCTGCAGGTGGATATCGGCGTTCCTGCATTTCTTCCCGGGTCTCAAGTGGATCTACGGCCTGTCCGCAATTTTGAAAAATACATCGGCGAAACGTTTGATTTCAATGTGCTCAAGTATAACCGTAAGCGCGGGAACATAGTGCTCTCCCGAAGGCCTCTCCTTGAAAAAGCCAAAGATGAAAAGAAGAACCTCATTCTCACGGCAATTGAAGGCTCGGGCGTATTTACCGGAACGGTCAAAAACATTACAGACTACGGAGCGTTTGTGGATCTCGGAGGTATAGACGGTCTTCTTCACATCACCGATATGTCCTGGGGAAGGATCAATCATCCGTCGGACATTCTGAGGGTCGGCGACAAGATTCAGGTCAAGGTTCTCAAATTTGACCAGGACAAGGAACGCGTATCTCTCGGTCTGAAGCAGACCCAACCTGATCCCTGGGAGAATGTTGAAGAACGCTATCCTTTCGGGTCCAAATGGGTGGGAAAGGTCGTCAGTATTACCGATTATGGCGTGTTCGTCGAACTCGAAAAGGGCGTGGAAGGACTGGTCCACATTTCGGAAATGGCATGGACCAAGAAACCGCGCCATCCTTCCAAAATTGTTCAGGTCGGCGAAGATGTTGATGTGATGGTCCTCCAGGTGGATAAGGACCAAAAACGAATTTCGCTGGGAATGAAGCAGCTCCGGCCGAATCCCTGGGACGTGATTGCAGAAAGATACCCTGAAGGAACGAAAATAGAAGGAAAGATCAGAAACGTAACGGATTTCGGAATTTTCGTGGGTATTGACGAAGGCATAGACGGACTCGTTCACATTTCCGATATTTCCTGGACGCAAAGAATCAAACACCCTGGCGAACTATATAAGAAGGGACAGACCGTTCAGGCGGTAGTCCTCAATATCGACAAAGAAAACGAGAGGTTTTCCCTGGGAATCAAACAAATCTCTGAAGATCCATGGGAAACGATTCCCGACAGGTATCCTCCGGGAGCCAAGGTTCAGGGCAAAGTGACGTCCGTGACTGATTTCGGAGTGTTTCTCGAAATAGAGGAAGGTATCGAGGGCATGATTCACGTGTCCGAGCTCTCCAAAGAACGGGTGAATTCGCCTGCCGATTTCACGAAGGAGGGCGAGGAACTAACCGCAATGGTCCTGAAGGTGAACAAGAAAGACAAGAAAATAGCCCTTTCCATAAAAAGCCTTGAAAAAGCCGGTGAATACGAGCAAGTAAAGGGTTACATGCACAGCCAGGAAGTTGTGGCGTCAAATTTGGGAGATCTTCTCAAAGAAAATCTCGGTACTTTCAGCAAAGAATAGCCGGTATGTGCGGGGAGCAGGCACTGCCGGATTTCTCCCCGCTTTATCTCATTATCCGGCCTCGTCTTGCTCTTCCCTGACAGTGAATAACGCGCAAGGGCAGGCTATTCTCCGTAATGGGCAGCAAGCAGTTTTCTCGCCGCTGCCAATGCTTCTTCGCGTGTCCCAATCTCCTGCAGATCCTGAAGTTCCGACAACCTGTTGAGAAGTTTTCCGAGTCGCGGACCTGATTCCATTTGAAATATGGCTATCAGATCGCGGCCGGAGACGAGCTTTTTCCGCGGTTGATTTTCCGTTTGAAACAGTGTACGGAGAGCTTCCGCCACACGTTCTTTCGCTCTCTCCAGTTCTCCAGGACGTCGAGCAGGTCCTTGGGTCGCGGCAAGATCGGACAGGAAAAGAATCAGCAATCCCACGACGTCTTTTTCGAAGCGTCGAAAAAGACGGTTGATCGCTTTCGCCGAGACCTTCCGGGCAGTGAACATCGTGGGCCTCATGTGTCCATCCACAATATCGGCCATCGACTTGATTTCCTTGTTTGACAATTTGAGGCGACTCGCCGATTCTTCGAATATGCGCCGGGATATTTTTTCATGCCCGAAAAAGCGAACTCTTCCCCCTGCATCGATGAATCTGGCCGCAGGTTTGCCGGAATCGTGGAAAAGAGCCGCGAGCTTCAGCAGAGCCAGCCGCTGTCGGCGAGGTACTATTTCACCGGTGACATAGGCACGTATTTTTTCACCGGTCTCCCCAAAATCTGACGAAAGCGTTTCCAGGATCAGTTCCATCTGCCGCACGGCTTCCAATGAATGGAACCATACGTCGAGATGGTGAAAATCGTTTTGTTCGCATCCCTTCATAGGTGTCAGCTCCGGAAAAACCACGGCGAACAGTGATGCCTCATCCATTTTCATCAATGCCGGGAACGACGAATCCGATTCAAGTATCGCTATGAGTTCGTCTCTGACCCGCTCCGTCGCAACGCTTTTCAGCCCCTCCACATTCTTCGGAATCAGCGTCAGTGTTTCAGCGGCGATTTCGAATCCCAGACGTGCCATGAAACGGAATGCACGCAGAATTCGGAGTGGGTCATCCGCAAACGCATTTCGGGAACAAACTCTCACCGTGCGGGCCCAGATATCCGATTGTCCGCCCGCCACGTCAATCACATTGTGATTGCGGGATTCAAGCAGATCGCTCACTTTCAGTGCAAGCGCATTAATCGTAAAATCTCTCAGTGCCAGATCTTCCTCGATGGTTGCGGCCTTGAATCTTGAGATATCAACGTAGCCATGAGGTTCGGCTCGCACAACAATTCGAGCCGTGCCATGCTCCGCATCCAGCGGCACAACGGCAAATTCTGCGCCTAGAGAATCCGCGATCCTTTTGGCGAGGTCGATTCCGTCATCGTTCACAGCCACGTCCAGATCTTTGTCCCCGTGACGCCCCATAAGATGATCCCGGACTGCGCCTCCAACGATGTACGAGGCAGGGCACGAATCACGTATGGAAAGAAGTATTCTCTTGATTCGGGGATCGTGCAGCGCTTCCATGAATGGTACCGATCGTGATTGCCGAGGGATGCGGAGGCGTGAGAATCTATCGGGCGCAGGTCTCGAATGCTGCCAAAAATAATAAGCCGGCCATCATGAGTCGTCCACTTCCAGGGACGCAATACGCATTTCGCTTCGGCCCTCGATGATGTTTACCGTGGCGGAACCGCATACCGGACAAAAAGGTTCGTACGTATCGAGAATTATTTCCTTGGCACAGTCGAAGCAGTAGATCTTGATGGGAATGATTCTTATGTCCAGTTCCGCTCCCTCTGCTATTGTTCCTTTTGACAGCACTTCGAATGCGAATTCTACTGCGGAAGGCATCACGCCTGTGAGCGCGCCGAATTCGAGATTCACGCGCACAATTTTCTTTGCGTCATGGAGCTGACATTGCTGTTCCAGAATCTCCATGATGTTCTGGACTATGGCCATTTCATGCATTGTTTTTTTACATTCTCTCCGACGTGGTGGATCGCGACAACAGTAATACCAATGCGTTTTCAAATACCTGAATTCGGGGAGGAACTTCTTGTAAGACGTTCCTCCCCGAACCCCACTTCAAGAACTTTTGGCACTCGCCGGCATCTGCATTTCCGCTGAGAAAATGCAGATGCCGGCGCATGATAGAAGTTTCTGGGAGGGGGTTTGAGCAAGACACTCTTTAATAAAGAGGGTCACCCCAATCTTACTTTTTTGATAGCTCATTCATATAAGATATTCCCTGCCTTCGGGTGGCGTCACCTGGCCCACGCCGGTAGTTGCCAGGGACCTCTCCCTATTTCCTGGAAGAACCCGTTTCCCGTGGTATCCATGAACACCCTATAGGATTTTTCCACATCGCTGTTCGAATGCGTACTGAAGGCAACATTTCTTCCTCTATACGAATAAATGGTAAAAATAGTTCCGTCCGACGCCGAGTAAAAATTCATGGTGGTTTCCTTGCCCGGAATGTCCGGGGCATGATCTGAGCTGCTCGTCGTCAGATGTTTCATGCTTTTCACGTCCGGCAATCGATATGCTGGTTGAGCCATGGGATTCACTCCGCCCGCACATACGATCAGCATTGCCAAGGTCCCCAGAATGATCCTTTTCATGAGAAACCATCCTTTGAATGGAGATGAGCTAAGCCGAGTCTTATACCAGATTGAATCGTCGTGAACAACATGGACGGCCACGCTCACGTATCCAATCAGTGACGGGTGGAAAAAGGCTGTCATTGCGAGGGCAGCGAAGCAATCTCGGCCTTTAAGTATCCAGATTGCTTCGTCGTTTCACTCCTCGCAATGACACAGGCCAGGCAGTTCCCCCGAGTAACTGAATGATTGCACGCTCTCGGTCGCCTTCGTCGATCATATTGTCCCCGGTGCATGGAGATTCAGCTAATATATCTAATTTTTTCCTTCATCTCTTTTCGCGGTGTCGGAAATGGATCTCCACCCGGTTTTCCGATGCAAACGAGTGCGACCGGATCAAGGTCAGTAGCGATATTAAGTATTTGTCTGATGGAATCCTTTTCAAAAAGGGTAAACCACAATCCACCCAGACCCACCGCGTGAGCAGTTAGCAGCATGTTCTGGATGGCGGCCGAGCAGGCATGTTGGTAAGCCTCCGCTCCGTGGGTGAGAAACAGATCGGCCCCGCTCTTCTTGGGATCGCCAAGGACAGCGATAATGAGCGGTACGTCTTTGAGGAACCCCACGTCATAACGGTTGATCCACTTCCAACCGCTTTTTTCGTACAGAATTTTTTTCCGGTAATCAGCTTCCTCGAAAATCTTTCCTATCACATCCCTGTTCGTTACGGCTACAAATTCCCAGGGCTGATTGTTAGCGGGTGAAGGCGCCCACATCGCCGCCTCGATAATTTTTTCTACAAGATCTTCGCCCACGGGATCGGGCAGGTACTTGCGACAACTGCGTCTTCCTTTGATGACGTCGAAGAGATCCATGATCCACTCCTTTCCATTAGAGGCGCACTCATCAAATTCATACCACATTTCAGCCGAGATGAACCATCCGGTCTGCGAAAGCATCTTAATGTGCGGAGGGATCAGATATGGCGAAACGCCTTATACGGAGATTGGCATCGGCAGTGTTTTTCGCTGTTCTTCTGTGTGCTTTGTGGCTGACGCCCGCTTCGAGTTTCCCGCGGACCTCGAGTTACATGCCTCAATTCCAGATATATTCAAAGAATGGAAAACCGGTGGACCTCCTTCGCATGGACCAATTGTATCAGCCCGACAATTTCTTGCGTTTCGGATTTGAAGTGCGGCCGGACCTCAGAATCGGGGTCGATTCGAGATACGGGTTCGGTGTCGTTTATGATTTCTAGCCAGGTCCTGTCGTTAGCCCTGCCTTCAGCGACAATGGTCCAGGTGCCGGCTGCGACGACATCGGGGGGCGGGAGCGACTGAAAACCTTCGTGTGCCTGCACAAAGGATTCCATGAGAGAAAGTCCCCATCTCGCGGGCAACACATCCGATTGACAGGGTCGCTGTATTCGCTCAAGATCGTTTCGGGAAAAGCGGGCCTGCCGTACTACGCGTCGTCTGAATCCCGCGGATTTTGCAGCTTATGGCTCCGTCTTGCACGTATCTGGGCAGGTTTTTGCGAGGGTATTCGCAGCGCAACTCGCTACCGCCATTCGTGTGGAACCCGGAATCTCGGTATGAGCCATCCCGTCAAGAGCAGGGAGGCAACGGCAGGGGCGTTGAAATGATCGGGCGCAATGCGCTCTTCAGGTTTTCTTCATTGTCCATCTGACAGGCTAACAGAAATAGTCCCCCGCCTCTACCGGGGGGCACATAACCATGGCCGTGGAATGGCAGACTGGAATTCGTTCACTCTCTGTTCGCGATATGATCCCGGCCGTCAAACGGTGGTGTGACCATGATGTTCGAGAGCATGGAAAAGGAAGATTTGAGGACCTATCTCGACTTTCTCCTGCGGCAATTTCGGGTGGTGGACGCGTTTTGGTACCTCTTCCTCGAGGAAGAATTCGGGTCGCAGACAGCGAATAGCTTCAATGAAAAAGTGTGGGATCGCGTGGCCTCCATTGCAGCGAGAGACATCGTCAAACGGTTCGATATCAACGAGAAAGGTTTGCGGGGATTTGTCAGAGCTCAGAAATTGTTTCCCTGGAGCATCCTGGTCGGCTACAGGTTTGACGAAAAACCTGATGAGGTCATTATTTCGGTTCCGGAGTGTCCGACCCAGGTCGCCAGGTTGAAACGCGGCCTGGCGGAATATGAATGCCGAGAAATGCACCGTTCTGAATTTACAAGCTTTGCCAGGGAAATAGATCCGTTGATCAATGTGGAATGCCTCCACGCACCGCCCGATCCTCACCCCGGAGATTGCTTCTGTACCTGGAGATTTACCATGAACACCACCCGCGAAGTCGTCTGACGAGCATGCATTCAGCATCACTAAAGGTTTTCTTGACACGAACGCTGACCGGGTGGTACGTTCAATACATACCTCGGTAACGTTGCCAATCACAGAATAATAAACCCCTACGGTGGTGAACACCATGTCAAAAGAAATCGAGGGTAAAGTCCTCGCTGCTCTGCTGAACGATCGATACCTGCTCAGCCGGGTATTGACAGACGGGTTCAATCCGGACGTATTCGTTGACCCGAATTTACGAATAATTTTCAAGACCGCGATTGAGATGAGCCAGATTCCAGGCCAGGTCATAGACTGGATCACCATTGAGAACACCCTCAAGACCAAAGATTGGTACAACCCCGAACTGGGGCAGGCAATCAACATGCTCCAGGAGGAAGAACCTGCCGAAGCCGACCGGGTCGTGGCTTACGTAGAAATACTCAAGGACCAGAGCCTCAGGGACCGCATGTTCAGACTGTCTCAGGTAATAGCTCAATATTGTCTGAGAAAAGGCCAACACAAGGACGAGGAGTTTGTCGATTTCAGCAGCCGCGTCGTTCAGACCATCATTGAGCTCCAGAAACAAAAGGTGAAAAAGAGAATCAGCCCTGTCAAAGATACTATCAATGAAATCCGGGAAATGACAAACCGTCGGACGGGAGGAGAAAAGAAGCTCCTGGGCTTTTCAATCAAACCGTTCGAGAGATTGGAGCATATTCTTTCAGGGGTCAGAAAAGGCTTCTATTATGGACTCGCTGGGCCTCCCAGGAGAGGAAAGACGACATTTGCACTGGATTTGGCATCTCGTCTCGCGGAGCGCAACAAGTTTCCCGTGCTCTTTTACACGTGGGAACAGACCCGACGGACTTTGGCTGCTCGGCTCCTTGGAAGAGAATGCTACATCAACCCGGTAAAGCTCCTCACGGAGGTTTCTCCCGAAGAGAAGCAGCGCCATTCGCTCGTAAGCAAGGTCATTGAGCGATCCGCTGCATACAGCGGTAATTTGTTCCTGATAGAGGCAGGCAGGCAGGACACCCTGGACCGGATCAAGGCGCAGGCGTACAACGTCATGCATGAGTTCAGGTCCAACGACATTGCGATCTTTTTCGACTACCTCCAGAAGATACCGTTGGGAAGGCAATATGAGGATATACGGGGCCAGGTGAATGAAGCCTCCGCACAACTGGCCGATTTGAGCCTGGAACTGGAATGTCCGGTTCTCGCAATCTCCGCCATGGATAAGGAAGGCTGCAAGCTGGACGAAAAGCCGCCCTCATACGACGAATTTTCCACCACGTACTTTGCACGGCCGACCATGCACAATTGCGTGGGTGGTGGCGATCTTGAATATGATCTGGACGTTGCGATGGTACTCTCGAAAGACTGGGTGGCCACGAAGAATCTCCAGGAACGGTTGAGCATCAAGGACAAAGACAAGAAAACAGCTGACGACATTCCTCAGATCGATATTATCAACCTTCACGTGGACAAGAACAGGGATTCTGCAGGCCAAAACGCACCCACAATCCAGTACGCATTCTTTATCAACATCAATAAATTTGTGGAAGTGGGATACAAGACAGAGGAAGAATACAGCAAGGAGTTCAAGGGGTTTGCGAAAGCCGAGGACATGTTCGGCACTCTCCTGGACACGGGTATATTCAAACTGTAAGTCCGGGGGCGATGGGCTCACATCCGGGGACGGTATGTCTCCGAGCTTGCTCGACACTAAACCGCAGACTCTCCTCAGGAGATTGTTCTTTTCATGTACCTGAAATCGGTCACAATACATCGGCGAAACTTTCCGACCCACGAGAAATTTCCTTTCAATCTGAAAATTTTCTTGGAAACCGACGGGCTGGATCTTTCTTCGCCCGTGACTTTCTTCGTCGGGGAAAACGGAAGCGGTAAATCCACTCTTCTGGACGCAATTGCCAGACGAAGCGGTTTTTTACCGTGGGGCGGCACGAAGATACATCGCGTCCACAACAATCCGTACGAAACACAACTGGCAAACTACATCGGCCTGAAATGGTCTCCCCGTCATCCATACGGGTTTCATTTCAGAGCTGAGGCATTTTTTAATTTTGCCGCTTCCCTGGACGATATCATTTTGGACGATCCCGGCAGAGACGTGTACTACGGGGGCGGTTCCCTCAACGCGATTTCCCATGGCGAATCCTTCCTCGCTTTTTTCAAAGGGTACAGCTTTCAATTGGACGGGCTCTATCTCTTGGACGAACCGGAGGCCGCATTGTCTCCCAAGAGCCAAGCACAATTTGTGAAACTGATAATCGATTCCCTGGATCGGGGGAAAAAACAATATATTATTGCCACCCATTCACCGATTATTCTGGGATGCCCCAATTCCCGTATATTGAGCTTCGACCGGCATTCGATAGAAGAGATATCCTACCGTGAATCCGGCCCGTATGTCTTTTACCGCGATTTTATGGACGATCCGGCCAAGTTCTATGAGTTTTGAGTTCGAGGCACGTCAGAGAGAAGCCATCAAGGCACCCATGCACCATTGCGCTTTCAAGAAAGTAAGATTGGGAGGAACCTCTTACAAGAAGTGCTTTCCCGATCTCACGTATTTGCGAGTGCATTAATATTACATGTCGGGAACCCGGCGTTTGTTGTGACAGCGCGGACATGCTTGGCGGTGTTTCGCGTTGTCTCCCTCTGTAATCATTCAGTTACTCGGGGGAAGTGCTTAACCTTTGTCATTGCGAGGAGTGAAACGACGAAGCAATCTCGATAGTCAAAGGCAGAGCTTGCTTCGCTGCCCTCGCAATGACAGCCTTTTCCCGTCCGTAACTGAGGCGTTACCTCCCTGTTCAGGATGAAATTGACCGGATATCGTATCCCGTGTAGAATAAATAATTTCCCCGAGGAGGCGGGAATTGAAGCCCTACCCACTCATGATCAACCTGCAGGGCAGACGGGTAATCGTCGTCGGAGGCGGCCGCGTGGCTCTGCGTAAAGTTGCCGGACTCCTCGAAAGCGGCGCCGAAGTTGCTGTCATCTCTCCCGAAATGGAACCGGGGCTCGAGGAACTCGCACGTCAGGATGCGATCGTGTGGGTTCGGAAGTGCTTCGATGAACTGCTGTTGGATTCGTATTCAGATATTGCCCTCATATTCGGAACCACGAATAGCCGCGAGGTAAACGTGGCCATATACGAGGAGGCGGCCAAACGTAAAATTCCGTGCAATATCGCAGACGTTCCGGATCTGTGCACGTTCATCGTTCCTGCAGTGATTAACCAGGGAGATTTGATGATCGCGGTGAGCACCGGAGGTTCTTCGCCCGCGCTGGCTCGCCGGATTCGGGAGGATCTATCGAGGCGTTTCGGCCCGGAATACGCGGAGATGACCCGCATCATGGGAGAAGTACGGAAACTCGTGTTGGGAACAGGAAACTCCTCCGACGAAAACAAGAAGGTTTTTCTCGAAATTGTGGATTCGGAAATATTACCCGCAATTAAGGACAATGATTGGGAGAGGGCGCTGGAAATTCTCAGGACCATATTGCCGCAGAATATTGCCCCTCTTGAGATCATAAGAGCTGTTGTGCCCGACTATTCCGAGGAACAGACGGCGCAAGGCGAGCGGCCGCGTCCGATGAACAAGGGATAAAAGAGTGGACCTCATTTTCTTCAAGATTGCCATAGCCTTGTACTTGGGAGCGTCAGTGGGTTACCTGGTGTTCCTGGTGGTCGCGTCCAAAGGCAGGCCGACGCTCGGATTTGCCTGCGCCCTCGCGGGCTTTGCTGTTCATACGCTCTCAATCCTGCATCGAGCTCTTTTTTCCGGATTCTTTCCTCTGGCTACGCCGTTTGATGCGGTATCTTTTTTTTCGTGGCTCGTGGTGGGCTCGTTTCTTATCATGAGATACAAGGAGCCGAGTCCCATATTCGGATCCATCGCGGTGCCTCTCGCATCAGTACTGATGATCTTCGGGTCCACGCTTTCGTATCAGATAAGGGAGCCCATTGTTCCCATACTGAAGAGTTGGTGGTTGCCCATACACGTTACCCTGGCCGTGGTGGGAAACGGTGTATTTGCGCTGATGGCCATCGGCGGACTGATGTACATAGCCCAGGAGAGACTGATCAAGAGGAAACGCATCGGGAGGATGCATAAGCTTCTCCCGTCGTTGGAGACACTGGACACGATCAATCGACGGGGGTTGCCCATAGGGTTCTTCCTCCTGACGCTGGGCATCATTTCCGGGGCTCTGTGGGCAGGAAGCGCGTGGGGATATTACTGGAGCTGGGATCCCAAGGAAACCTGGAGCCTTATCACGTGGTTCGCGTATGCTGCCATGGTTCATCAGCGTGTGGCCCTGGGCTGGCGCGGCAAGCGGGCCGCTATATTGGCCATTCTTGGATTC
>DATHCX010000176.1:0-29645 GCA_035319325.1 Desulfomonilaceae bacterium
CGGTCCAGGCAAAAAGGGGAAGGATCGCATCCGGGAACTGGCCGGACTGCTTCACCCTCTGGGAATTACGTTCGGCATGGAAACGAGGCCCAACGATCTGGACGGGGAAATCCTGGAAAGGCTTGCCGCCGCAGGTTTGCAGAGCCTTCTGCTGGGCATTGAAAGCGGTTCCGAGTCAGTGCTTGGGCGCCTGTGCAAGAGCTCTTCCCTTCAGGCCGGTGAACGGGGCATCCGCCTGTGCCGCTCAGTAGGTGTCGAACCGGAAGTCGGATTCCTCATGTTCGAACCGGACGGCACTGTTGAAGACCTGGAGCGGAACTTGGAATTTTTGCAACGCAACGACCTTTTGGACCGTTTGGACAGAACGGCCAACCTCTTGTGCCATTGTCAGATTGTCCTTATGGGCACGTCGGATTACCGGCGCTTCATGGAACAGGGCAGGCTTGCCCAGACCGGCCCATTCGGTTTTGAGGGTGAGATCTCGTTCCGGGATGACCGCGTTCGATGGATGTCGGAAGTCACAGTGCACGCATGCCTCTTTGCCCTCCGAGAAATGTCCCGACCCGAGTCGCCCGTGTACTGGCGTGAATCCCGAAAGAACGGCAGGTTTAGGGAAGTAAATGATTATCTGGTAGCTCTGTTCGAACAGTTATTGAAACATGTGCGAGCAGCGACTCATCTGCCGCGTGTCAGCGTCCTCACGGCTGAGATTGAAAGGGAATTGCAGAAGAAGATCGCACAAGTGGCGAATCAAGCGAGTACGGATACTGCTTATACCATTTCGCTGTCAAAAGAGTGAGATTGGGGGGACCCTCTTTGTAAAGAGTGTCCCGCCCAAACCCCCTCCCAGAAACTTCTATCATGAGCTGGAACCTGCATTTCCGCCGAGGAAATGCAGGTTCCAGCGAGCCAAGGATTTCCTTCCCTTCGGGCTTCGCCCTCGCAATGACCTCTTCGCGCAATCAAAATAGAGGGTACTTTCGAGAATCCCCATAAGACCTGAAAATGACCCTCCTGATGCCGGAACTTGTGGCAACTCCTATAGGGTCTACAATTTCACATACAGCCATTGAGGCACCCCTTCCCTCATCTGAAATTGTGCCTATCCTTAAAGTGCAAGGTGATGTTTGCGTCAATCACTGTGACCATCTAACCGAAAAGGAGTAAATGAGATGATGTGCTCATTTGCAGCTTTGGACGATGCAGCCCTTGATTCAGTGAAAACTGTCGAGAAAGAGATCGGCGGAACCATCTTAGCGTATGACTGTTTCGCTCCTCAAGCGATCGATGAAGAAGCGCTGAAAAAAATCAGAACCGTGGAGAAGAAGTTGTGCCGCACCTTGGTTGCCATCAAGACCGAACACTAGGAATAAGGGAGTATTTGGAGACCATTCTGCTTCCCCACCCGTAGCAGGACGGATGTGTCAGGGGAAGATTCTCATTGACCGAAGGGCTTGCGGTGGGGTACGCTGCAACGGCAGGATAAAGGGGCTTTTTCAGCGGCTCGGCGACGATTTTGCCGTCGCCGGAGGTTGTGGGCTACCCTGCGCAGGCCTAGTGGAGTCCGGCGAACCGTCCCGGGACGGGACTCTGACCCAAATACCCCCGAGAGTGGCAAACCGCCTCATAATTCCGGGTGAGACTCAGGAGGCAAGAACCGTGCAATCGGCAACTTCAGATGAGATGCGCTATCAGGAGAGAATCATGAGTGACAGCGATCTGGAAAAATACTGCGCAATGGCAATCGAACGAGGAGCATCACACGCCAGACAGGTCTATCCAGGCAGCGTAGTCACCGCGCCGTGGGTGCGGCTGAAATGTCAATTCGGCTGTCCGCATTATGGACTAGGCCACTGCTGTCCGCCCCGCACTCCCGATCATGACAAGACCAGGGTGATTCTGGACTCTTACAGGAGAGCCATCCTTTTCCACATCGAATCATCCCACTCACCTGAAGATGAATGGGTTCTTCTGAACTGCAGAGACGCTCTCGTTGATCTGGAAGGAGAAATGTTCAAGGGCGGCTTCTACAAATCCCTCCTGTTTCTCGCGGGACCATGCCGGTTGTGCGAGAAATGTGCGGCCGCGGAAGAAAAGCCCTGTACATTTCCGTGGAAAGCTCGACCGTGCATGGAAGGGTGCGGGATCGATGTGTTTCAGACGGCACGGAACAACGGCTTCTCCATCGAGACACTTTCCGAAAAAACGGACACGAGCCACGTATACTGTTTGATGATGGTCGACTAATATGCTGTGCTACAAATAACTTCTTGACATCATATTTGAGAGAAACCGGTTTGCACAGGATTATCTTCAATCACCAAAACGTGAACGGTTTCCGTACAGACCTGAACTCTCCGTACTCATTCTTATTCGGAACTTTATACCTGACAAAGGCAAGTGGTGGGGGTTGGGCGGGACTCTCTTCAAAGAGTGTCCCGCCCAATGTTACCCGTTTGCAAGCGCATTTGTATGAAACGCGAACATTGAGGTTCCAGTTGGGCAACGCATCCTACGAGGTCTGGAATTTGCTCTGGTCTGGTGGTGCCGGGAGAACGGAACAAACTGCCATCATAAGCAACAATCAAGTGGCATGTCTCCCGGTCTGCACCCAGGTTGGGAAGAGTTGAATTCCTAGTTCAAGGGTCTCATGACGCAACCGGTGTCCTCCGGCTTGGGTAAGAGTTCTTCCCCAAGGAATATCTTCAACGGCGCCAGGTCTCGGAACTTTCTTCCATGTTTTGAGGCTTGCTCGGAGGATCTCCCGAACACCACCGGGAACGCAGCCTGGTGGTCAGCCGCTCTGAAGGTGGTAAGCCCTCCGGGCAACTCTACTCGCAATTCGTCCAACGCTTTGGCCACCGATTTCTTGTCCACCGTACCAGCCTTCTTAACGGCCTCGGCATACATGATCACCGAAGCGTAGGCTGTATAAGCCGAATATGACGGAGGAATCCGTGACGGAGAAAGATTTTTGTACTCGGTAACGAATTCAACATTGATGGGGGTTTCATTGGCTCCCTGCCAATACGGTGTACCGAACCATACACCGACAGGGGTGTCAAGGAATCCCAACGCCCAGAAGATTTCGACTCCCCCGCCTACGACACAGATTACGTCCTTACCATCGAAGAACTTCTCGGCATTGGCCTGCTTGATAAAGTCTCGCAAGTTGTTTCCCCACAAGGAGACTAGGACGCCCTTGGCCCCCGCGGCATTAACTTTCTCGATAAACGGTTTCCAATCCTTTGTTGCCACAGGAGAAAAGCTAGGGTTGACAAACTTGTACGAACCAAGCTCGCCAAGGTACTTTTGAAAAAGTTCCCAGGATTCTTGACCGAACCCGTAATCCGGGCCGAGGGTGGTCCACGTGTCGGACTTAAGTTCCGATTTGGCAAGCAGTGCTGCACCCTTCAACGCCTCTCTCGTCGACCAGGTCATGCGAAAGACCCATGCATTGCATTTGGACCCGGTAATTTGGTCAGCCATGGCATGAGTAATGATCAGTGGTGTCTTGAGCCGATCCATCTCAGGGGCTACCTTGACCGCGACGGCACTTGACACTATTCCCACTACTGCGTCGACTTGGTCTTCCGCAATCAGTTTCTCGACCGCTTTCAGGCCTTCTTCCGGTTTCGCTTGGGTATCGGCCTTGAATAGTTCCACGTTACGGCCCAGGAGCCCTCCTTGGTCGTTTATTCGCTTGACTGCAAGCCGCACCCCCTGTTCAGCCACTTCTCCGAATGTTGCCATGGGGCCGGAAAAAACGTGTGCCAGACCGATTTTCACAGTATCGCCGAACGCGAGGACTGGCATCAACAACAGGACCACAGCGAAAAAGCATGATCTTTTCACACGAACGCTCCTTTCACTCGATTTTTCAGTGGTGACTCGCAGTCACAACGCAATACAATCTCCTACCACAATGAACCACACCACGTATCAAGCCAACCGTTCCCCTTGGATCGAGTCTCGATTCACCCGTACCAAGCGAAAGAATTCGACGTCCTCACTGCTCTGATTCTTGCATTCGTAGTGCTCGATAGCTGCCCATTTTACCCATCCCCTGGACAGTCTGTCTTCGCGAAACGGAACAAATTGCAGACAGTGATTCTCAATTCGACTCGTCTGAGGGAGGATGGTGAACATCCGCCTGTTTCCGTCCGCTAACAACCGATATTCAATCTCCCAACTTCTCCATAAAAGCCGTAGCTGAGCGATAAGTCCACTCACGACTTCATCTGAGAGCTGTCGGTGGTAGAGAATGTTCTGGCGACGAATCTTATTTTATGGAATTCACGCTGCGGTCTTTTTTTTAAGTTTATGGGCCCAGGACCCACCACTAGACGGTTTCTCTGATTCGGAAAAGGTTCCCGTATGTCTCCCAAAAGACCGCAGGCAGACAAGACCGTCGTCATGTTACTGGACAAGCCTGTAGTAATGTGCTCAACGTACCTCAGCACTATCGGCCAAGTCAACCTAAATGTTCTTGCAGGGTATCCATTCAGTGACGGGTGGGAAAAGGCTGTCATTGGGAGCGCAGCGAAGCAATCTCGGCCTTTGAGTATCCAGATTGCTCCGTCGTTTCACTCCTCGCAATAACTCAGGCCAGGCTGTTCCCCCGAGTAACTCAATGATTACCTTGCTGACTGCCATAGCACGCATCATGAAGTGAGACAGGGAATTGTTTGATGAAAACCTTGTGTTACCGCATGACGCTTTGTTGAACGCGGTATACCGTTTTCTGCGGATATGGGAGGTCAAGAGCGGTCAAGGAAGCTTTCCGGTGGAAAGCAAATAGTCTTGATGAGGTTGAAAGCTATACGGTAGGTTCGATCATCACCCAGGTTCTCTCCACAACCGGCCCTGCGTGGATTGAATTCCATCACGTCCATGCCGGCAAGACTAACGTCACGATCCAATAGTTCGCGCAGACATTTTGCTACCTTGTACATTTGACTTTCATTTATGCCCTGATAGTTTTGGAACCTGACGCCTTCGAGGGCGTTCCGCGCTCCGATGTCCATGTCTATGGAAATGTAGACGTACGGTGTTTTTACACGACGAATAAGATTGCTCAGTACGGCTGCGGATCCGAGAGATAAGTCTTTTTTTGTCAGAATGTTGACGCCATTTCTTCTGAGCGAAGAGTAGCAGCTTACATAGCGGTTTATCCTGTCATCTTTGATCCGAAAAGCACGTTTGGGAGGATAATCACTCACACCGATGAGATAAAGATTTTTCGGATCGATCACAGAATCTTCCAAAAGATAATGGAGAAACGAGCTGGCATTGTATGAATCCGCGCGATTTCGCAAAAACGGATCATGAGGATCATGCACAGAATTAGGGTTTGTCGCTATGTCGTACTGGATAGCACCCGACATCGCCGACGCAGGCAACGAGTCCACATGGCTATCAAGAACGATCAGAGAAATATCCTCGGGCTTGTAACATGAAACTAAGGATGCGAAGACCCCTCCGGTTAAAGAATGGTCAACTGCAATCATGCAGGGGATATTGGGAAAAATTGATTCTTCCGCGAACTTACCCGCTGCCTGAGCGAAATCCAGACACCCATTCCCATCTATGAAGTAGATGAAGTTGTCCAGGGTGACATCTTTTCTTGCTATTCTTGGAGGTATCGGGCGGAGCCATGGCGGGACATCGATCACTCCTCTTTCCTCCCAGGCCTCCGGCGCGAGTCCCCGACGAACAAGTTTCATGATCTCGGAATACGGGTCATCGTTTTGCCGATCCGTCCCACTCAGACGAATTTTCTCTCGAATCGATTCATCTCTTTCGTCAGGATCCAAGGCACATCCAAAAAAGACCGGTCTCCTATGTGAAATCTTGCCTGTCATTGCCAGCTAAGCACACTCAAGAAAGTCCTTTCCAATCCCTCCAAGGCAAAAGGCCGGAAGGATTGGAAGGGAAAGTATCGTTTACTTGCTTTGAAAATCGTCTCTTGCCCTCTTCATCTGGAGCAAGTTTTCTAAAGGGGATCGAGGGGCAATGCCACATCCTGGAGTAAGAAAATCTGTGCCGTTGTTAAGAGCCGCAATTGCTTCCTGGTAGCATTCTTGCGGTTGCCCCATGAAAAGCGTTGTTGCTGTGGCAACGTTTCCGAAAACCTTAACACCCTTGGGACGGGCAATTTCTACCGCCTTTTTCATGTCAGCCTTTTCCTCGATGCTGATCCCTGCAACACCCGAATCACACATCAAGGCTATAATAGAATCGGTATTCCCGCAAATATGAAGGACTAGCGGTCCCTTGGACTTACTCACGACGTCTTGTATAAGAGGAAGCACGAACTTTGCCCACGCCCTTCCGCTCATGACTGCCGGTCCAGACGTCGGTTCTGCCAACACGTAGTAATCGGCTCCATTTTCGAAGGCAAAATTGATGGCGGCAATTGCAGCCTGTTTTGTGACTTCCAGAACTTTGAAGACATCGTCCGGTCTCTTGATAGTCCACTTCATGAACTGTTCCGCGCCGACCAGGTTCGCTGCGGCGGTAAAAGGTCCCTCGGTCTCCCCAAATATAGCGAGCTCTTCGCCAACCTTTTCTTTGAGCATCTGGAAATGTTGTTTATACATGGGGAAACGGCCCCTCTGCAAAAAATCCGATGGGTAATCGAGCGCTTCAAGACTTTCAGCAAACGGGTGTTCCTTGATAGAGTACTGTCGGTCAATCTCGGGCGGGCCCAGAGCACAACCGAGCGCTTCGCTGATGGCTGTAATGTCCCACCCCATTGCCTTGACCCACTCGAATCCGGCATGCCGGTGTCCCGCTAAAGCCAGTTCCGTCATTGCTACAGGGTCCACGTCCGCAAGTGGTCTTTCGTGGCCGCACTTTTCCATCAGATCTACTACTCCATAGGTAGTTGTGCACCCATAAAGAGTTTCGTCGCTGCCAGTGCCCATTAGACGATTCATAAATTTTTCTTTGAGAGTCATGTCGGGATTCTCCAAATCATCTGAAATAAACCAACATTATTAGGAACATACGATGTCTCCAGCAGGGCCAGAAGGCTCGGTCGGTTTGACCCGAACCACTAACACACTCATTTCTCAATCTTCTGGCCCTGTTAACCTAGAGCTTATCCCAAAACCAACCCTGGGGTGATGAGGTCACATCCCTCGAGAGGTTGCGGGTTTTTATTTCTATGCCGATTTCTTCCGCAGCACTTTGCTGTCGGCCGTAAAATACATCGCGATTGCGCCAATGACCAGGGCGATGATACATGCTATGAAAGTTGACTTGTATGCGCCGACAGGAAACTTGTCTCCGACCTTACCGTAATAGTCTAAGACTACTCCCATCACTGCTTGGAAAAGCGCACCGCCAACGAAATACCAGACGTTGAGCATGCCATTCGCCGTAGCAATGAAACTGTGCGGTTGTCCCTCGGCAATGTGGGCATAGTTCGGAACGTAGGCCCCGGAAAAGAACCCCATGATGAAAAGGAGAGGATAGAACATGCCGACCGGAATTTTATCAGGCCACAACACCAAGGGTAACCACGTCAGGGCGTAGATGATGATGCCATAGAATGAAGCATTCCTTCGGGATTTCAAAATTCGGTCGGAAATAAACCCAAATGCAAAGCAACCTACTGCCATGCCGATCGGCCATAACATGAGTATGTTAGCCGCTTCCTGTTTTGGAAGACCGTACGTCTGTTGCAGGTACGGAATACACCAGAGTCCCTGGAAGCCCATGACGGTTCCATAGATCACGAAGGCGTAAATGGCTATCAACCAATAGTTCTTCATCCCGAACAGCTTCTTTACGTTTTCGCTAAAACTGACTTCTTTGGTGGTCTGGACGGAATAGTAATCGATTCCATCTATCTCCGAAACCGTGGGGTAGTCCTTGTCGCTCGGCTTATTCCGGAGAACGATGAAATTCAAGATGGCAACAATAGCCATAAAAGCGCCAAGCCAGTAGAAGGAGGCCCTCCAGCCGACGATGCCAACCAGGAAAGCCAGAGGAGCGGCAGCGAGCACGGCGCCGGCATTACCCACGGTGAGCATCACGCCGGTAAGCGTGGCAAACTCCTTGGGGCGAAACCAGTTGGCCAGAATTCTCATGCAGGGTATCCACACGACCGCAACACCCACTCCCATCAGGAAACGGCCAACAATAATCCATCCGAAAGTGTAGGCCAGGCCGAAGAGCGCGGTACCGATAGCCGCTATGGTAAAGAAAATCGTCACTGAAATCCTGGGGCCCATGCGATCTGATAAAATACCGGACGGGATCTGCATTGCAGCATAAGGGTAGAAATACATTGAGGACAAAATCCCCAGGCTTGTAGCAGACAGGCCGAACTCTTTCATCAATTCCGGCGCTATTACCGCAGGGGCCACGCGGTCGAAGTAAACAAAGATGTAGGTCAGCAATAACATTCCATAGCAGACCCATCTGTAGTTAAGCATCTGTTTTGCCAAGCCTGAAAACTCAACATTCACAGCACGCGCTTCAACACTTGATTGACTCATAGTACCACCTTTCTTACCAGACCGAAAACGAAGTAACAGATAACTTTTTGACCCATCGGAGCCATAGTGGCCGCCCACGATCACTCAGATCCGACTATTCCCCCTAGACAAACTCCGACCAATACTCCCACATTGACTGATTAAAGCCTGAAGTAATCGGTTGATACCAACGCGGATGCATCAAAACCAATAACGATACGTTGCAAGCGGTTCCGGCACCTGCCCCGAGAGCAATGACGCCATGCCTGCCGGAAAACTCTGCCAATCCCCCTCGCTGTGTTCTTTGGAATCTATCATCTCCCTTCTGGATCCATAAGGACCTGGAATCGAGACTTGGCTCCAAGCTTGCCGAAACCAAGTCTCAGTTTTCGTGAAGTTGCAGCTCAGTCGTCATCACTTCCAACAAGAACTTGATCAATCAGCTCTGTGAGATCGTGCACTTTGACCTGAGAGCCGATTCTCTTTGCGCCTTCATTAAGATTGAAATGGCAGAAGGGACAGATAGACACCATCCTCTCGGCTCCCGTGTCCATTCCTTCCTGGACTCGGAGACCGGCATTCTTTGTCGCCCACTCCCCAAACCCTGTCATCACGCCTCCCCCTCCTCCGCAGCAGAATGAGTTGGCCCGATTCCGTTTCATTTCCACGAATTCAATCCCGGGAATGGCTTTCAACAGATCCCTCGGTTGTTCGTACAGGCATTCGCTCTGATCCACATCCAAATACGCTCCTTCCCAGAGCTGCTTACCTTCGTGGTCGATGACAAACTTGTTCAAATGCCTTCCTGTGTGGCACGGGTCATGGTAGGTGACTTTCCACGGGAGTTCCCCCGTGAATTTGAGCTTTCCTTCTTTGAAGAGACGATTGAGATAGTCTGCCGTGTGTACGACGTCGATGCCATCCATTACCTTGTCGTATTCGGAAGACAGTGAATAGTCCTTCTTGATCGCCCGGTAACAACCGGCGCAGGAACTGATGATTGTCTTGACCCCGCGTTCATCACGCAACCATTTGAAGGTCTCCAAATTCTTCGTGGCGACCCGTTTGAATTCTTCAGAGTCACCCACCCGCATTGCCGTAGAGCCGCAGCATATCTCGTTCTCACCCAAAATTCCGAAATCCATCCCAAGTTTTTGGAAAATAGAGGCCGTTGCGGTGGGGACAGCTCGCGCCGCCGTGTTAAACGCCCCTGTGCATCCCACAAAGAAAAGCGCCGGCGCAGGTTCCTTGTTCAAGTCCTTGATGGGCTTACCGGCCTTCTTGAAGGGACGAGTCCAATCTGTTCTCACTCGCCTGGGGCCCTGGTAAGGATTATTGTAATTCTTCATGGACTGCAGGAGGTTTTTGTGCAGGGGCATAGGCCCCACGCCTTCCGCCACGGCCTTGCGCCTCATCGCTTCAATGATTTCCGGGATGAAGGGCTTGTGATCGAGCTGGCACTGGTTTTGGCAACCGGCGCAAACGGTACATCTGTAAATGTCTTCCAGCAGTTCTTCGTCCCAAGGAAGCTCTCCACTCAGGATACCTCGAGCGAAAGCGATTTTTCCCTTGGAAGCCATAAGGCCCTCGAATCCAAATTCGGTTCCTGCAGGGCAAATTTCGCCAAACGTTGGTGGTGGACCGTAGTCATACGCTATCTTACAGGTACCGCATGCGGTGCACCTCCAGATTTTGTCCTCAAGCTCTTTCAGCTCCGCAATGTTCCAATCCATGGTTCCTCTCAGTCTGAATTTGAATGTTGTTATTGCTTATATGCCTAGTTTGCCGGGATTCATGATATCGTTCGGATCCAGAAATCTCTTCATTCTCCTCAAAAGATCCAGATATCCGGGATTGGCTCGTTTAATGATCTCAGTGGCAAAATCTATCGGCGGCTTATAAGGAATTCCTCCGGCGTCCAAATCGACCTTGAGGCACTCAACGATTGCGTGTCTTGCGTTTTCAGTCTCTTCAGCGTTCTGCTTGTTAAATGGGATCATCGCTCTGAGCATTCCGTAGTGAACGCCCCGATACATGCTCATGCGGACTGACGGTGAAAGGTTATGACCGATGAGGATCTCTTTCCACTTATTGTACACAGGGGCCCAGACTTTGGCGGGTGTAAAGGTCCCGGGCCAGGATATTCCGGCCCCACCCTGCTTGCAGTAATTCTTGGTAGAACCCACTACCTGGCTCGGCAGTTGTGTTCTTCCCTTCAATGCCTCTTCCGGATAAACCGTTTGCTTGATGGACGTATTCTTCTTCTGCTCCTCATCAAAGACTGTCTCCCAAATTTCCGTCCTTGCTTCTCTTTCCTTTTCGGTCCATGAGGTCGTGGTCGCAAAGCTAAACCACTCGGGAGCGGCGTCGGGCTTAGGCTTGAAGGGATAGGGGATAGGCACCTGGGCAAGCCACCAGGAAACCCCTGTGAGATCGTCGCACATTTCATATTTGCTTAGATTCAACATGTAGGAGTACATGTCCTCAACATTGTCGCACGATACGGTAAAGACTTTGAGAAGAGGGGGAATCGGATGCACGCTGATGCCGATCTTTGTGACGACACCGGTGGATCCCAGCCATCCCTTGAAAAGGCCGTCCAGTTGAGGAAGCGGCAGGCAGCTGTGCCAGGCGTCGTGCCTGATTGCGCACGATCCCACCCTCACCAGCTCGCCGGTGGGTAAGACGACCTCCATACTCGTGATTTCCTGGCTGTTCAACCCATACTTCGCGTTCAATCCTCCAATGCCGTGAGAAACAGCGCAAGCCAAAACAGAAGCCGATGGAGGCCCCACGGGCCAACCGAATCTCAATTGGTGCTTGTACAAAGCGTCCGCCAGCTTGGCGTGGGAGACTCCAGGTTCGATGACAGCGACATGAGCTTCGGGATCTATGTCGACAATCTTGTTCATCTTCTTCAGGTCCAGAAGAATGCCCCCACGTTCGGGAATTGTAAGACCGCCGATATTTGTGCCTGCAGTGTAAGGAACCACAGGGATCTTCTCCTTGTTGGCAAACCGGAGAAGTTGCTGGATCTGCTCAACCGTCTCAGCCATGACCACATAGTCCGGCAGCTTGGGTTTTACAAAACTAAGATCGTAGGAGTAGGCATAACGAATGTGTCTTGCCGCGGTACAGTTTGACTCGCCGACAATCTTCCTCAGTTCTCTGAGCACGGAGTCGACATTTCCGGCATCCGCCGCCGGTAAAACGTTTTCTTGCTGTGGGTTGTTCAACTCAGACATCTGGACCTCCTTCCTGAGTTCTTGAAAAAGGGAGACAGCCAAGCCTACGCGCAGGGGGAGCTAATTTCACCGCTCATTGTTCCCGAGGAAGGGGGAACGTCCCCCTTCCCGAAGGAATCCGCGACTCTCGAGACTAGCCACCGGCTCTGGCATTTCCGGCGGAGGCTGTCACAACTACTGTAGACACCAGGCACCATGCCGAGCTATTTCTTTCCGTCTTCCGAGGGCAACGAAGTGATGGTGCCGTCCCACGTATCAACCTTTGAAGAGATCTGTGCGCCCTCTTTGAACCACGTGGAAGTGACGTTCTTTACTTCCGTATAGAACCGTACTCCGTCTTTTCCCATGACGTGAAGATCTCCGAAAAACGAGTTCTTATGCCCGGTAAAGCCGAAGATTCCCACAGGAACGGGAATGCCGACGTTGACTCCCACCATTCCCGCATGGGTTCGATGGGCAAAATCTCTGGCATAGTATCCGTTCTGCGTATAGATTACGGACCCGTTGGCAAATTCGCTGGCGTTCATGATAGCCAGTCCTTCTTCGTAATCCTTCACGCGCTTGACACAGAGCACGGGTCCGAAGATTTCCTGATCGCCGCATGTCATACCGGGTTTGACGTGGTCGAGAATCGTGGGTCCAATAAAGAATCCATTCGTACACTCCGGCGGTACACACGGATTTCGTCCGTCAAGTGTGAGCTCAGCTCCCTCTCGAACACCTGTCTCTATCCAGTCGGTGACAAACCTCAAATGACCCGGATTCACAACAGGTCCCAATTCCGTGGATTTGTCGTACGCGGCCCCTATTTTCCTCTGCACGGCTAAATTCTTGAGTTCTGCGACCAGTTCGTCAGCTATCGCCTCCTCTACGCAGATA
This sequence comes from Desulfomonilaceae bacterium, assembly GCA_035319325.1. GTDB lineage: Bacteria > Desulfobacterota > Desulfomonilia > Desulfomonilales > Desulfomonilaceae > DATHCX01. The sequence goes on from DATHCX010000176.1 coordinate 12,614, forward strand.
ACCGGCAATGCCATGCAACGTTCCCCGGCACACCCGCAGAATGCGTTGATAATTCCGTTTGCAGTTCTGTCGAGCTTGCAGTCACGCAGAACAAGAGCGTGATTCTTTGCCTCGGTCAACGCTTGGACCCGTTTTCCGTTAGCCGCTGCAGTAGCGTAAATATGGCGACCGACTTTTGTAGATCCTACAAACGACACCCCCACTATGTCGGGATGTCGCAAGAGAATCTCGGCTTCATTGCGTCCGGCGGTCACGATATTGATAACGCCTTTGGGCAGTCCGGCTTCATACCAAAGCTCCAGAATGCGCATGGCCGACTGGGGAACAAAACTTGCGGCTTTCAGAACCATCGTGTTTCCCGTGGCCACACAGAGAGGCGCCATCCAACCATGAGGTATCATCGCGGGAAAGTTCCACGGGGGAATGCCCGCAAACACTCCCAGCGGATGATGATACAGGACCGTATCGTATCCGGATGATACATTCATTATGGACTCACCCTTCATGAGGTGAGGTATTCCGCAGGCGAATTCCACAACTTCGTTCACCTTCAGGATATCGCCCATGGACTCGGTCCAGGATTTGCCCTCTTCCTTGCACAGGAGATACGTGAGTTCTTCCAGGTGCTCGTCCAGGAGCATCTTCATGTGAAAGAGCACCTGCGCACGCTTGTTCGGCGGAGTATTGGCCCAGGCGGGAAAAGCCGCTTTTGCGGCGGCAATGGCGGATTCTACTTCATTCACCGTGCACTGCGGCGCCTGAGCAATGACTTGGCCGGTAGAAGGGTTGTAGCAGTCCATGTATTTCGTTGTTGTTGATTCCAGCCACTCACCATTCACACAGTATTTTAGTCTGGAAGCCTTGTCCCCAAGCTCCACCCGATACTTGACGTCTTTGAGTGCTGATTCCATCAAATGCATTTCGTTCTCCTTTGCTGGTTCCATCGTCGTATCCCTATGCATACAATTGCAGGCCTATATATCGTCCCCTTCAATGCCCGACGTCCCTGTCCAGGAGCCAGGATTCAAAGCAATGCGCTATATCTCGTAGTCTTTTCCATAACGTATAAGATATGCGATTACTCTGGTCCAAAAGAAGGAAACTCGCAATATCGACTTAAGCCGTGAAGCCTCTCGACCTTTTTCGATCGTGTCCGCTATTCAGACTACAGCTCATTCTTGACCTGAATGAGGTACAGATCCCCGTTACCCACGTGCCTGAGTAGAACTCCCAGATCCTCGAGAGATTTTTGTGCAGGCGACGGCAAAAGTGGTTCTTGGTTCGATCCATTCGGTTGATGCTCAAGATCCACCGATGGACCGACCGGGCCCACTTGCTGGAATTCCGAAGCGCTGAAGGGGGCGCTGCCGGCCAGATTAGCCAGATACCGTCCCACGCGGAGCACGTGAGACGCCATCTCTTTTCTGACACCTTCCCCATCTTTGCGTCTGAAACATTCTATAATTCTGAAGTGGTCGTGCTCCACTTCATCGTAGAATTCGGACCCCGGATTGAGCTTGACTTTCAAGTCCGCGAGGAGGCTCTCTATGAAGTCCATAAGCAGAATAAGCAGCGGGTTTTCTGAGAACCTGGCAATATGATAATGAAATCCGATCCCTCGTTGATCTTTTGTGGGAGGGGCGCTCACTTCGTTATTTGTCATGGTCTCCAATATACGGATGTCGTTCTCGGTGATTTTGGTTACCGCAATCTGCGCCAGGCGAGGTTCGAGAAAGTAGCGAAGCGCGGTGATGTCCGCGACTGACACATTCTTGAAGTGGAGGAAGTTCATGAGACTGTGAACGGTCGTGTTCATGTTCACTTCAGCGGCAAAGATCCCCCCTCCCGTGCCTTTCTTGGTCTCGATAAGACCCATTCCTTCCAATACTCTCAGAGCCTCACGCATACTGGCTTTGCTCACCTGAAACTGACCGATCAGCTCCCTTTCAGACGCCAGCCTGTCACCGGGCTTGAATTCCCCCTTTAAAATTGCGTCACGGATCTGCTCAACTACATAGTGAGATACTTTGTGGCCCTTTTGGGTAGGTTTAAACATGATCGGGTTCACCTCCGGGAAATTCCCGTGGGAAAGAATCTTCTGTCTGCCGGTAAGACTCGATCAGGCGTCTCATCAATTCCGGCGTTTGTTCGGGCGAGTCGTGATAAAGAAACGCAACTTTTCTGGTGCGCAGGACGCGAGCAGACCGTTAAACATCCCGTCACCGGCTGGATTTCGGTCTGGCTTCTCGAGTCAATTAATTTATAGAATATGGCAGCGGTGACTGTCAAGGAAAATCGTATAATATTGTGATAGTTCATCCTGATTCGGTATTCCCAATAATTACACCGGCGTGCACGCTGGAAACAGAGCTTATCCTGAACAAATCCGGGGTAACCTCCCGTTGACTGGAGGGTTTTTATGCCAATAATATAGATAATCGTAACTATTACAATGTGTTGGATGGACAAATGAAAAACGGACGCGATATTACTGAACCTAGCTAGGACGTAAACAGGTGAAACGTTTCCTGTGAACCTCCTCCGGGGGGATGACTGTGAGCGATTATGATATTATACCTTTATGATATTTTTTCTTGACAGGCTCGGCCACTGAAAGTAGATTGGCTGTGGTACGAAATGAAGTCATATAGCTCCAGTAAAACTGGCTGCCAGGAATAGAGCAGAGATTCAAGTCTGCTACCGAGTCGCCACAATTGGATTCTGGCTGGAGGCTGTACAGCACTCCAGCGGAGCCGATTAGAAACATCGTGCACATAGCGGCGAAGCAACGGGAGCTGCTGCCTTGGAGGGCGCCGACTGAGGGGAAACCGGGTAAATCCAGTCACCGTAGCCCTCAAAATGGTTTCAGGTTGCCAAAACGTGGAGAAACGCCATTCACTGGATCGAGTTGGGCCTAGAACAACCAGACGTGGAAGGAGAATTGTAATGAGAATTGATGTGGACGCGCTCAAATGTATTGGATGTATGGCTTGCGAGATGGCGTGCGGCTATCACAGAGACGACGCCTTCGCTCTGCTTGCATCGTGCATAGTTGTGTATCGGGCTCGAGAAAAGAAAGATTACTTCGGGGTAGTCGTAAAAGAAGAAGAGAGTTTAATGATAGCGCGACCCGAGGGGCTTGAGATCAGAAGAATCGGTGTGGCGGAAGAAGCAAGCGATTCCGGGCCAAAAAAAGAGGCTGACGCTTCTGCAAAACCCATGCTGTTGCGCGAGCCTTGTGACCTGTGCAGTGATATGAAATATGGTCCCATGTGCGTCAAGATTTGTCCGGTCAACGCTATCTCGCTGCTGGAGGGAGGAGAGTAGAAATGGACTACTTGTCATCGAATAAAATGTTGATTGTTGATTTGGAAACTGGCGAAACCTCCGAAGACGGTCTTGATGACGATCTTGTGAGCCAAAAGATTGGTGGCGCCGGCATCACCAGTTCGCTATACGAAACCTATAAAGATAGAGATCCTATCATACTGGGTGCCGGATTGCTCACGGGAACTCTCTTTCCGGCCTCGGCACTATCCGTGATTTCAGCCAGGAGCCCGAGGGCCGGTTATCTCACTCATTCCCCTTTTACGTTAAAGGCCGGCATGGAATTGAAGTACACGGGCTTCGATTATGTCGTCATACTCGGAAAATCGGAGAAACCGGTGTTCCTCTGGCTCCACGACGGGGTTGCCGATATTCAGGACGCGTCCGGGCTGTGGGGGAAGGATGTTTGGAATACCACCGATTTGTTAAGAAAGAGCATGGGGGACGATCTTATCCAAACCCTGGTTATTGGTCCGGCAGGCGAAGACGGATCTGACCTGGCTCAAGTCTGTGTTAACTACTGGTCGAGCGGCGATTGTTGGGGCTTCGGCAAGGTTTTTGGTGAAAAGAATCTGAAGGCTGTGGCTCTACGGGGCATGGGGTTACTGGAAATTTCCGATCCTGAAGAATTTGTCGACCAATGTTTCGAAATCCTCGAGGCAATAAAAGGGAGCGCCATCGAGGGCAAGCGTGGCGTTGAAGATATTCTGACGGCAATGGGGGAAAGTGATGCTCGGGAGTGGCTCTCGCCCGTCGTGCATCGGCACAGCGCTTGCTACAACACCCCGTACCCGACCAATACGTTCATATACCTCAATGAAGACCCAACGACCCTCACGGAACCCGCGGAGCCTGAACCGGGTTTCATGATCACCGACATAGGAGCGGTATTGGCGTTGAAAAAAATGGGATTTTCGGCAGTAGACGCCGGACACATTCTGAGAGCCTGCGCTCGACGTGGCATGGATCCGGTCCCCGTCGCCGAGATTATCGGAAAATCAGGCCAAAAGGATCCCAAGACTATCGAACAGTCTTTGGTGGGACTGCAAGGCTCCGTCGCGGTTCCGGATGGTGCCAATTTCAGCTCATGGGTACCGCAGCAACCTATGTTTGGAGATTTTGGCCTATCAGGAGAAGGCTCGTTCAAAGACTGGTGGATGAGAAGACAGGCGGTTGCCTACATTTTCGGTATTCACCCTATTTTTGCAAATATGTCGCCGGAACTGTCGGAAGAGGTCATTCTGGAAATGGCCAACAAGGGCACCGGACTTGGGCTGTCACAGGAGACTCTGGATCAAGTCATTGCTGATGTTTGCAGTTTCTAGAGGGCCGCGTGGCTGCGCACCCCGGTTGAACTCGAAAATCTCGGCGAAACTGTAGTCTCTGGGTTCAGGAATGCAAGAATGAATTTTTACGACTCGTATGCGTCCATCAACCAAAAACTGGCGCGGGGAGTCGTGCTCCACTATGGAGAGGAAGAAGCGAGCGTATTGCCGCGCGACCCGCGGCCTTTGCGCATTCCTCGCATAGGAGTGTACGCCGGAACAGGGACTTCGCACTCGTGGCTGTGGTTCGTTGAGATTTTTGACCGGATGTCATTTCATGAAATTGTTTTCATGACTGAGGATATGGTGAGAGACGGCGTCATGGAGTGCCTGGATGTCTTCGCGATGTCGGGCGGAGATACCATCAGGATCGCCGAGGGGCTCGGGCCGGAAGGGGCTCGGGCGATGGAGTCCTTCATTCGAGGAGGAGGGCTTTACATAGGGTCCTGCGCAGGAGCCTATCTCCCACTCACCTCTTCCAAGCAGCATCTCGATCGTTTCAACTTCGTCGATATAAAAATCGCCAACCTTTCCAAAACGAGGCCGGAAGCCAAGCGAATGGGTAGAAAGGCCTCTACCAGCTATGGGTGCGATTTCGTGTACCATCCCGTTCGAGAAGATGTTCGCCTGCGGATGACTGGGAAAGAACCTTTTACTGGATTCGGGAGTTTCCGGGCTCCTTTGTACGGCGGCCCATCAATGGTTGCGTCCAGAGATTCCGATGTCTTAGCATGCTACGAGGGCTTTACGGAGAAGACCCTGTTTCTGGTGGACGAATCGTTAGCGGAGAAAACGTTGTTGGGCAAAGTGGCCGCGGCCAGGACAACAATGGGAGACGGGCACCTATATCTCTTCGGCCCTCATTTCGAACATCCGCTTTTTCCGATAGCCAACCACCTGGTGGCTACAGCCATATTCTGGGATATGAAGAAAGGGAGAAATGACGGGAAACCCTCGGACTCAGAGTTTGTCCTTGAGGGCCCTGCAAAAGAACAACTGGTTCGCGACATTAAACGTGAAATCAGCAATTCACGCATTGTAGCGGTAGGGCTGGAATCGATACCGGTCCAGTGGATCATCGGGTGCAAAACCTATGAGCCGGAAAAGATTAGAGTGTTCCTTGAGGCGATATGGAAGCGAATCAATGCGCTGGAGCGTTCACGCAGAATTTGCGCTCGATCCGAAACCTGCGAGGAGGTTGTGGCCCATGCCTCTAGAGTGACGCAGCTTTTGAGGCAGATGAAGTCCAGGATAGATGATCGTTCGGATACACAGGATCTGGCATGGGACCTTTTTGATGGTTTGCGCAGGTTGACGACGATTTTTCTGCAGATTTATTTCGACTCCTTGGGGCGTATTCATTCAGTTTCGAGTGGGAAAAAATAGTCATTGCGAGCGTAGCGAAGCAATCTAGCCCTCAGGTATCGGGATTGCGTCGTCGTTTCACTCCTCGCAATGATTTAGATAGGCACTTCCCCCGAGTAACTGAAGCGTTACCTTCGGGCGCAATTTGAACTTGACTCTTTGATTCCGTTCATGGGACTTTCATCTTTTTAGAAATTTTCTTCGGAAGTTATCAATAGGAGTAAAAGTTGGGTCGACTACGAGTATTTCTTTGGCGGCTGAACACGGCAAGGAGGCCCCAGCTTTCGAGCGTCTACAGATGCTTGATAGTCGCCGCTTGGCTGATTCTGCCCACACTCGTTCAACCGGCATGGTCCGGGGACCCGACCTCTACCTCCTCTTGGTTTGTCGACATGAACCTGTTCTTGAAGTCAGCCCACGGATCTCTGAAATGCGAGCGATGCCACGCCGAAATGACGGAGCGAGGCAAAGTCCATCCCAACCGTGAAGATCCTACGGCCATGAAAAAGAACATTGCCCGGTCTTACGATTACAAGCGGTGCAATTCATGTCACCCCGTGGCGTATCAGCGCTTTCTTCAGGGAGAGCACGCCAAGAAGCTGGCAAAGGAACAGCAAGCCCCACAGGCAGATGAAAAGGAGCCGCCTGCACAAAATCTGGCTCCTACATGCGGAGACTGCCATTCGTCACATTATGTGCAGTCCAAACGTTCCAGGGTTCAACTCGGGGCGCACATGATAGAAACCTGCGGAAAATGTCACAAAGCTCAAGAGGCCAGCTATCTTAAGGACATTCATGGCAGGATGGGGGTCTTTCTTGAAAAAAAGGCCTCGGCGTACTGTACGGATTGCCACGGAGCACACACGTGCGAGTCTTTGAAAGATAAACACAAGGCTTTGGAGGCGTGCCGAAGATGCCACAAGGACGCTACAATACAGTTTGCCGGTATCATTATTCACGCCGGTCAGCAGGATGTCTCAAAGAAGGACCCGGAAAAACAAGCCAATGAGGCGATTGTCGGGACCATCAAGCGGATTGCTCAAATAGGTACCATCATTCTGCTGGGATTTTTTACCCTGCAAACTTTTGTCTGGATACTTCGTGAGCTTCACAAGAGATTGAGAGGACGTTGACATGCACGACCGAACTGTCGAACAGGAAGTTTACTGGCGATTCAGCGTCCTGCAAAGGGTAGTGCATCTCGTGGTGATGTTTGCCTTCATAGGAGTGGGGCTGACCGGATTTTCCATAGCCTTCAGCTCTGTGGGGTCAGCTCAGACTTTCGTCTGGTTTCTCGGAGGAATCGACAGCGTGCGATACCTGCACCGGTTCTGTGCTGTGGTCCTTTATTTGTGCGTAGTTGCAGAGATTCTTTGGGTCTTGTACTTCAAGTTCTTGTTGCGTGGAAACCTTTTGGGCCCCAATTCCATCTGTTTTGGCGTTAGAGACATCAAATTTTTCCGTGAGCATATCGGGTACCTGTTGGGACTACGTAAAGCTCCTCCCCCATTTTACCGCTTCACGTATTGGGAAAAGCTGGATTATTGGACGCTCTTCCTGGGAATGCAGAGCATGGCTCTCACTGGTCTTTTTTTATGGTTTCCGGAATTTTTCTCCCGTTTCTTCCCGGGAATTTTCATCAACCTCGCTCAAGTCCTCCATTTTGATGAAGCTATTCTGGCAGTGCTCTACAAATTCTTTATTCATACGACCGTTCGTCATTTGCGACCGGAGGTCTATCCGGGCGACTGGGTTATTTTTACAGGAAAAGTAACCAAAGAAACGATGATGAGAGCCCATCCCGGAGAGTGGGCGTCATTGAACGCTGTTCAGCAAGGTTCAGCCATTGCAGACAAATAAACGATTTGAGAGAGAAAAACGAGTCAAGGGTCTTATGGCATCACGGTTGCAAACTTCAGCATTGGCAGCGTACGTTATCGTGTTTTGCTTCGTGCTACTTTGGCAGGTGGGGTCCTGTGTAGCCGAAGAGCAGCCATCCGAGTGCTTAGACTGCCATCGTCTACGAAATGTGAATTCTAACGAGGGCGTCGTCTCGTCCCAGCTCTTCTGCTATGGTTGCCACAATGAAGCCCCTACCGCTCATGCTGACTTTCGCGCGTCCAAGGTTTCTCTACAAGTAAAACCCGAATATTTTCTTAAGTCTGCCCACAGATTCGTGGCATGTACTCAATGTCACACGAGCGTGGCCCAATCCCCGCATCGCAATGTATCCGGCGTCCAGTGTTCCGGTTGCCATCCAAAAATCGGCGGATCTCCCGGGACGCATGCCGAACATCAACGAGTAAGGTGCGAAGCGTGCCATACGGATTCACCATTCGTTGTGCTCAATGTGGCAAGTAACGAGGTGAAACTTTCGCGCACAAACGCCAAACAAGTTCCGATAAGCCTGGCAAAGCACAAAGCAACCGATGTGACCGGGGAGGAGTTTTGTACAAGGTGTCACATATCCAATAATCAAGTCGGCGCTCCCACAATGGTTTTGCCCTCCAAGAGTTTTGTTTGCCTCGCCTGCCACTACTCTCCGCTGCGGATGGGTAACCCGGTCTTTCTGATAGCTGTCATCATTTCGATCATGGGCATTATCGGGATGGTTGCCTTCTGGTTCAGGGCTAGTGTTCAGGGTGAAGTAGCTTCTGTTCACAGAAAGATACAATTGGGCTCAGAGGTTGTGTGGGCGAAGATATTTTCGAGGGAAATTTTCTCAATACTCAAAACCATATTTTTCGACATACTCCTGCAACGCAGGATCCTGGCGAGCGGTGTTAGCCGCTGGCTCATACACTCATTAATCTTTTATTCATTTTTTGCTCGTTTTGCTCTCAGCCTCCTTACGCTTCTGCTTCAGAATCTCTCTCCGGAAGGCGAGCGGACACTGATATTAGTGAACAAGGACAGCTCTTTCGTCGCCGCTTTCAACGATCTGACAGGAGTTTTCATCCTCGTGGGGGTTACTTGGGCCATTGTCCGGCGCTATATCACCAAACCGGACTATGTTTCGACAGAGGAGCAGGATATCGTTGCGCTTGTGATCATTGGACTCGTGACGTTCTCGGGCTTTATCCTGGAAGGGATAAGGTTTCACACCGCACACATCCCTCCGGAGGTTGCGTTATCCGCTTTCGCAGGTTATGTTATTTCCAAGCTGTTTTCAGTTGTGCACGTAGGCTGGCAGTCGATTTACGGGTACATGTGGTACGTCCACGCTCTGCTATGGGCCTTGTTCATTGCTTACCTGCCATTCGGAAAGCTTAGACACATTATCACCACTCCATTAAGCCTTCTGCTTGGTTACAAAAAAGAGTAGGCGGACAGAAAGAGAATCTAACATGGTAGAGACGAATCCCGATGAAACGACATCTGAAAATGTAATCGTACCGGCCCGAATCATCCCATTGGACAGACTGGAAATGAGGCGCCTCGTCCAATTGGATGCGTGCACCCGTTGTGGAGAGTGCTTGAACTGGTGTCCGGTATTTGACCAGGACGCTCGAGAAGATATTCTCCCCCGTAAGAAAATTTTCGATTTTCTCCATATCGTAAAAAACCAGCAAAGTATTCTGAATGCCATAATTAAGAGTGGAAAGGTCCCTCAGTCGGCAAAGTGGCTTCTAAGAAAAATATTCAGGCTCCACGATATTAATGAGGAGGATGTCCGTCGCTTCGTTCTCAATCTGTACGAATGTTCGACGTGCGGGCAGTGCCAGGTTGTCTGTCCTGCCAATATAGATACGGTCAATCTTTGGGAGAACATCCGCGAACTGATGGTTTCAGCGGGGTACGGGCCTCTTGAGCCACAGAAAACACTGGCCAAGAGTGTTAAGTCTTACGATAACCCATGGCAGCAACCTCGCCAGGGACGTGTGAAATGGGCACGGCGAGCCAAAAAGGAAGAACTCATACCCGAACTGCCTCCTGACATAAAGAAAACAAAGAGCAAGATTCTTCTGTTTTTCGGGTGTACAGCCGTTTATGACTTAAACATCCGTCAGATCGCAATTGATACCGTGAATGTTCTGAATATTCTCGGCATCGACTACGGCTGCCTCGGAGAGAGCGAGAAATGTTGTGGGAGTGTTCTTCTACGGATGGGAGATCCGGAGTACGAACGCATTGCGTCTGACAATATAAAACTTCTGAACGACCTCTCCATCGAGACTCTTGTCACCTCGTGCTCGGGTTGCTTCAAGACCATAAAAGAAGATTATCCGAAGGTCGGTAAACTAAATTTTGAAGTGCTGCACACCGTGGAATTTCTGCACCGGCTGATCGAGCAAAAGAAACTCAGATTCGAGGTTCCTGTAGAGAAAGTAATAACCTATCATGACCCCTGTCATCTAGGTAGAGCCTCTGGAATATTTGATGAGCCCAGGGCGGTCATCCAGGCTATTCCGGGCCTGGAACTCGTCGAAATGCCCCGTCATGGTCCGTATTCCAGATGCTGCGGGGCCGGCGGAGGGGTCAAGGCCGGGTTCCCTGACCTGCAGAACAAAATGGCGCAGGCAAGGATCAAAGAGGCTGAACAGACTGGAGCCAGTGAGTTGGTCAGTGCGTGTCCTTTTTGCTATGCAGGTCTGCAAGTTGGCATCGGCGCTCTGGGTTCACCCCTGGTGATGCGAGATATGACCCACCTGGTGAGATGCGCTTTGAAAGAAGAGGGATGATTCACCGAACGTGTGACCCTGTGGAAAGGCCGTTCATTGCGATGAAGGGCGGCTATGATTATCAAAAATTTGTCTACTGGCTTGAAGGGTCACTCTTTCATGATCTGAAGGCAGAGATCGAAGCCGGCGGGGTTTCTTTAACGGAAACCAAAAAGGCGGTTTGTACCCCATTATCTAAACGTGTGGAAGCGGGCTATGTTTTACCGGAAACATGGGGGCACTTCGAACTTTGCCAAAGACAGTTGTCATGGTACCGTTCATCCGCTTACCACGGCAAAATTCTGCTGGTGAGTTCCTTTGATCTCAAGGACTATGAAATGCACTTTGAAGTCATCATTCGTCAGAGTGTGTTCAAGCCCTCGTCCCTTCCGTCGACAGAGGAAAAGGCTCGACTGATCGAAAGACTTAGTTACAAGAACGCGCGGCCCGAGGAGTGGAACAACATCGGGTCACAAGAAGTGAAAGAGAAAGAGCGCTGGTTAAAGGTGATGGGATTGAGAGGAGTAACATTTGAAGAGTTGTTCGTTTCACACTGCGCAAATCATGCGAACTTCATAGAACCTGCTTATTTTGTGCTTGAGGGCGACGAGCGCGTCCCCTACTCGATTTGTAAAACGTCCCATGTCTGCTCTGCATGCATGGAATGGTACAACATCATCGGAGGCTCATACAGCAAAAAACTCGTTGTGCCCTGCCCCGGGGCAGTGTTGTTTGCGGGGCTGGTAACAAACCGTTACTATGAGGTCACCCAATGCACGTCCAATTGACGGCGTTACGCTATGTCAGAACGCATGCGATGAACGTGATGGCATAGAGCAAGGAATACTATGAAGAGAGTTGTGCTGGCCCTTGTTTCGTTCTGGCTTGGTCTGCTCGTCATCGGAACGGCTAATTCGCAAAACAGCTTAGACCGGCCTATACGAATGGCATACTTGCAGAACGACATTCATCATCTTCCTCTTTGGGTTGCACTTGACAAGGGATTTTTCGACGAACAGGGCCTCAAGGTGGAGATAGAGGGAATTTTCCGGTCCGGGCCTGAGGTGATGAACGCTTTTTCCGCCGGAGCCATTGATATGGCCTATGTAGGCGAAGCCCCCACGGTTACCGCAGTCGCCAACGGCACGGTGAAAGTGGCCATTCTGGCTCAGGTCAATACAGAAGGCTCAGCCGTTGTCGTTGGAAAGAATTCCCAGATTACGGACCTGCCGGGCTTGAAACGCAGACAGATCGCTGTCCCCGGTTATTCCACCGTTCAGGATTTTCTCTTGCGAAAGACTGTCGGTGATTTTGGATCAGACAGAAATGGGACAAGAGTGACAGTGATCAAACCGCCGGAGATGATTGGCGCTTTGAGAACAAATCAGATAGACGGCTTTATCGCCTGGGAACCTTATCCTGCGCAAGCGGTAAAAATGGGCGTCGGAAAAGTGCTCGTTTCCTCCGGTGAAATTTGGAAGGATCATCCCTGCTGCGTCCTGGTTGTGGACAAGCGATTTGCGGAAGCACATGGCGCAAGAGTAAAGAAAATGAATCAGGCGCATCAGAAATCCATCGATTTCATTCATGAAAAACAAGATGAAGCCGTCCAGATCGCCATCAAGTATACGGGCCTGGATGAAGAAACCATCAGAAACGCAGTGAGGAATGTGACATATGTTTCAAAACTAAACGTTGAGGGTCTCAAGGAATATGTTAAATTCCTCAATGGATTAGGCTACATCAAGTTGAACAATCTCGAGTCTTTCATGGGAAAGATCGTCTACCAGTAGGGCGATCCATAAATACCTATTCAATCTGAATCGGTAATTCGTCCTGTCGATACTAGAATGACTGATGATTCGTTGACTTGGTTGATGTATCCGTAGAGCTTTGGATTGGTTCCTCTTGGTAGGAAGTCTTGTGTGGACTCGTTTTAATGAATCTGCCTCCTCAGCATTCGATACGTGAAGAAAAGTTGAGATGCATAATGTGGCGTTACCTTCCGGTTCTGCTTCTACTATGCCTTTGGCAAGTTCTGTGTTTCCTGGGAACTGTTCCGAATTACGTTCTTCCGTCACCCGTGGAGATCGTGGAAGGCCTCTGGACGCTCCTGGTCACGGGGATGCCGCCGGGTCATCTGCTTCATAACCACATTCTGTACAGTCTCTACCGTGTAGCCTGGGGCTTCTCAATAGCCTGTGGTCTAGGCATCCCTTTAGGGCTACTTATGGGATGGTTTCCCTCGTTTCATCGAGTGCTTAGTCCAATTGTCGAACTCATCCGCCCAATTCCTCCCCTGGCATGGCTTCCCATCGCCATAGTGTGGCTGGGCATAGGGATGAGATCAGCGGCATTCATCATTTTTCTGGGGGCATTTTTCCCTGTTCTCCTGAATACCGCGTCCGGCGTTTTGTCCGTCAGTCCGACCTTGATCGACGCAGCCAAGACACTCAACGCCACCCAAAAGGACATTTTCTTTAAAGTGCTGCTCCCTGGATCGTTGCCGTCCATCTTTGTAGGCATGCGAGTTGGAATGGGGGTGGCCTGGATGACTTTGGTCGCGGCTGAATTTTCCGGTGTCAAAGATGGCTACGGATTAGGTTTTATGATTATGACCGCGCGTGACATACAGAAACCTGACCAGATATTGGCGGGAATGTTGGTCATCGGTATTATTGGATTTATTATCGACTGGTTATTCAGAGCATGGGAATCCAAGATCAGACCATGTGTATAAAGGCAGTGGAAGACGATGCATCTCGAATTAATCGGACTCGGAAAGACTTTCGTCGATGAAACACAGGGCATGGAAATACCCGCCATTTCTTCTATTGATCTCCAGGTAGAGCAAGCTCAGCTCGTCTCCATCGTCGGACCCAGCGGATGTGGAAAATCGACTCTGTTGAGGATCATTTCGGGGCTGGAGAAGTCCTTTGAAGGTAAAGTCTTATTGGACGGACAAGAGATACTAGCGCCTACTCATGATGTGGGCCTGGTCTTCCAGCAGTACGCTTTGTTCCCTTGGCGAACCATGTGCGAGAACATCGAGTTTGGACTCGAGATCATGGGAATGGGCAAGGAGGAGAGACGAGCAATCGCAGAAAAGTATGTGAATTTGTTCGGCATGCAAGGGTTCGAAGACCGATATCCATGCCAGTTGTCCGGAGGCATGCAGCAGCGCGTTGCCATAGCCCGCACTCTCATCATGAATCCTAAATTAGTTCTGATGGATGAGCCGTTTGGCTCCTTGGACAGCCAGACCCGCAACGACATGCAGGAATTCCTCATGGATCTCCGGCAGCAAAGAAACGACACCATCCTCTTCGTCACTCACAATGTCGACGAGGCTGTCTTTCTGAGTGACCGGATTGTCGTCCTGTCCAAGAGACCGGCGAGGATTTTGCGGATATTCGAACTCAACACTCCGCATCCGAGGGATCGCACCAGCACAGTAGCCAACGATATCAGACGAGAGGTGATCGGAATCCTCAGACAGGAGAGGATTAGCCCCTCTCCGGCGAACAACCAAGTTCATACGCTTTAAGCGTTTTCCATACACGGGAGGTAAGGACGGATGCTTGCCCATACCATAACCGAGATTCAAAGCCTCGGGGTGCAGGTCGCCACAAACTCGCCACATAGAAAAGTCGGAGCAGGGCCGGCGGAAGGCGGCACGATCATACTCGAGGGCATACCCGCTCATGTGCCTTTCAGTGGTAGCTTTGTATCAAGATCTCCATATGCCTTGCGCTTACTTGACGGTGAATCCTGGCTTGTGAAGGATGAAGAAATTATCCTCCCCGCAGCTATGAAGCCAAGACCCAAGTTCTATGACTATGTGACAAAGGATCAAGTCCCTTATTCCCGTATAGCCCTGTTTCACGGAAAGGACTGCGTGGCTTCGACAGTCCGTCAAACCTGTATGTACTGGAATTCTGAAAAGAGATGTCGATTCTGCGGTATAGAGCTGTCCTTGTCCGGTGCCCAGACCACAAGACTAAAGACTCCCTCTCAATTGGCGGAAGTCTTCCGCAAGGCGATGGAACTTGATTCGGTCTCTCACGTTGTCCTGACCACGGGAGCAGTTCTACCGTCAGGAAAAGAAATTGATTATCTTGGAGAATGCGCAAAGGCTGTCAAGCAAGTTTGTGATCTCCCCATCCATGCTCAGTTTCTTCCGCCTGACGACGCAAGAAAACTATATGAACTAAAAAAAGCTGGAACAGACACGGTAGGCATACACATAGAAAGTTTTGACATGAGAGTACTCGCCAGATTAGCTCCGGTAAAAGCCGCTATAGGTCTCGAAAGGTATGAGAAATCCTGGAACCGGGCAGTGGATGTCTTCGGTTTCAACCAGGTGAGTAGTTTTGTGCTTGTGGGTCTGGGCGAACAGGAGGACTCTGTTGTCAGGGGGAGCGAGTTTCTTGCAGAAAGAGGAGTCTACCCATTTGTTGTGCCATTCCGCCCAATACCGGGTTCATTGATGCAGGATTGCGGGACACCGAACCACGAGACCATGAAGCGCCTGTACAACACCACGGCTGGAATTTTGAGAAAGAAAGGTCTTTCTGCAGCGAGATCTCTGGCGGGTTGTGTAAGGTGCGGAGCATGTTCAGCGTTGCAGGCTTATGAGCGGGAAGCGAGAAACGAATTCATCTGCCGGCCGGTTGTTACCGACGACGAACTTACCGTCGCCCTGCAAATTCGTAAAGAGGTTTTTGTCAGAGAACAGGATCTCTTTGAAACATCGGACGTCGATGAGAACGATTCACTGAGCACCCATATCATCCTAGAACGTGACGATCAGATTATTGGGACCGTACGAGTCTTTCCTGAAAAAGACGGACCCAATCACTGGGTAGGAGGAAGGCTTGCGGTTCGAAAAAAGCACAGGGATAATCATGTTGGAACGATGTTGGTCCAGGAAGCGATGCGTTACGTAAAGAATCGTGGTTGCACGCGATTCACCGCCCATATTCAGGAACAGAATGTGGGTTATTTTTCACTCCTTGGCTGGAAAGCCGTGGGACCCGTCGAGATATACCATGGTAAGGCCCATAGGCTGATGGAAGCGGATCTGGACAGGGTCTGATCGACTGACCTTCACAATAAATGGAACACAGAACAATGAAAGCATCGATAACCCTACTTGCTGAAAGAATACGCAATTACAGTGGACTTCTTCGTAAACAACCCATCGAGGATGTTTTCACCGAGTTGGTTTTGAAGGGCCAACCCGGGCTTACGCCCCCCAATTACGGTGATGACGCTGCGGTAATTCCATGGAAAGACGGTTTCTTGCTGTTTGCGGCTGACGGCATCATGACCGGGCTACTGGTCAATGAGCCGTACGCGGCAGGCAAGGCCTCGGTAATGGTTACGGTAAATGATATATATTCTATGGGCGGCCGCCCTTTGGCCATGGTCAACGTACTCGCAAGCGGAGATAAGAATCATCGTCGCAAGATAGTCCAGGGCATCCGAAGAGGCTGTGAAAAATTACAGGTTCCCATGCTAGGGGGACATCTGCACCCGGACGCAGCGCCCGAAGCTCCTGCTTTAGCTGTAGCTATTTTGGGTTGGGCGCAAAAAGTCCTGCATGGCTACACAGCTCAAACAGGCGACGATCTGATTCTTGCGGTTGACCTCAACGGCAAGGTTGGCTGTCATTCCGTGACCAGTTGGGACGCTAATTCCGGAAAGAGTCCGCAGGAACTCATCGATCGACTGGAATCCTTGCCTCTGATTTCAGAAAGGAACTGGGCTCATGCGGCAAAAGATGTCAGCAACGCAGGTCTTGTGGGTACGGCATCAATCATGATGGAAAACTCGGGAAAAGGTGCTGAGATCATCCTCGATTCTATTCCGACTCCCTCGGAAATAGCTTTCTCGGATTGGTTATTTTCTTTTCAGAGTTTCGGCTTCGTGCTGTCTGTTTCTCCCCGTCACTCGGATCAAGTAATAGGGCTCTTCCATGAAAGGAAAATAAACGCGGCGGTTATCGGAAAGGTTACCGAGGAGCCCAAAATCAAGATCATACAAGGTTCGGATGTGGAAACTCTCTTTGACTTCACGAAAGACAGGATCACCGGTATCGTTTGTCAACCCCCTTCTGCACATTGATCACGAAAAGTTACAAAACAAATCTTGAGCTTCGAGTTATAGCAGCTCACGAACGTTCTGTCGGATTCGTTCATGACTCTCGCCCACTGATCGACGACAATTACACTTGAGCGTCAGCGACAATTACACTTGTGCATCCATCAGGGTGTAGTTGTCTGGTAGAGATGCCCGGAAGAATTCACTGGGAGGGGCATCTGGTGCAGACAACGGACGCTCAAGTGAGGA
>DATHCX010000177.1:0-41016 GCA_035319325.1 Desulfomonilaceae bacterium
TGGGTGTTGATGAGCGAACTGCGGCGTTTGATTCCGCATACGGTGTAGCCTTTCTTGATAAGAAATTCGATCAGGTAAGCTCCATCCTGACCGGTGACTCCCGTTACCAGAGCTCGTTTATCCGAACCTGAATTCATATACCCGTACCTGAATCGTGAAAAGAAGCTATCTGCCCGATATAGGCATTGATTTTAGTAACATGATAAGGAAGTTTGGTCAAGCAGGTAAAGTAAACTATCCACCGACCCCGTCTATCCCGTCTGCAAAACACAGTTTCATACGAATGCGCTCTCAAAAAAGTAAGATTGGGGGGACCCTCTTTAGTAAAGAGTGTCCCGCCCAAACCACCTCCCAGAAACTTTTATAATGCGTCGGCATCTGCATTTCCTCAGCGGAAATGCAGATGCCGGCGAGTGCTAAAAGTTCTTGAGGTAGGGTTCGGGGAGGAACGTCTTACAAGAAGTTCTTCCCCGATTTCAAGTATTTGAAAACGCATCGGTATCAGTGGAGTGGGATGAGGAGCGCCCATCCGTCCGGCAGCTGATGAGGAGGCGGATTCGAAGAACTTCCGGACTTGACGAGTTGCAGACAATTCACATATTTCTCAACATGGATTATAGGGATACTCAAAAGTGATGTCGGTTTTGATTACGCGAAAAGATCGGAAGCTGTCATTGCGAGGGCAAAGCCCGAAGCAATCTCCAACCGACCAAAACCGAGATTGCTTCGTCGCTCTGCTCCACGCAATGACACGATTGGCGTACCGGCATGCGGGCCCGAATTCTGAGAAAATCCGACACAATTTTCGAGAACCGGTATAGGCTGGCTCACGGAGATGTGAGAGGCGGTTTGAAATGGAAGATCATGATTCCACCGGGAGGTCCCCGCGTGCATCATCGGGGCCATTGAGAGTGTTCAGGGACGAAGACGGGCAACTGTACGTTACCGGATTCGGACTTTGGTTTCGAGTGGCAACTGAACAGGAAGGTTGTCAACTGATCGCTGAATTGGAAGATCAGGGCTACCGGATGTGCACGTAGCGGCTATAGAGCATGCCGGCCCGGAAAAACGGAACTTATTCAATGGTTCACTCATCATTTTTTCCCGGGCCGCTGAATCGGTTATCAATCTTCAAATGATTTTACGTACGGTCCTTCGTTGGATTCCTCTCGCCAGGCTCCTCCCCGGAGACCCTGGGTTTCTTTCATTTTTTCATAGTGATCCAGTTCTTCCTGGCATCTGACACAGAGCCTGGCGGCAGGAAAAAGACGCAGCCGCTGTTCAGGAATGGATTCACCGCAATCCTCACAGATGCCGTACTCTCCGTGTTTGACACGCTCCAGAGCGTCCTCGATCTCTTTCATTTGCCTGTGTTGGCGCATGGAAATCTTTGCAGCCAGCTCCCGAGAGATTTCCCCCGTTGCGAGATCTATTTCATCGCCCTTTTCAATGGCATCGATATTTCGTTCAATTTTCAGTGAAGCAAGCTGATCCAACAGAACCTGCTTCGGATTAAAAGCCCCTTGCTGTACGGGTGGTCTTCTTACTTCCTGGACGGTCTCCCTCGCCGGTTCTCTTTGGGGCTCTTGAGCTCTTGGTTCAGGCCTTCTTTCAGGTTCCGGCATATGCCTGCCCGCCGGGGGCGGAGACACCGTACGTGTTTGGGGTTGAATCTTCTCGGGCTCCGACCCGACAACGCGATAATAATTCTTGCCTCCTTCGACCTTTCTCTCAATTTGGCCCTTCTGGACTTTGCCCCTTACACTGTTCGGAACTATTCCCAGAGCATCCGCTATTTCTTCACGGGTCATCCACATAACTTGGTTCTCCTCGATTATCATTTCGGTCCGCGATACATAAGCATTAAGATCTTCAAGGGCAAGACCCCTCCGTCATTTTTGTCAAAGCCATCTACTGCCTTCTCGCCTCGACATTTCGTTTATTTGCCGGCTCTTATTTTTACATATTGACCACTGTCAACCGCCACGGTTTCAAAAAATCATCCCCCTGCGCGGTCAAACATTCAGGGGCATCATCGCGGACGGAACGCGTAAACTGTTTTCCGTCTAATGTCAAGAATTTTTTTTCCGGGACATGCGTTTCCAGGAAGCACCCCGCCCGGGATGACAATCTCAGTTATCCACCCTGCCTCCGGCGCGGCATGAACAAAAGCCCCGGGACATGGAAAAAAGGATTGAAATTCTGCCAGTTTCGGACTATGTGTCTGCTCCATAAAGACAAACCCCGGGAGCAGAACGATGACACGATCCCTCAAAAGTGTGGTTTTGATAGTGCTGACCTGGGCATCCGTATCTTATGGCTGGCAGAATCAGGTGCCTTCGCATCCCGGCGGCAACTCGAATTCCGGCGCCGGACAATCCACTACTTCGCAAACGGTAAATCAGCCTGTCCCTCAGTACGAGCCCCAGCCGCAGTCTCTGCCCGGCCACACGCCTCAGCCGTTTCCACAGGGAAGCTCGGCACAGGAAGGTTATCCACAATATCCGTACCCGCCGTATCACAATCCGTACTATGGTGAGGGGATCACCCCCCGGGATCTGTTTTCCAACACCCTGGACTGGCTGTTCGGTCTGCCCTCGAATATCGCAGAACGGGTGTCCAATTTCGTGGACAGCAAATTCTTTCCGCAAGCACCTGCAACACAAGGCGGTCCGCCGCAGTCTCACATACAGGGAACGCCTCCTTCACCGGACAATACTGTGGCCCCCCAGTCGGTTCCTCCGGCGGCCGGACCTGCCGGCCAACGATAGTATCTCGGAATTTGGCGCTCATGATCGACTATGTCCATGCACGGCAGAATATGGTTCGACGCCAGTTGGTGGCGCGAGGAATCTCCGATGCACGCGTTCTGGACGCCATGGGGGAAGTGCCCCGGCATCTGTTCGTCAGCGAATCGATACGCAATGAAGCATATGAAGATACCCCGCTGCCTATCGGCGACGGCCAGACCATCAGCCAGCCATATATGGTCGCGATTATGACCGAATTGCTCGGTCTGAAAGGACACGAACGCGTGCTGGAAATCGGAACCGGCTCCGGTTACCAGGCCGCGGTGTTATCCCGCTTGTGCCATCACGTTTACACGGTGGAGCGGTTGGGGGGACTCTCGGATCAGGCCCGCCGGGTGATTGAAGAGTCGGGTTACACGAACATCACGTTCATCGTAGGTGACGGCACATTGGGATTTCCGGACGCAGCGCCGTACGATGGGATAATCGTCACCGCCGGCGCACCTCAAGTTCCGGATCGTCTCGTAGAACAACTTGAAATGGGGGGAAAACTGGTGATTCCCGTGGGTGACCGTTTTTCTCAGACATTGAAGCGAGTTATCAAGACCGGTTCGGGAATAATCACGGATAATCATACAGGATGCCGTTTCGTAGATCTGATAGGCGAGTATGGCTGGTAACTTCCGACTACGATGAGAACTCATAAACGTCTCTTCAAGAAACCCTGCTCCCACGTTAAGGGCAAGTGGGAACGCCACGTGCGTCGACTTCAACCAAACGTAGTGAAAATTGGCAGGTTTGTGGCGATACTGGCCGTTTCCATCATCGCGGCCGGATGTCCTCACGTGAACTCGGGCATGCCCCCAGGTCTCCAGATGCCGCTGCTCCAGCACAAGAAGCCCGCTTCCGGCGTGTACCATGTAATTGGTCGAGACGAAAGTCTCTGGAACATCGCCAAGACGTACGGGGTGGACCTGCAGCTTTTGGCTGAAGTAAACAATCTCAAGCCGCCCTACAGCCTCAAACCGAACGAGAAAGTCTTCATACCCGGCGCGGATCGAATCAGGAGGGCGGAGCAGCCACCGGGCCCGGCCATGGAAGAACCGGCAGTGGAAGATTTCAGTGGAGCGCTTGCTTGGCCTGTAAAGGGAAAGATCATCTCGGAATTTGGGGTGCTAGGAGGCACTCAGTTCAACGGCATCAGCATCCAGGCGCAAGAAAGTACGCCGGTGAAAGCTGCCGCGTCCGGCCGAGTGGGATATGTGGGATCGATTCCGTTGTACGGAAACATGATCATTCTGGAACATCCAAATCGTATGGTCACCGTGTACGGTCACTTGAAGGAAATTCGGGTGCAAAACGGCTCGAAGGTTAATCGGGGTGACATCATCGGAACGGTAGGCATGTCCGGCAGAAGCGGAACTCCTGCATTATACTTTGAGGTGCGCTCGCGATCGAAGCCGCGCAATCCCATATTTTTTCTGGACCAGAAGAGTTAAGCCCATTTCAGGAGGCTGAAGCGCCGGGTTGCAGACCTCCACACCCCATATTTTAGAATTGGCGGGCGGAAAGAAATTCATCATGAAAACAGCATTCGCTACCCTGATGGAACAGTTGCCGGGAAAAAGACTAAAAGGCCTCACATTTCGCTCCCCGTTCACCATTCCGTCGGGAATCGTCACCACCGTGTCATCCACAATTGCACGAATCGCACTAGAGATTCCGGAGATCGGCTTTCTGACGACGAAGACCCTGAGTATCGAGCCGCGGGCAGGATATCGGGAACCGGTGCTCCATGAATACCATCCGGGATGTTTCGTGAACGCGGTTGGCCTGGCCAATCCGGGAGCTGTTCAGTTCCGGGACACGATGAGGCCGCTGCTCCCACTCCATGACTCGA
The DNA here is from genome assembly GCA_035319325.1 of Desulfomonilaceae bacterium. Lineage (GTDB taxonomy): Bacteria > Desulfobacterota > Desulfomonilia > Desulfomonilales > Desulfomonilaceae > DATHCX01. The sequence continues at coordinate 4,651 of DATHCX010000177.1, forward strand.
AACCTCTGGTAATCTCGATTATGGGCCAGAATCCGGAAGAATTCCTGGAATGCGCGCTGATCCTGGAACCAATTGCCGACGCGTTCGAACTGAATTTCTCGTGTCCGCACGTTAAGGGAGCCGGACAGTGCGTGGGCTCGGATCCGGATGCGGTAACAAAAACACTACGCCTGCTTTCCCGGAAGATTCACAAACCCGTAATACCCAAGCTCTCGCCCAACCTCGGTGATATTTCAGGCATGGCGCGTGTTTGTGAGCAGGAGGGCGCGGACGCTCTGTGCCTCATCAATACCGTGGGACCGGGAATGGCCATGGACACGGACGGCAATCCCGTCTTGACCAACGTGGTGGGCGGACTGTCCGGGTCCGGGATTCTGCCCATGGGCCTGAAAGCCGTGAAAGAAGCCGCTTCCGCGGTGCGGATTCCCATTATCGCGGCCGGAGGAATAGCTACGGCGGAGGACGTCCATGCATACCTGAAAGCCGGTGCGTCGTTTTTTGCAATAGGATCGGCGTTGGCCGGGATGACGACCTCTGAGGTGGCAACATTCTTTGCCGCTTTGGTACGCGATCTCTCGAATGAAGACGGTAACGGCCCTTCTCCGGTAATCATCCGGTCTACGGCTTCCCGAACCTCGTATTCGAAAACGCGCGTAACAGAAAACATCGGTGTTGGCGGAGGAATTTTCCGAATTTCTTTGGAGAAAGGCCCTGTCTGTGATCCGGGCAAATTCTTTTTTCTGCGATTGCCGGACATCGGAGAAAAGCCCTTTTCTCCTGCCCGGGACACGGCCCCGGTATACCTCGTGAGAGCAGTGGGCCCATTCACTCGCGCCCTGGAAAAGCTGAAACCCGGGGACACAATCTTCATGAGAGGTCCGTACGGCAAGGGTTATCCGGAGCCCAACCCCGCGACCCGCGTCGTGTTGATCGGCGGAGGAACTGGGGCCGCACCCGTGTTGCTCGCGGCCAGGCGCTGGAGTGCGATGGTGGCAAAAGGTTTCTTTGGTTTTTCTGACCGGATCACGGAAGACTTTGCCAGGGAACTGCAATCCCTCGTGCCGGACGCGGTGCTTGCCGTCGATTCTACTCACCGCGTGGGGGAGGTGGTCACAGCGCTTAAAGCCGATCTTGCCAAGTGCCCGGAAACATACTCTGATTGCATAGTGTTTCTGTGTGGGCCATCAGCCATGATGCAGGCTGCGATGGAAGCGCTTGGTCGAGGTAACGTCGAACGAAAACGCATATTCATAGCACGAGAAGACGTTATGCGGTGCGGAATAGGCTTATGCGGAAGCTGCGGAACGCGAACCGGACTAAGGTCCTGCACAGACGGTCCGGTCATGGGGCCTGACGAATAAAACTACTTGAGAATACTTCTCTTATTCAACCCACCTATAATTTAGGCTTGAAAACGGTTCTTTCTTGGGAAACAATCGGGGGCGTCCTCGGTTGCCCCTTCGGACAATTGGCGACTGATAACAGGATGACAAGAGAACCGAATGCCAATAACATTTCATTTTTGATTGTGAATCTCTCGCATTAGGATCACGGTCACATAAGGATGTTCAAGGAGTGGAGCATGAGTGCTGCCGATTCATGGGCTGTCTACAAGAAGCGCTGTGAACAAGATCCGAATTATGGTCGCAGAAAACGGGACGAGTGGTCGGAAGCGAGCAGAACGCGGCAGAAAATGGAAAAATGGGGGTGTTATAATTGCCCTTTCTTGGAGAACATCACAAGTGGTTCCGGTGACCTCACCGACGGATGTAAGGCGGTCGAAGACAAGGGCGCTGAAGTAAAACGTCTGCAGACCTGCCCGAATCCTAAGAAGAAGAAAAGGATCACAGAAGACAAGGAAGAACCCATGGACAATTAATTTCTCGCGTGCAGACGCTGCTGAATGAGCTGCACGCCTTACAGCACAAGGACCTCATCCAATTATGAATCGGTTTCGTTAGCATTCTGCGAATCTATAGCAGTTCTCGAAAGTTGTTTCGGCTTCGTTAATCACTCTCGCCCACATTCGAACCATCCAATCATGTCATTGCGAGGAGTGGAACGACGAAGCAATCTCTGTTTTGGTTAACTGGAGATTGCTTTGGGCTTCGCCCTCGCAATGACAGTCTTCGAATCTTTGCGCGTAATCAAGACCGACACTCTTTTGAGAATCCCTATAGAGAGCAAACGAATCGCTCTTGTAAGAAATGCCTTCTCTCAAAGTGGAGAAGCAACGAATCCACAAGTGGATCTCGAGAATCTCCCAATCGGGCTCGTTGCGATGCGAGTCCCCGCCTATTTTACGAGGGACAATCGTTTATTTTTACGTAATGATTTTTCTTTACGGGTCTGGGCTTTTTCCGCGGGAACGATAATTTTGGCCCCTTGCTTCAATTTCCGCCTCAGATTCACATCCGGGTTCAATCCGGCCAATTGCGACCTGTCCACTCCGTATCGCTTGAGAATTCTTGCGAGGTTGTCACCTCTGTTCACTGTATGCACAACAGTGCGTTTCGTCGGCTCTGACGGGATTTCCTTGAGCTTCGTAAGAAGGACTTCTTTCTTGCCGATAGGCACCCTCACGGAATAATACGGTGCAGGGGGAGTGGTTCCTCTGATGAGAGCGGGATTCAGTTCCGCGAGACGATCGGTCGAAACTCCTGTTACCTCAGCCAATCTATCCAGAGAATAGCTTCCCTCCACAGCAATGAGCTCGTGTCTTGAATCCTCCGATGTGTGAGCGAAGGGAGCAAACCCGTATTTTTCGCGATTTTTCGCTATATGCGCTATCGCCTGAAATCGGGGGAGGAATTCTCGAGTTTCTCTCTTGAGGCGGCGGCTTGAGCATATCTCATCGTATTCGCTTGCATCTTCCTGACACAGCACCTTATTGAGCTTGTTCTCTCCCGAATTGTACGCGCTCAGAGCGAGCCGCCAGCAGCCGAACATCCCGTACAGGTCCTTGAGGTAGGTAAGGGCCGCCTGGGTCGATTTCTTGGGATCAAGGCGTTCGTCAACCCAGCTATCCACGCGCAGGCCGTAGCTGCGTGCGGTCGCGGGCATAAACTGCCACATTCCCAGAGCATTGGCTGGAGACCGGGCCTCCGGATTGGCGCCGGATTCCAGCATAAACAGATACGCCAGATCTTGCGGCAGACCGTTGTCACCGGCCATCGTCTTGACCATGGGAAGATACTGATCGGCCTGGGCAAGATAACGTTTCATGGTTTCTCTCTGGCCGTACGCGTATTCCCTGACGAATTTCCTGACGGTGGGCGCGCTTTCATCGGAAGGCAGAGGCGGAAACGAACCTGATTTTTCTTGGGGGGCGCATGATTTCTTGCTGAAGTCGGTAAGGCACACCGCTTTTGAGATTGCATTGGCGACCAGGGGCTTGGGGTCGAGGCTCTGTTTGACGAGAGATGCTGTTGAGCCGCAGCCGGTCATAAGGATTGCCGTTGCGGTTATCACGAGCAGGTCAGCGCGCACGAATCCCGCGACAAGTCGGCGAAACACTCTCTTGCCGAGCTTCTTCCCGGAATTCACTAGCGTACCTCCAAACAAAAATATGAAAAAATCAAACAATTCAGCATCATGGCACAAACAATGATAGCATAGTTCCAGATTCTGTCAACGTGAAAAGATGTAGAGCCTCTGGTGAAGCCGGATCGAGGGTTCGGCGACCGGCATTGCAGCATGAAACTTCGGTGGCACGACCCCTTTCGCAGCTATGGCCTCCGGACAGCGATCATGACTCGAACAGGGTCCCGCGATAAACACCCATTATTTTACAAATCGTAAAGGATTCTGACGGCCGGCTCCCGTTTGCTCTTTCCTGACGTTTTGCTGCTCACGTATCCATGCGTTCGTCGGAGTGTCCCGTTTGGCATGAAAAGTGCTCTTTAAGCGGTGAGCCAGGAAGTCAGTGCTGATCATGTGAAAGGCGGTGGCAAGGACCTACGGACGATGGCTGAATTCTTCCACTCATTGAGGTTTCTCTGCTTGTAGGATACCGGTAAAGCGCATCATGATTTGTCTCCGGGCTGCCCGGCTTGACTGCGCCGCTGTGGTCCTGCGGTAAGGGGATGCGCCCATGGGTTTTCCGAAAGATGTATGGTGGGATTATCTGATCGTCTTTGGGCCCACGGCCATTTTCTGCCTTATCCTGGCCTCCATCGCATTCCTGCTATACCTTGAAGTCATACGGATTGTCTGGTGAACACGATGGATGATGCCTTTCAGTGGTCCTCCGCGGTTTCTCGGAACGGGAACTGAAATGTCGTGACAGGCCCATGCCGTTGACCGATGCGCGTCCGTCTAAAGAGTTGTGCCGGTGAGGGTTAACAAGAGAGTCCCGGCAAGCATCGTCAGTCCGATGAGCACCACGAGCCAGATAAGAATATTGTTGAAACGCCACACCTTTATGTTCTCCGTACCTGTCAAGTAGAGATAAAGGCTCGTGGCGAAGAACAGCATACCGATAATTGCATAACCTGCCAGAAGGGCTGTGACTGCCGAACGCATTACAACTCCTCTCATTGCCCGACTACAGCATGCGCGCTCGGGCACCAAATTTCATCATTGAGTTGCGATCCCGAACCGAGGCGTGCGGAAACCCTCCGGTCGACTGTGCCGAACCAGGGGCCAGCTCTGGAAGAGCATCGGGATTCACACGCAACACTACCGTGTTTTCAGGGCCGCCGCCAGTTCTTCCGGCGAGTGTGAGCATCGGTTCCGGGCCGGAGAAGAGTGTCATGGCCAACGAAGCGCAGCAATCTCTGCCCTTGAATATCGGGACGTGTCACACGAAGGCGCTTTTAAACACGTGAGATTGTGGGGATCCTCTGTACAAAGCGGGTCCAGATTTCACATGCGTGAATGCGCGTTCGTATCCGCTAGCCTCCATAGATCTCGGCAATGGCACCCATGATTCGTTCGACTATATCTTTTTGCACGAATTGAGAGGTGTTGATCCTATCCAGGTCCGGCTCACGTTTTTCGGTCCTCGCACTCACCAGGATCAATTCACCGTCTTTTGCTATGATATTGAACTTTCCGTGCTCGTCTTCGAGAGTGCACACCCAATCGGTGCCGGCTGATCGCACGGACGGCTTTATTCCGCGCTTTCTTGCGTCCGTCAAGTGGAAACGAATTCGACTGAAAGCCTCTTCGAACTCCATGTTCAATTCCTTTCCGCAGCCTACCGGTTACCTCCGATGCCTCTTTTCTCTTTAGTCATTTGCTGTAACGAGAGCAATAACAAAGAGATTAGAGCAGATCTCGAAACTTCTGCCGGATTCGTTCATGACTCTCACACACATTCGACCTATCCAATCATGTCATTGCGAGGAGTGGAACGACGCAACAGTCTCTGTTTTGGCCGGTTGGAGATTGCTTCGGGCTTCGCCCTCGCAATGACAGTTTACGAATCTGTTCGCGTAATCAAAAGCGACACGACTTTTGAGAATCCCCATATACGGAATTGCTCCCGGCCTCCATCGTGAGTGATCCGCTGCGTTGCCTGATTCAGCGGCCTCATGCGAATGCGATTTAAAAAAGTGAGATTGGGGGGCCCCTCTTTAGTAAACGGAATTATGCCTTTGCCAAAGAATCGGTTCACAGAACCAGCGTCATTGCGAGGAGTGAAACGACGAAGCAATCTGTTCTTAACGGTCAGGAGATTGCCACTGGTTTACGCCCTCGCAATGACGGTCACATGCTTTCTCAAGTGAATAATTCCGTTAGTAAAGAGTGTCCCGCCCAAGCCCCCTCTCAGAAACTTCTATCATGCGCCGGCATCTGCATTTCCTTAGCGGAAATGCAGATGCCGGCGAGTGCTAAAAGTTCTTGAGGTGGGGTTCGGGGAGGAACTTCTTACTGGAAGTTCCTTCCCGATTTCAAGTATTTGAAAACGCATTGGTATCAGACCGATTCGCGATCGAGGAGGTCAAATCGGCAGCCCCCCTGTAACCTCGCGGTTCGAAGGATCACCAACCCCCTGCACGAACTCCTCCGGGGCCGTACGGACACACTCTTCCAAAGAAGAAGCTAATGGAATACGATGACGGTTCCGCAACTGGTTCGGGAGGCGTACATCCTGCCAGTCCGTCTCATCAGAATTTTTGACTCAGAGTATGCAGACCTGATGGAAACGAAATCAAGCGACAGCATGACGCGACGGCAAGTCAATTCTTTCCGTCGGACCATATACGAGTATTTTGATCGATACGGACGGAAACTGGCGTGGCGCGATACGGACGATCCGTATCGCATTCTGGTTTCGGAGATCATGCTGCAGCAGACTCAAGTCGAGCGGGTCATCACGAAATACCATGACTTCATAGGTCAATTTCCCGATTTCACGGTCTTGGCGGCTGCTCCGTTGCGGCTGATACTCGCTGCGTGGCAGGGACTGGGTTACAATCGCCGTGCGATCTGGTTGCGGGGCATCGCAGTCCGAACGCTCAATGAATTTAATGGAGTACTGCCTTCGAGTCCCGAGATACTCTTGACGTTTCCAGGCATTGGCAGGTCCACCGCAGGCGCACTGGCTGCATTTGCTTTCCGTAAGCCTGCAGTTTTCATAGAAACCAATATTCGCCGAGTTTTTATCCACTTCTTTTTTTGCGAAAAGGAGCGGGTGAAAGATGCGGAAATCCTTCCCTACGTACAACGAACGCTGGACAGGCCCCGCGTCCGGGAATGGTACTATGCACTCATGGATTACGGAGTCATGCTCAGGAGCCTCGACTCAAACCCGAATCGCAGGAGCGCTCACTATGCAAGACAGTCCCCGTTCATACATTCGGATCGCCAGATTCGTGGTAGCATTTTGAGAATACTGCTTGAAACACCGGTGCTTTCGGAAGACCAACTGCTCGAAGCAGTCGGAAAAGACGAGAGACTCACGAAAAAGTTAATCGCCCAGCTTGTTCGGGAAGGGTTTTTGCACCGGTCGGAAGCCGGATTCACGATAAGCAGGTCCTAATAATAGAACGCGAACTCTGCGAACCAACCTTCGAAGAACGCCTCGAATGTGGGGTGAAAAGTCACTATGGGCGTAGTCGGTATTACGAGACCGCTCGTATCGCCGGCACTATAACTCACCCGGGTACTCCGGAAGCCCGCCATGAGCGAAAAGCTGCCAAGCAGCGTCGATGGACTGGCAATGCCGCCTGCTATTTCCCAGTCTGTCACTTCGGTTCCCAGAACAGGCCACCGCGCGCGCATTTCGAGAATGGGCGATCCGCCAAAAACTGTCCTGAGAGGATTGTAGACCACATGGAATCCCAGGGTCATCGCGTTGGGCCCCGAAAAGGTAGAGGCTATAGAGCCGCCCCCCACGGAAGCTGAGGAAACGGACGGATACACGAATCTTGGCGTGAAGAAATCGTAATCCAGGTCAATTCCCACGCGGGTCCTGTTCCACTGGACGATATCCAGGTCTCCCCCCAGTCTGAGTCCCGAATAGGATATCCGTGCTTCGGCCAGCAACGGAGCCACAAGAGTTCCCGCGTACGTTGTTCCTCCGCTTCTGAAACCCGCAAAGTCCCGGGGTTCGTATGCCACTCGGATCGAGAAGCGATTCAATTGAAAGCGTACCATGCTGTCCAAGAACAACTCTTCTTTACCGAGATGAAAAGTATTGCGCAGGCTGCCTCCGTCCTGAGCAAAATTGGTCTGTGCAATAAAACTTCCGTTCCCGACACTCATCCATATAAGTCGAACCTTTGCTTCACCATCTATGGTCGGAAACCATGCAAGGGGAGACATCCAATCAAACCATCCCAGATTTTGGGCCTGCGCCGATTGCACGTTCACGAAGGAAAGTGCCATCCCCACGCACACAACCGGAATGATTCGGAGAACGCGACTGAATAGGAGCGGGATCGACATCCAAACCTCTGATCAAACGAAACATAAAACAAACACAGTTCACCATATTAAGACTTTTTTTGGCAATAAATCAAGAAAGTTCCCATTACAACCCCTCGCGAAAAAAAACCGATACCATGACGGATCATGACCGAATATATTTTCTGCGCCACAGTTATTCCGCTACAATGGAGAGCCGATGATTTGCGGCAGGCCTGCGACTTGCGAAGGAGGGAAAATGTTCGGCATTTTTGTCGTTTATGGCGGTTGCCAATAATAGTGTCCGTTTGGGTGGACGCGGACCTCAAGGGGTCTCGCAGCTCGGACAACGCAAAGCCGTTAAACCTTCGTTCGGAAAACCCTAAGATCGGCCAGGCGAATCGGCCGGAGCTTTTGGAACTGTTATAGGGATTCTCAGAAGTAGTGTCGGTTTTGATTACGCGAACAGATTCGAAGACTGTCATTGCGAGGGCGAAGCCCGAAGCAATCTCCACTTGACCAAAACAGAGATTGCTTCGTCGTTCCACTCCTCGCAATGACATGCTTGGTTTGTTCGAATGTGGGCGAGAGTCATGAACGAAGCCGACAGAAATTTCGAGAAGTTCTATAACACCGACCTTTCTGAGAAAACACGAGAGGAAATGAAATTCGTGAAGACCAGGCGCTCCATTCCTGCGAAAAAATTCATGAAAGAAATCCAGAGCGGCATGACCGACCAGGATCTCATGACCAAGTACCAGCTTTCAGCGAGAGCACTCCACCGCGTTTTCCGGAGGCTCGTCGACCTTCGCGTGCTCACGGAAGCTGACTTGGAACGAAGGTCTCATTTCTTTGAAGGAACTGCGGAAATCGATGTGGATGCCCTGGAACTGGTGGGAGAAACTCCCGCGAGATCGCCCGGTACTGATGAACTCGTTTGGGTGACGGACGGCGGCGGGAACAAGTACTTGTGCGCGAAGGAGAATCACGAAGGCCCCGAACAGGCGGAATCGCGTGATTTGGCAGCGTGTCTGGACGTGGGAAGCGCACCGATTATTCTACCCGAAGACTAGGGCTACGCGCGCTGCGTTGCGTCACAGGAATGCGCTTTCGCTTACGTGAAATCGGGCGGGAAACTCTTTACTAAAGAGGCTCCCCCCAATCTTACTTGTTTGAAAGCGCAATGGAATCAGGCCACCATTGATGAACTTCGGCTTCGCAAAAGCCTGGTGATTCCTTCCGCGGGAACGGGTGGGCTGAACCAGTACCCCTGCCATTCATCGCAACCGTGTGAACGAAGAAAGCTGAGCTGTTCAAGGGTTTCCACACCTTCCGCGACCACTTTCAATTTAAGACTGTGCGCAACGGCTATGATTGCCGTGACGATCGCTTCGTCGTCTGAATCTGAAGGGATGTCTTTGACAAAGGATTTATCGATCTTCAGTTTGTCTATGGGAAATTGTTTCAGGTAGCTCAATGAGGAATACCCCGTTCCGAAATCATCGATGGAGATCCGTATACCGTGGTTCTTCAAGTCGCTCAGAACTCTGATGGTTGTATCTGCCTCATTCATTGCCACGCTTTCGGTGAGTTCCAATTCCAGATAGTTTGGGTCAAGACCGGTTTCGTCGAGTGTGCGAAGGATAGTCTCTGGAAACTGCGGCGAAATGAGCTGCCTGGCCGACACGTTCACGGCAACGCGAACTGGGGGCAAACCCATCTCCTGCCATTCCTGGTTTTGCTGACACGCAGTTCTGAGCACCCATTCACCCATGGGCAGAATGGTGCCTGTTTCTTCTGCTGCAGCTATGAATTGCCCCGGTAAAATCAGGCCTCGCTTGGGATGGTTCCATCTCACGAGTGCTTCTACGGTGTTAATTTCTTCGCTTCTGAAATTCAATCTCGGCTGATAGTGGACAAGGAACTCGTTTCGTTCTACCGCCCCGCGTAAAGCATCTTCCAGTTCCGAGCGTTCAATCGCTTCAACGTTCATCCCTTCGTTGAAGAACTGGAAATTGTTTTTACCTTGCTCCTTTGCGTGGTAGAGCGCCATGTCGGCATTTTGCAGCAAGCGGTCCGCCTGATTTGCGTCAGACGGATAAAGGGTGACTCCGATACTGGTGGTGATAAACACTTCACGACCGGCCAAGTCGAATGGCTCGGACATGGCTTCGATTATTTTCCGGGCAACGTTGGCAGCGGCCATATTGCTGGGTATTTCCGGGAGCACTACCGTGAACTCGTCGCCCCCAAGTCGGGCTACGGTGTCGCTCTTGCGAACACAACGGGTGAGCCTTTGAGCGACGGCAATGAGCAGATCGTCGCCCGCGGAGTGTCCCAGCGTATCATTGATGTTCTTGAAGCGATCCAAATCGAGAAGCATGAGCGTAACCATACATTTTCGGCGGTCCGCCTCGATCAACGCGCGCTGCAAACGGTCCTGGAAAAGTAGCCTGTTTGGCAGTTTCGTGAGTGGGTCAAAATGGGCGAGCTGCCGGAGATATTTTTCCGCTTTCTTCAGCTCGGTTATATCCGAGAAAATAGTGACGTAATGGGTTATCGCATTTTCATTATTTTTCACCGTGCTCACGGATAGCAATTTCGGGTAGACTTCACCGCTTTTCCGGCGGTCCCACACTTCACCCTGCCATTGGCCGGTAGTCTGTACGAGCTGCCACATCTCCGGATTGAGTTCGTCCCTGCCACACTGGAAGAGCTTGGCGTCGTGTCCGACAGCTTCTTCCTTCGCGTAGCCGGTGATCTTGGAAAACGCCTGGTTCACGTTGACGATGAAACCCTCGGTGTTGGTAGTGACGATCGCTTCGTTGCTGTTTTCGATGATTTTGGCGGCGAGGTTGAGTTTTTCCTCTGCTCGTCTGCGATCGGTCACGTCGTGAATGATGCAGTTGAGGAAAGTGCGTTCGTGGAGTTGGATGGGCCCGGTATAAATTTCAATTTCCCGGATTTCGCCTGAACTGATCCTGTGCGGAACCAGAAAATAGTTTTCGGTCTCGGACATCGCGCGAGAGACTGTCTCGAAAACTTCATCGGGAGGCTGGGCGGAGATGTCAGTAAAATTCATGCACTTCAGGTCTTCAAGAGGGTACTCGTAGAAACGTGCTGCTGCGGAATTGGCGTCGACAATTTGTCCCGTCTCCGGATCGATAACCATTTTTACCGCACGCATGCCCTGAAACATCTGGCGATAGCGATGTTCACTTTCCCGGAGAGCCTTTTCAGCTACTTTCCGTTCGGTAATCTCTCGAATCATGGCCAGACATGCCGAAGAACCATGCCAGTCAGTGTTTATGACGTGCATTTCGGCAGTACCCCGGCTGCCGCCCACAGATAATATGGGAATTTCGGCTGTCCTGGCATGATCCGAGGCCAGTTCGAGAATTGTGCTCGCCAAATGTGCACCGGAGCTACCCAGAAATGCTTTCGCAGCTGGATTGGAATAGTGTATTTCTCCGCCCATCCCTACGACAATGATTCCATCACGACTCTTCTCGACGATGCTGGTGAAACTGGCTCGGCTCACATCAAGTTCATTCTCGGCTCGTTTGCGTTCCAGGACTTCTCTCTGAAGGCGGATGTTCGCGCTTCGAAGTTCGACAGTCCTTTCTTCGACCCTTCTTTCAAGTTGTTCGTGCGCTATCTTGAGCTCTTCTTTATGCTTTTTCGTCAACAGAAGCTGTTTTTTTTCATGGGTGAGATTCTCCACAAGAATGAGCGCGGATCTGCCTTGCAATCCTCTCATGGACCGAAAATGCATTCTACCCCATATTTTGGCGCCTGCGAGCTGAAGAAGCGTCGTTGTGACTTTGGGTTTGCGATACTTCAGCACAGCATCTATGAAGACCCCGACTGCCAACGCTTGTCCGGTATGAGGAAACAGCTCCGAAAAGGGTTTGCCGTGAAACTCCTGAGCAGAGCCCTCCGGTCCCCCACAAGCATGGTTCGCAAACACGATAGTATGGGCTTTGTCCACCAACAGAGCGGGAATAGGTAAAGCATTGAGGAGCTTACCCAGAAAACTGGCTTCCATGCTGTTGAGGTAAAAAGAGCCGGTGGCATCCATGCCCTTGAGCGAGCGAAAATCTCTGGCTTCGGATCCCGAGTTTCCCTGGACTAGAGGCATTGGAACAGTCTCATCCAAATCAAACGGCAGCAACTCCCTGTCACGCATTGTCTTCCCCAAATTATAAAGCTTCAATTAGCACTATTCGGTTGAAGCATTACACAATTGACCGAACGCGAATACCCTTGAACAATTTATGTGCAGTAACGAGATCGTTTAGCAACAGTTGTGCCATCACTCGTCTTTACAACAAAGCTTGTTCTTCAACGGCTTGAAAACCGGAAAAGGATTCCATGCGCTTGCAGAGCTTCGATTTGTCAGTTTATCCGGAATGGCGCGACACGGGCAATTAACACCCCACATTGCCTTTTCAGGAGCATAAATTCCTCGCCCATGTCATTGCGCAGACAAAATCCGCTCATCCGAAGTCGGTGTGCTGCCCGGGCGCGCCGTCACAGGAGGAGGGACCGCAGATCCGAACATGAACTGAGTACGGGTTTTCTTAAATCAGGCCGCACATTTTTTTGTCGGAGCAGATTGCTTCGCTTCGTTCGCAACGACACTGCTCGAGGCTTTCATTGCGAGGAGCTGAGCGACGAAGCAATCTCATTTTTGGTCGGGAGATTGCTTCGGGCATTGCCTTCGCAATGACAATCTTCCAATCTTTTCGCTCAATCAAAACCGCCATTGCCTTTGAGAATCCCTATCATACCAATGCGCGATCAGACAAGTGACGATGGATGAAACCTGTCCTGGCGGTTCTCCAAAGCGGAGTCAGGCCTCGCCGTTCGTAGCGAAGGAGATCTGGCAGGACAGGCCGTGAACCAGCCTTTCAATGTTACTCTTTTGAAAGCGCTTCGTATTAGAGCAGAGATTGCTTGGCTTCGCTGGCAATGACAGCCTTTTTCCGGCCTGTCACGGAACAAATGGATGCAGTGTGCTTCGTTTTGTGCTTGCCATGCGATCTCTTCTTGGGGTAGGCTGGTTGCGTCTTTTTTACAGCCCGAATTCAATAGCCCGCTTTAACCCAGTTTCCTAGAGCGACGGTATGTAACAGTACCTGAGGAAGTACTATTCCGCAGCGCTTCTGCCCCGAGGATAGCGGACAATTGTCCGCGGGGCTGCACCGAACGATGCGTGAAAGGGGTAACCCGCAGGGCATGAAAACCGCCGACGAGATTCTCATCGTCGAAGACAGCCCTATGCAGGCCAAGAGGCTCAGGTTGTTCCTTGAGCAACACGGTTATCAGGTAATTGTTGCCCATGACGGACGAGAAGGCCTGAATACGGTTCGGCGACAAACTACCATCTCCATTGTGGTGAGCGACGTCATCATGCCCGTCATGGACGGGTACGAGATGTGCCGCTCTATGAAACAGGATACAGTCCTCAAGCATATTCCCGTCATCCTACTCACGTCGTTATCGAACCCGGAAGACGTTTTCCTCGGACTCGAATCGGGTGCGGACAGCTACATATGCAAGCCGTACGACGGCAACGTGCTGCTTTCCAGAATCGAATCGGTACTGCTCGCCGCGCGCAGGATGGCTAACGACCATACCGACGACCTTGAAGTCAGTATCGGCACGAAGAAATACCTCATTAAATCCAGCAGGAGACAAATTCTTAATCTCCTGTTGTCAACGTACCAGGACGCGGTGGAGCAGAACCGTAATTTGAGGGAAATGCGCACAAAGCTGGTGATGGTCAATGAACAACTCCAGCAGCTTGTAGCTGAACGGACCACACAGCTGAAAGATGAAATCGAAGAGCGCAAGCGAATCGAAGAAGCCCTGGCATCTGAGAAAGAGCGCCTTTCGGTGACCCTCCGTTCGATCGGCGACGGAGTCATCACCACCAATACCGAAGGCAGAATCATTCTGATGAACAGGGCTGCTGAGGAACTCACCGGGTGGCCTCAGGAGGATGCAATCGGCAAGGCACTTACTTCCGTGATCAACCTCATCAAGACGAAGACCAGAGAAGGGGGCGAAACAGTAGTAGAGAACATTCTCAAGAGCGGCGGCCTATTCGGGCCGGGTGATCAGATGACTCTCCTTTCCAGAACCGGCTCCGAGCACATAGTCTCCGTGAGCGGCACGCCGATTTTCGACCAGACCAACATCATCATCGGAATGATCCTTGTTTTTCGGGACATTACCGAAAGCAAGAAAATAGAAGAGGAACTGATAAAAGCCCAAAAGCTGGAGAGTCTGGGCGTGTTGGCTGGGGGAATTGCTCACGACTTCAACAACTTGCTCACCGCAATTCTCGGCAATGTCAATCTCGCCAGAATGTATGTCCGTCCGGGAGACAAGGTGACGACCAGGCTGGAGGAAGCGGAAAAAGCTTCTTTGCGGGCAAAAGATCTGACGCAGCAGCTATTGACCTTCTCCAAAGGCGGCGCGCCCGTGAAGAAAACCACTTCCATTAGCGACATTCTGACAGATTCGGTCAAATTTGCTCTGAGAGGTTCCAATATCCGCTGCATGTTCTCGATACCCGATAACCTGTGGCCGGTTGAAATCGATGAAGGACAGATAAGCCAGGTTATTCACAATTTGATCATCAACGCGTGCCAGGCCATGCCGTCCGGAGGCACCATACGGGTGAGCGCTGAAAACGTCCTCCTTGGCCCGGACCACGATCTGAGCCTGACGTTGAATTTCGGAAAATACGTATGCTTGGCGGTGGCCGATGAGGGACACGGAATTCAGTCCCATCTTTTATCCAAGATATTCGATCCGTATTTTACGACCAAAATGAAAGGCAGCGGATTGGGTCTTGCAACTTCCTACTCCATTCTCAAGAATCATGACGGCCTGCTTACCGTGGATTCCGACCTGGGCGCAGGTGCGACGTTTCGCATTTATCTCCCGGTTTCCGCGAAAACGGAACTGGAAAAGAAAAGTGCTAAAGAAAGGCCAATACCCGGCCACGGGCGAATTCTCGTCATGGACGACGAAGAAATTCTAAGGGATTTCGTGGGTGAACTCCTGGAATTACTCGGGTATGACGTGAATTTCGCCTGCGACGGTGTGGAAACAATTACCGCTTATTCGCGTGCTCGAGAAGAAGGCCAGCCGTTTGATTGCGTGCTCATGGACTTGACCATACCAGGCGGATTGGGAGGGAAAGAGACCATCCAGAAGTTGAAAGAGCTGGATCCCAACGTGAAGGCAATTGTGTCCAGCGGCTACTCCGACGATCCGGTTATGGCCGATTTTCGGAAATACGGTTTTTGCGGGGTGGTGGCCAAACCCTATGACGCAGAACAACTCAGCGAAGTCCTGCACAAGATCATCTTGAAAGGTGCCGCAGAAAGGCCGTTGCAATAACCTCCCGTGAAAACTGCGATTCGAGGGGTGGCCTTGTGCGCTCGCTGTAGCACGAAAATTCTGTCGAATTAGTTCAAGACTTTCTCCCGCATGCCGACCAGCCAATCATGTCATTGCGAGGAGTGGAACGAC
This sequence comes from Desulfomonilaceae bacterium, assembly GCA_035319325.1. Taxonomy (GTDB): domain Bacteria; phylum Desulfobacterota; class Desulfomonilia; order Desulfomonilales; family Desulfomonilaceae; genus DATHCX01. The sequence continues at coordinate 20,056 of DATHCX010000177.1, forward strand.
GAAGCAATCTCAGTTTTGGTTAGTTGAAGATTGCTTCGGGGTTCGCCCTCTCAATGACAGTCTTCGAATCCTTTCGCGTAATCAAAACCGACACAACTCTTGAGAATCCCGCTACAATGGCGAGCCGGTCAGGATCGTGAATATCTCCCGGTATTTTTCACTTGTTTTCGAGATGATTTCGAGCGGCAGCGACGGCGCGGGCGGCTTCTTATCCCAGGCGAGGCCTTCCAGATAGTCCCGCACGAATTGCTTGTCCAGAGAAGGGGGCGATATTCCGGGCCTGTATTGATTCATCGGCCAAAAACGTGAAGAATCCGGGGTCAGAATCTCATCCACGAGGATTCGCTCACCATTCGCGACACCGAATTCGAATTTGGTGTCTGCTATAATGATTCCGTGATGTTCGGCCCAGCGGGAGCCATTCAGGTAGAGTTCCACAGCCTTATCGCGCAACCAGGAAGCTGTCTCTTTTCCGACAATATCCACGACGCGGCTGAAGGAAATATTCTCGTCATGGAGACCTATTGCCGCCTTTGTCGAAGGAGTGAAGATAGGTTCGGACAATTTATCCGCCTGCCTCAGGCCGGCAGGAATGGGAATGCCGCAGATTTGTCCACTCGTCTGATAATCTTTCCAGCCACTACCGATAATGTATCCCCTCACTACGCACTCCACAGGGAATACTTCCGCTTTTTTCACGAGAACACTGCGGCCTGCGAGGATATCCGCATATTTTTCGCACTCACGCGGGAAATCTTGTATATCAGCACTGATGACATGATTCGGCACGATATGGCTCAACTTGTTCATCCAGAACAGGCTGAGGCTGTTCAAGACTTTTCCCTTCGAGGGAATCGGGTCCGGCAGGATCACGTCAAACGCAGATAGTCTGTCAGTGGCAACGATGAGAAGTTTGTCTTCCAAGCGGTATACGTCCCGCACTTTGCCGCGACCGGCAAGGACGAGCGGGGACAGATCTGTTTCTCTTACGACGGTTGAGTTCATAGTTTTTCCACGTAATTCGGTCAGCAGATGTTTGACAATGCAAAAAGAAGACTTAAACTAGCACGACGGGTGACATGATGCAATCGACTCTTGATGAGGGTAATCCTCATAAAAATCCATGCCCTGACTGCTCTATGTGTCAGAACTGCTCCGACAGCCGATGCAGCGCATGCCGGAAATGCGGTTTCCGGAAACGTACGCTCTCGATTCAGGAGCAAATAGCGTTGTACGATAGTCTGAATCCGGGACTACGGGCAGATGCAGGCTGCAAGCGGTGTGCTGAAAGCGACGATGAACAATGAATCGCGGTTTGACGTCTCTGACTCATGCATATGTGGCCCCTCAGAGCCCTGTCAATCACGGAAATCCCCGCTTGTAACCTTATATAGCGTCAGGGGAACGTCTATTCCTTTCAATTCCACTCCGTGAACCGGTTGCGCAGTAATATGGGATCGGATCTTTTCGTAGATATCGCTTGAAATGACAATTTCTCCCGCAGCCGCGTGGCGTTCCATGCGAAAGGCAACATTGATTGCGATTCCGACTGCACCGTATTTCTTTCGTTTCTCAGATCCCAAATTCCCCACGATGAGCTCGCCGCTGTTGACGGCAATTCCCATCTTCAACAATTCTCCTTCACTGGCTGCCTCGGGAGACACTATTTCGGCCAATTGAGCATTGAGATCCGGCATGCGGTTCTGCATGTCCAGGGCGCAGCGGACCGCGGTCTCCTGCGAGTTATCCATGTGGCGAGGCGCGCCGAAAAATGCCAGTATCCCGTCGCCCGTGAATTCGTCAATCGTGCCTCCATGACTCATGATGACGTCCACCATGGATTCCAGGTAGTGATTTACTACCTTGAGCACTACCTCCGGTCCCAGAGTTGAAGTAAGCGATGTGAATCCCCGCAAATCGGAAACAAGGATGGTGATTTCCCTGAGTTCTCCTCCCAAATTCACTCCGTCGGGTGACCGGAGTATGTTAGCCACCACTTCGGGGCTCAGATAACTGCCGAAGGTCTGCCGGATGAAATCACGTTCTCGTAGTCCATTCATCATGCGGTTGAACCCTTCGCCCATGAGCCCTATTTCATCGTTCGACACCACCGGAATATTCACATCCAGCTCGCCGCTGCGCACGCTGTCCATTGCCGAAGCCGTTCTCCGGAGCGGTCGGGACACGCTTCTGGCAAGAAGTACGGAAAGCCCTACAGCAGCCGTCACGACCACAAGGAGAACAAAGCCGATTACGAGCGGCATCTGGGAAAAAAAACTGCCAATCTCCTGGCGACCCGCATGAATAGCATGAATCTGGCTTAGAGTTATATAGCTGACAGCTGACACCGGGACCACTCCCATCACGAGGCTGACCACCATCATCTTGGGAAGAACGCTGATGGTACGGCAAGACGGCGCAAAAAGAAGACTCGCCGGCGGAAACGACCTCCGTATCTCCTCGCCGAGAATCCACTCCAGGGTGAAGTAGACCGATATCACCGTAAAGGGAGCTCCGACGAAAATGATTCCAACCATCGGATGTATGCCCATATGCCATTTCTCCACTTGGGAGGCCTGAAAAAGTGACGGCAGGAATCCGAACAGCACCACAGCGGTTAACCATCCTGCTGTACTCAGGAAGGCCATGTGGTACGGCAGGTTCATGAGGTCGCCGACGAGAGATCCAAGTTTTTTCCCGTCGTCATCCGAAGAAATCTCCCTCATTTTCCTTCTGATGACGCGCATGGGCTTGGCTGACAAAGCGGTCACCGCACACATGATTATGCTCAATCGCACGATGAAGCCGGTAAGCCGCGTGGTGATGTCAAGAGGGGCCTCATTGAAGAGACCCGATTCGATGAACGTGAAGTACACGAAGAGGAGACTCGCTCCAATGGCATTCAGGAGCACGGTGGCTCCAACGCTCAGTACAAGCAACCTCTGAACTTTCGGTATGAGTTGAGTAATCATCTGTGATCGTATCTCAACGCTATCCGATTCCCGCGCAATTCCTCGCTTCGTCTCAACCATGACGCATCCGAAAAACCGTTGGTCCCCGATTTCGTTTCATAAACGCACAAGACCCGGCTTGCGATTCATTGACTTGTCTAGCACACAGGGAGAATACAGGAAAGAGTCTTGAATAAGATCTATCTTGCCCGCATCCATTCAGTTACGGGTGGGAAAAAGGTTGTCATTGCGAGCGAAGCGAAGCAATCTCTGTTTTCGTTAATTGGAGATTCCTTCGGGATTCGCCCTCGCAACGACAGTCTTCGAATCTTTTCGCGTGATCAAAACCGACACTGCTTTTGAAAATCCCTTTATGACTCCGAAAAATTTGGCTCGTGTACGTAATCGTATGTGGGAATTCGGGGTCTCGCGAGAATCGGGGATGCGAGAGGTGCCTCCCCGATTCCGCATATCTTCTGTGCGAGCCGCTATCAACCATTCGCTATGGCGCTCAGTTCCTCCCTGATTACTGCCTTGAAGAGTGGAACCTTATATTCGTTGTGCTGTAGGGGCTGGGCATTCTTCACGACCGCCTCCGCCGCCTGTTCGACGATTGCTGAATTCAAGCTCCGGCCTGCGATGACCTCTTCGACCTCCTGTGACCGCCACGGAATGGGAGCTGCTCCGCTGAGCACCACTCGAGGGCGTTCAACCTTATTGTTCTTGATAACCAATGCCAACGCAACTCCCGCGAGGGCGAAATCCCACGATCTGCGCGCCCTGACCTTCCTGTACGAACTGCGCATATCCGGTACCGGGGGTGGCAGAATGATTTCCGTCACGATCTCACCCGGCTGCAGGACCGTTTCTTTTTCGACATTTTCTTCAGGAAGCACGTGGAATTTTCCTGCGGGAACGACTCTGTTTCCTTCGGGTCCCACAATTTTCACCTGGGCATCCAGTGCGACGAGAGGAGGAGCTGTATCTGAAGGGTGAACAATGCAGCATGTATTGTCCGATCCGAATATGCAGTGGAAATAATTTTCTCCTCCAAGCGCAAAGCACATTTCACCGCCTTTGCGCAGACAATGAAAGTCCCCGCGGTAATACCAGCACCTCGGCTTTTGGCACATATTGCCACCGATGGTTCCTTGATTACGGAGTTGAGGACTTCCCACTTCGGCCGCGCCTCTGGCCAGTCCGGGATAGCGTTGGCCGATGATCGAGCTGTTTGCCACCTCGGAAATTGTCGTCAGGGCTCCGATTCGGAGTCCTCCGTCAGGGGTCTCGGATATTCCGTGCAATTGTTTCAGCTTGGTTATGCTCACCAATGTGCTGGCCCCGAAAATGTCGTCACGCAGGCAGGTTAGCAGATCCGTGCCGCCGGCATGCAATCGTGCGTCTTTTTCGGAAAGATGCTGGATAGCCTCTTCCAGCGAATGTGCGCGGACGTAGGAGAAATTCGGAAACATCGGTTCACCGCTCCTTCCTTTTTTCCGCGAGCAGGCGGCTCAATTGAACGGGGTTGATCGGTGTATCGGCAACGCGAATGCCCGTCGCGTCGTAAATTGCATTGGCAATGGCAGCCCCCGCCGCTATATTGGCGGGTTCGCCCAAACCTTTGGCTCCAGTGGAGTTCGCTTCAGGATCGGGTCTGTCAATGGGTACCGACAGCATATCCGCCGGCACGTCCAGGGCTGTGGGAAGCTTGTAGTCATGCCAGTTTCGGTTACACAGCTTGCCTGTTTCGTTCACATCGAGAATACGGGCTTCCGTTGTGGCAAAACCGATTCCCATGGTTACTCCGCCGTAAACCTGGTTGTCGAACGTGAGGCGGTTCATGACCCGCCCGCTCTCTTGAGCAGCTACGAATCGAACGATTTCCGTCTCGCCGGTATTCATGTTCACGTTGACCTCACAAAAATGTGCGGCAAACGGGCTGATCGCCTTGTCCTTAGGGTTTGGCCCGCGATACCCCACTCCTACGATGACTCCCTGGCTTTTCAGTTCGGAAATTTCCGTTATTTTTAACGATTTTGATGGATCGTCAACGGACAGGACTCTGCCGTCCTTGATCATCAACCTGGCGACTTTCAGATCCTTCGACGCCATCTTCAGAAGCTGCTTCTTGATCTGAAGCGCTGCCGCTCGTACGGTTGGCGCCTCTGTGGGCACGGTCTTACTCCCGCCGCTGGGCGTCGCGAACTGTGTGGTTCCCGTATCAGCGTTTTCTATTTGAATGTCGTCCAGTTTGACACCAAGCTCTTCGGCCACCACCATAGCCATGACGGTCTTGGTTCCCGTGCCAATGTCGCTTGCACCCATGTTGAGATTCGCACTGCCGTCCGAGAACAGCTTTACGATCACGGTGGAGGGTTTCCCCCCGCCGCCCGCAAACCACAAGCATCCAGCCATTCCGATTCCGCGTCGGACATGTTCGTTATCTCCCGGAACCGTCTTGGCCCTTTTTTTCTTCTCTATCCAACCGAATGCCTTTGCACCCTGTTCCAGGCACTCTTTGAATCCTGTTGTGGTGTACGGCGGATTGCCGTCCCTGCCCTGACTGTAAAGGGGAATATTCTTCAGGCGCACGTCCAGGGGATCCATGCCTATTTTTATCGCCAATGCATCGATCATCTGTTCCAACGCCCACGAGCCTTGCGGATGGCCGGGCGCTCGAAACGGACAGGACACTCCCGCGTTTGTGTATACGTCTGTACATTCGGTCCGAACGTTCGGGCAAGCGTACAGGTCGCGGATCAGCCAGTCCACCAGTTGCACTCCGCCGCCCGGGTACGCTCCGCCGGTTCCGATACACGAGAAGTCCAGGGCCGTGAGCGTTCCGTTCTTTTTTATGCCTGCCTTGAGTCTCATATTGCCCGCCGGACGATTACCCACGGTGAGATACGTTTCCTCCCTGGACAGGAACAGCTTTACGGGGCGTGCCGTTTTTTTGGCAAGGAGAGCCGCTATTATGGAATACTTCCTGGTCTGTAGCTTCGATCCGAAGCCTCCTCCCACGTAGTTCCCGATGACCCGAACCTTCGCCATGGGCAGACCAAGCACCCGGGCAATTACCGTCTGAACTGCATACACGCCCTGGGTCGATTCCCACACGGTGAGAAGATCGCCATCCCATTTAGCCACGCATCCGTGCAACTCCAGGGGAGTGTGAATCTCGCACTCAGTCCTGTATTCCTGTTCCAGGACCACGTCTGCCTGGCTGAATCCTGCCTCCACATCTCCCCGCTGGTACTTCTGAACATCGCCCACACGATTGCTTTTCCCGTGGACCAGGGCAGCCTTGGGTTCCAGTGCTTTTCGCTCGTCCGCAACAAAGGGAAGCACCTGATAACCCACCTCGATGGCATTCACCGCATCCCAGGCCTGGTACGGCGTTTCAGCAGCAACTGCTGCAACCGCTTCCCCTTCGAAGCGGCAGTGGGGATCGAACAGTTTCGTTTTCGCATTTTGGTACGACCACTTCAAATCGGTTCCGGGAGTCGACTGGGAGATGATACAACGGACGCCTTTCAATTTTTCCGCCTCGGCTACATTCACGGTCTTTACCAACGCATGCGGGTGAGGACATCCCAGAATGGCTCCGTACAACATGTCCGGCAAAATGATATCCGAAGGATACACTGCCGAGCCGCTAACTCGCTCGTACGCATCGACTCTGCACATCGGTTTCCCGACAATCTGTGTTTGTTTCCAGGGTTGTTCGTGCCCGGGATCCGGAGTGTCCGGTAAAGCAATGCCTGTGACGTAATAGGGTCTCTCTTCCGTCATGGTTTGCCCCCTTGCCCGCGTTTCAACTCGGCGGCTCTGGGGACGGCCTTGAATATGTTGACATATGCGCCGCAACGGCACAGATTCCCGCTGACGCCCCGTCGAATTTCATCCAGGGTCGGCTCGGGAATGGCCTCCAACAGGCCCTCCACCGCCATGATCTGCCCCGGGGTACAGTACCCGCACTGAAAGGCGTCTTTTTCAAGAAAGGCCTGTTGGACGGAACCAAGCTCTTCGCCGTTCATCAGGCCTTCCAGGGTTGTGATGCGTGTGCCTTCCGCTTCAAGAGCCAACACGAGACATGAGTACCGGGGTATGCCGTCGATCAGGACCGTGCAAGCTCCGCATTCACCGCGTTCGCAGCCAACCTTCGTCCCTGTGAAACCCAATTTTTCCCTGAGTACGAAGAGGAGAGTCCAGCGAGGTTCAACCAGGAGTCGATGCTCACGGTTGTTGATAAGCAGGGAGACTGTAGTAATTGAGTCGGGGCCTATTACCACGGACGGTGTGTCCGCGTGACTCAACCCAATTCCTGCCGCAGCTGCCGCTCCTACGCCCATGGTGGCAAGGAATCCGCGCCTGCTCACTTCGGGTCCACCATAGGGCTTGTCTTGACGTGATTTCTTGCGCATGTACGCTGCCCCCTTTGCTCAATTACAACACATCGGGTTTATAATTGTGAACCAGTTCGCACAATTCATTCAATCAAAGGCTAACATGCCGAACGTTTGGCGGTCAAGTCGAGTGACAGTGCGGCCATGAGCAATGCAATTCAGCGCATGCCGGATTGTCTCGCTTCAAGAATCTGTGCCAACATTCCAGCATAAAACCGAGTGGCCCGAACTAAGTACAGGTTGTCGTAAATCAGGTCGCACATTTTTGTCGGAGCAGATTGCTTCGCTTCGCTCGCAATGACACTGCTCGGCCCTGTCATTGCGAGGAGCGCAGCGACGAAGCAATCTCTCTTGGTCATGAAATCCAACACCGAACGTACGAAAAGCAATACTGAGAGTTCGAACAGACCAGAACATCTGGAATTCCAGTTTCACTTCGCATACAGTTTCACCCGGCGATTGGTCTGCCCACAATTCATACGATTCTTCCGGAGGTACACACATGCCGTGGAATTTGCTCACCCCTGAACTTCCTATATTGGAGAAGATCATACGTCCTCTGGTGGTTTACGTTTTCTTGCTGTTGGCTTTCCGGTTTTTTGGAAAAAGAGAATTGAGCTCCATCAGCCCGTTTGATCTGGTAATTCTTCTTACGATTTCAAACGTGCTGCAGAATGCCATGATCGGAGCGGACAATTCGTTGACAGGCGGACTGATCGGCGCGGGAGCCCTGTTCGGAGCCAATGCGCTGTTTGACAGGCTGGTGTTCTATTTCCCCGCAGCGGGGAACCTGGTGCAGAGTCAGGTCACCACTCTCGTGGAAAACGGAAAAATCTTAAAAGAAAACCTCGATAAAGAATTGTTGACCGTGGAGGATCTCAGGCACGCTCTGAGAAAGAATCAGGTGGACCTGGACGAAGAATTACCCAACATACGCAAGGTGCTGTTCGAACCGGACGGCGCCATCACCATCATCAGAAAAATTCCCGAATCCCGGGGGTTGCCCAAACGAGGTTCGCGGCGTCGGAAAATTGGCGATTCTCAAAAGTAGTGTCGGCTTTGATTACGCGAAAAGATTCGAAAGCTGTCATTGCGAGGGCGAAGCCCGAAGCAATCTCCAATTAACCAAAACAGAGATTGCTTCGTCGCTCCACTCCTCGCAATGACATGACCGGATCGTTCGAATGTGGGCGAGAGCCATGAACGGATCCGACAGAACTTTCAAGAACTGCTCTAGTCCTGGTCGATGAAGAGATTTGCAGGTGGCGAAACAAGGGGTGCGGGAAGATTGCCGGTTTGTTCTTGACAACATTAGTAGGGTTCAGCATAATGATTTCATATTAAAGAAGTCAAAGGACAAAATATGCGCATTGCCACATCCAGCCGCTATGGGCTTCGAGCAGTGTTCGACGTAGCGTATCATGGGGGCGGACAGCCTACCCAGATAAAGGACATCTGCAAACGCCAGAAGATATCGCAGCGATATCTGGAACAAATTTTCAACAAGCTCCTGAAAGCGGGATTGCTCAAAAGCAGGCGAGGCCCGCGAGGAGGCTATCTGCTTTCACGAGACGCATCCGAAATTACTGTAGGGGATATTGTTACGGCAGCCCAAGGACCAATTGTTCCTGTTTCATGCCTGAACGACAAAAAAAGGCATTGCGATATTTATACTTCGTGCATAACCCGGCACGTATGGAAAGAAACCCAGAAGATTTTAGTGGACTATTTGGATTCCGTATCCATAGCGGATCTGTGCGCTCTTGCTCGCAAGCAACGGGTTCCGCGCGATTTGGACCATAAATTCATGTACTTTATTTAACGAAAGGCAATTTCACCAATCAAGGTTGTCCATTGGTCAGACGGTAGGTTCAGGCTCAAATAATTGGACGGACGGCCTACCCGTTTCCGCGTTTGCGATTTGACGAAACATATTTGTCTTTTTCCGAAAGATGCATTGACTCGCCCAGTAGTGAGTAACACAAGTTAGTAATAAGTTCAATGTCTTAGAAATACCGATTCCGTGTGACGTCTCCGAAAACCCGGGGTAAGTTTGCGTCGAATAAAAGGCGGTTTTCCGTATGTGCCGGCTATTGGCGTTGTGGGCGTAATTTGTCGAATTGAACCATCTAATACCAATGCGTTTTCAAATACGTGAAATCGGGCGGGACACTCTTTACTAAAGAGGGTCCCCCCAATCTTGCTTTTTTGAAAACGAATCCATCTGAGACAAAGGAGCGTGCCATGTCGGGAATTCATCTTTTCGCGGGAGCACATGCGTTCCTCGGGGAAATAGGGGCTCTCTGTTTTCTCTGGGCTTTGGTGGAAATTATCAACCGAAGTGAGGCAAGCCTTGCTCGCGCAAGGTTTGCAGGCTGCTTGGGGGTCGTGCTCCTCTTTGCCAGCTTGTTTGCTGCAGGATATCCCTATCTCGTTCATTATGGACCTTTGGCAAAACCTGCCATCAAGGCGGGGCCCATGCCATGGGGCCATGAAGTTGTCATGGAAGCGAAGGAGCATATCTTTATGTTCATTCCGATACTGGCCTTGTGCGTGACAATTTCTCTGCACCTGGCCAAACGTGACGGAGCCCTGTCCTCGGTCTACCGTTACATCGGTTTCATGTGTGGCGTCATTGTCGTGATGGTATTCATGATGGCGGGAATGGGGTTCATAATTGCAACAGCCGTTCGCGTGGCGGTGGGGAGAGGTGTGTGATGAGCGTTTCGTATCGGTCGGTTTCATATGCAGGGATTGTGACGATAGTAGTAATGACCGTGATTACGATCTTGGGAGAGCTGGTACCGGCTTTGATGAAGTTTTTCACGTATGTGGCCTACCACCACTGGGTCACCAAGAATATTCTGTCCGTCGTGATCTTTTTGGTCGTTCTGGCTCTTACATCCAAGGCACCGTCTACTGAAGGGAGAGAATCCTCCAAGGGTCTGTTATGGACCAGCGTGACGGCAGTGGTGTGTTCTTTGGCTCTGTTAGCTTTTTTTGTCATCGACTTTCTGAAAGGTTAGACATGTCTCTCGGGGCGGGCCCGCTAACGGAGGGTCGGTTACCGAGGCGATAACATGTGCCTCATGTTTTTTGTGAAGTCATGCAATCGGCTTGCTATGCAAAGCTCGACACGTGTTGCCGTACCCTGTGGCATTTCACATTTTGGTCATGTGCGCAAAAGTTATTGCAGCCGGACGAACAATAATCACGGGCCGCGGTGGAGGCACGGGAGTAATCATGCAGTTACTCGGGGGAACTGCCTGGGCTGTGTCCTTGCGAGGAGTGTAACGACGAAGCAATCAGGATACTTAAAGGCCGAGATTGCTTCGCTGCGCTCGCAATGACAGCCTTTTCCCACCCGTCACTGTATGGCTACGCACGGGAAAGTTATAATGTTTACTTCCTTTGCAGACTCATCTATATTCAAACGGTTTTGCTGAACCGGCAAGATATTCGTGCGGCTCCCAACAAATGAACATGTGGTTCTGTCCCGCATAAGGTAGGCGGTTTCCTGCGGAGGAGAGTGTGGACATCATCCCCCAGATTCTGGTGAGCGGTATTGCTGCCGGCGGTGTCTACGGGCTGATAGCTCTGGGTTTTGTGCTCATTTACAAAGCTACGAGCGTGCTGAACCTCGCCACAGGTGAGTTCATGACGCTGGGTGCATTTGTGTGCTTCAGCGCAATGACTCAATTGTCCGTTCCCTTCTACATTTCGTTTGTACTCACCCTCGCGGCGGCGGCTGTTCTAGGGCTTGTTGTCGAGCGCATCGTCCTTCGGCCGCTCATAGGAGAACCCGTTATTTCGGTGATCATGGTGACTATAGGTCTTGGGAGCATTCTCAAGGGTTTGACGCACATGATATGGTCGCCCCAGTACAGATCTTTTCCCCCTATTTTCCCGCCGCAGCCTCTGGATCTCGGATTTGCCATCGTTCCGTCGGGTCTGTTGTGGGGGTTTGTCTTCGCAGTGATTTGTACGGCTTTCTTTACCGCGATTTTCAAGTATACCCGTACGGGCCTGGCGATGAGGGCCACGGCGGGTAACCAGCAGGCTGCTCTTTCCATGGGAATCAGCGTGAAGCGGGTGTTCGCCTTGTCGTGGATATTCGCCGCGCTCACTGCTGCGGTGGGCGGAATCATAATCGGCAACATCAGCGGCATCAGCATTCATCTGGGGCACATCGGCTTGAAGGTGCTTGCAGTTATTATACTGGGCGGGCTTGACAGCATTATCGGAGCCATCGTGGGAGGCTTCATCATCGGTATCCTGGAAAACTTCGCCGGTGTCTATCTGGATTCCCTTGTGGGCGGAGGGATCAAGGAAGTGGTGCCTTTCATGATCCTCGTGATCATCATTATGATTCGGCCGTATGGGATTTTCGGACGAATAACCATCGAACGAGTATAAATAGAGGGAACGGTCGCAGTTTCGCTTTGCCCGGCGAGGCGTTCCCCCTCCGTATACGAAGAGTGGGTCATGCGCTGTGGGGATCTAAGAGAATCGTATTTGGAAGACGAAAAGATATTCCAAACCGTCTTCGTGAAATGCTGGCTTGGGGTTCTGGCCTTATTTCTTCTTGCTTTGCCGTTTCTCGGCAATGCGTACATGTTGTACGTGGCGAATGTAATCGGTTTTGCCGTTATCGCCGCGGTGGGTCTGAATCTATTGACGGGATTCACAGGGCAGATTTCTCTGGGCCACGCTGCGTTCGTCGGGGTGGGCGGGTACGCTACTGCGATACTTATCACCAGAGTCGGGCTGCCGTTTTGGCTGGCTCTCCCCGTGGCAGGACTGATTTCCGCGGGAGTGGGAATGGTGATCGGCATACCGTCTCTTCGGGTGAAGGGCTTGTATCTCGTCATTGCCACCCTGGCCGCTCAGTTCATTCTGGAATACGTCTTCGTGCACTGGGAGTCCATGACCCGGGGAATCCGCGGCATCAATGTTCCGCCCCCGGCCATCGGCAGCTTCGTGTTCGACACGGAAAAAAGCTTTTACTACATCACTCTGGTGCTCGTGGTCGCGGCTGTGGGATTTGCCCGAAATCTGGTGCGAACGAAATGGGGCCGCGCGTTTGTCGCCATTCGGGACCGCGATCTTGCCGCAGAAATAATGGGTATCAATCTGTTCAGGTACAAGTTGGGTGCATTCGCTCTGAGTTCTTTCTATGCAGGCGTTGCCGGGGGCCTATGGGTGAGCTTCATGAAGGTGGTGACACCCGAGCATTTTCCGCTGTCGCTGTCTATCCAGTATCTGGCAATGGTGATCGTAGGAGGCCTCGGCACCATTCTGGGTTCCATTTTCGGTGCCATATTCATGACCCTGATCCCGGAATTGCTCAACGTGCTGACCGGGCACACCAAGCATTTCTTGCCCGGCATGGAACAGTTGTTCTTGCCCATGAAAGACGTGATTTTCGGCGTGCTGATTTGCACGTTCCTGATATTTGAACCCCACGGCCTGGCGGAAATCTGGAATCGCATCAAGAACTTTTTTTCTCTGTGGCCGTTTTCGTACTAGGGTACCGGTCGCATGCCGGCCGTGGCGCATGTAGACCGGAAGTGCAGGGGGAGCTTCAGCCGCGGGAATGTATGCCGAGCTCCGGGCATCGGCCCGGTCGGTTCATTGGTGTGGAAATGCCACGACTGGGCATTCCAGGAACTGAACAGGCCGTCTCGTTTGAATCTTTCAAACGGTTATCACATTGAGAGGGTATTTAGGATGACAGGAAGAAAGCTGCTCGCAGGAATCGTGTTCGTCTTTGCCTGTATGGTTCCATACCAGGCGCACTCGGCGGAAAGCGCGAATACGATCACCATAGGCGCTGTGATGCCTATAACCGGTGTGTTTGGTTACGCAGGAGTGGTGGGCAACGCTGCCGCAGAGGACGCCATCGCCATGGCCAATGAGGAAGGCGGCATAAACGGCAAGAAGATCAGGTACGTCTACGAGGACGGCCAATACAATGTGGGGATTGCGACAGAAGCATTCAAGAAAATCATAAGCCTGGAAAATCCACTGAGCATGGTGGGCGAAAGCACTGCAATGGGGAAAGCCCTTGGTCCGGACATCAAGAGTCAGTACAAACTTCTCTACGGTTCCACTTCGTTTTCCAGCGAGCTCGCAGATACTGCAATGAATCCGTACATGTTCGTTGCGGGTCCCACGTACGGAGACATGTTCGGGATACTCTTGAAGTATATTGCAAAGGAAAAACCCGGTGCAAAAGTAGCTTTTTTCTATAGCGATACGGAGTTCGGAAACGATCCCATCAAGTTCGCCCGACTCCTGATGGCCAGATTGCGCCTGAATCTGGTGGCAGAAGAGGTGGTTCCCCTCGGCACGAAGGATCTTACTCCGCAAATTGCGGATCTCAAGAGCAAGGATCCGGATTTCGTCATATTTCAGGGTTTTCTCGTGGATCCCGTGCCTCAGGTGATAAAGGCGTGTCGGGACCTGGGGATGAAGTGCACGTTCATGGGTACGTTCTGGGGGGCTACCAAGGTCATCCTCGATAAGCTGGGACCTCTGGCCGAAAATTACATGGCCGTCAATCCATATATGTATTGGTGGAACGACGATGTGCCCATGATAAAAAAAGTCAGGGAATATACGGCCAAGCACCGCCCGGAAGTCCAATTTCGCGACAATGTGTACATGCAAGGCCTCATGAACGTGCTCGTGATCACGGAATGCATGAAAAGAGCGGATCGGGCAGGTGAATTGACGAGAGAAGGGGTGGCCAAGGCATTGCAATCTCTCAAGGATTTCGAAACCGGGGGGTTGTCTGCACCGTTCACCGTGAAGAATAACAAATTTCCCGTGGCACGCGTTTGGAAAGCCAACGTTCAGAAAGGAATCTACGAACCGGAAACCGATTGGATAAAACTGGATAAATATTGATCTATTCGACGTTTTGCGTCCCGTTCGAACCTCGTTATTGGCCGGAACTTTCGAATAGGTGTTTGCAGCCCCACGCTTGCCGGTCTTCATCGGCGCAAGCGAAGAATGTTCCTATCCCTTGCAAAGGAGATGAGTCATGAGGACAAGAGTGTTCGTAGTCGGATCGCTTCTCTTGGTGGCCTGCCTCATCGCAGGCGGACCAGCCCTCGCCCAGGAGGTCATTGTCGGCGGAGTTCAGCCCATAACCGGGCGCTTTGCTTTTGCGGGCGTGAACATAAACGCCGGCCTGGAGGACGCTCTCATGATGGCCAATGAAGAGGGCGGGATCAACGGCAAAAAGATCAAATACGTAATGGAAGACGGCCAGTATCAGCTCGACGTGGCGACGGCAGCCTTCAAACGGATCATGTCCAGGGACAATCCCCTGATCATGTACGGCGAGAGCACCGGCCTGGGGAAGGTCATGTCTCCGGAGATAAAAGATCGTTACAAAATCCTGTATTCTTCAACGTCTTTTTCCAGCGAGCTTGCGGACACCGCATCCAATCCGTACATATTCGTTCCGGGCCCGACCTATGCCGACATGTTCGGAATATTGCTCAAGTATATAGCCAAGGAAAAACCTGGAGCAAAGGTGGCCTTTTTCTACAGCGACACGGAGTTCGGTAAAGACCCAATCCCCTTCGGGCGCCAGATGTGCAAGGACCTGAAACTCGATCTCGTTGCCGAAGAAGTCGCACAGGTGGGAGCCATGGACGTCACGTCTCAGGTGCTTGATCTTAAGCGAAAAAATCCTGATTACGTGATTTTTCAGGGTTTCGTGGTGGATCCCGTTCAGACGGTAATCAAGCAGTGCAGGGATTTCGGCATGAAATGCAAGTTCATGGGCACATTCTGGGGCGCCTCCAAAATGATCGTGGAAAATCTCGGTCCCCTGGCTGAGGGCTATTTGGCAGTGAATCCATACATGTACTGGTGGAACGACGATGTGCCCATGATCAAGAAAATCAGGGAGTATTCAGCGAAGAAATATCCGAATGTGAAGGATCGGGACAACTCCTACATGCAGGGATTCATGACCGGCCTTATCTTCGTGGAATGTCTGAAACGTGCGGACAAAGCCGGTCAATTGAATGGTCAGGGCCTCGTAAAAGCACTGCAGTCGCTCAAGGATTTCGATTCAGGAGGGCTGTCGGCTCCTTACACAATAAAGAACAACAAATTTCCCGTGGCACGCGTCTGGAAAGTAAACGTGGAAAAAAAGATCCTGGAGCCCGCTTCGGACTGGATGAGACTGGATCAGGAATAGGAAGGCAGCGTGAGGCGTGCACGCGGCGTCGAATTCGGCAAGGCAGCCATGTTCGGTTGCGGGTGGAAGAAAGGCTGTCATTGCAGACGAAGCGAAGCAATCTGCTCGGCGAAAATGTGCGATCTGATTTAAGAAGACCTGTACTAAGAGCGTAGGACTTTTTGAAAAGGTGTCCGGGGAGTAACTTCGTACGAGAAGTGCCTCCCTGATTTCACGTATGTAAAAGCGAAATGCATACGATTGTCTTGTCGAGCGATCCTCGCCGGCAATGCTGTTTGTTCAGCAATGGGGAATAGCGAAAAGCATGGTACCCACCCTCCCTCAGCTTCTATTCGAGAACGCCGGCAAATTCGGCAGGGACAAAGTCGCGCTGCGCGAAAAGGAGTTCGGAATCTGGCAGTCCGTTAGTTGGCACGACTACCTGATCAATGTGAAGGAGTTGGCTCTGGGTTTTGCTGCACTGGGATGTCAACCGGGAGACAAGGTCGCCATATTGGGGGACAACCGTCCGGAGTGGCTGTACACGGAACTTGCCATACAGTCTTTGGGTGGTGCGGCAGTAGGGATTTTCCCCGATAGTCACATAGATCAGGCGAAGTACATTATCGACCATTCCGACGCTGTCTTTCTACTGGTCGAAGATCAGGAGCAGACGGACAAATTTCTGGAAATCAAGGATGAATGCCCGAAAATCCGGCGGGTGGTGGTGGACGACCTGAAAGGCATGCGTTCGTACGACGATCCCATGCTGATTTCCATGAAAATGGTTCGAGAGATGGGTCGGGAACTGGGGCAGAAGGACCCCGGCCTGTACCGGGAATATCTCGACGGCCTGACTGAAGAGACCGTAGCGCTTATTGCATATACCTCCGGTACTACGGGGCTGCCGAAGGGGGCCATGCTCACCCATCGAAACATGATCAAAATGGCCATGAATTATGACCGGATCGACCCTGCGGAACCGAGCGACAATCACGTATCGTTCTTGCCGTTGCCGTGGGTGGGCGAACAAATGACTGCCGTAGCATGGAATCTGTACAAAGGATTCACGGTCAACTTCCCCGAGAAAGTGGAAACCGTGGCGGAAAACATCCGGGAAGTGGGACCGCAGATACTGTTTGCGCCCCCCCGGTTCTGGGAAAGAATCTGTTCCGACATCCAGGTGAAGATTCAAGATGCAATCTGGATCAAGCGGGCCGTCTATAAACTCTGCATGCCGGTAGGATATAAAATGGCGGAATTGCGGCTGGCAAACAGAACGCCTAATCCCGTCCTGTACCTGCTGGACAGGATATGCTACCTGATCATGTTTCGGTCGCTGAAGAATTATTTCGGACTGGGAAACCTCCGGAACGTATACACGGGAGGAGCTGCTCTCGGGGCAGAAATTTTCAACCTGTTTCAGGCGCTGGGAGTGAACATAAAGCAGATCTACGGTCAAACCGAAACGTCCGGCATTGCGGTGGGCCATAGAAATGGCGACGTGAGACTGACGACCGTGGGGAAACCCATTCCCGGGATGGAGATAAAGATCTCCAATACCGGCGAGATTGTCACCCGGGGTCCCACAGTGTTCGCCGGCTATTACAAAGATGAAGGGGCAACCAGGAAAGCGCTGGTGGATGGTTGGCTCTATACGGGAGACCAGGGAATCCTGGATGAAGACGGACACCTGGTCATGATCGACCGCATGAAAGACGTGATCAAGCTGGCAGACGGCACCAAGTTCAGCCCTCAATTGATCGAGAATAAGCTCAAATTCAGTATGTATATCTCCGAAGCTGTCGTCGTGGGCAAAGATAGGCCATTTGTCGCGGGCATGATCAACATGGATATGGCCACCGTCGGTAAATGGGCCGAGAACAAAAAGATTACCTACACCACCTACACGGATCTCTCCCAAAAACCGGAGGTGTACGACCTCATTGCACGAGAGGTGTCCGTGATGAACAAAACTCTGCCGAAAGCAGCACGGGTGAAGAGGTTCGTGATGCTTCACAAGGAGCTGGACGCGGACGACGAAGAAATGACTCGAACGCGAAAAGTCCGCAGATCCTTTGTGGAAGAACGCTACGCGAAGCTCATCGAGGCCTTGTATGGAGAAAAAGAAAGACTTGGAGTGGAAACCGACATTCGCTACCGTGACGGCAAAGGGTTCCACATGCAGACGATGGTCACCATAAAGGACGTGGCCGAGACCGGAGACTAATATCCATGACAGTCGTTTCGGATATAACATCCAACGAATTCCAGCTCAGGGTAGAGAACGTTTTTCTCAAATTCGGAGGCGTGAACGTCCTGTCCAAAGTGTCAACGGCTGTGAAGCAGGGCGAAATCTTCGCCATCATAGGCCCGAACGGCGCGGGAAAAACCTGCCTGCTCAATTGTATAAACCGATTTTACCATCCCAACCAGGGCAAGATTTTTTTTGAGGGCAGGGATATTACCCGGCTGAAGTCGTACCAGATAGCAGAACTCGGCATTGCCCGGACATTTCAAAATGTGGAGCTGTTCAAGGGCATGACGGTGATCGACAATATAAAGCTCGGCCGTCATGTTCACCTGAAAACAGGCGTCTTGTCGGCCGGTTTCTACTTCGGCAAGGCTCGCCGCACTGAACTGGAACTTCGCAAGGAAATCGAAGAGACCATCATCGATCTTTTGGAAATAGAACACATCCGGAAGAAAAAGGTGGGCACCCTGCCGTACGGGCTTCAGAAGAGAGTGGAACTGGCCCGGGCGCTTGCAATGAAACCGAAATTGCTGCTCCTGGACGAACCCGTGACCGGCATGAACCTGGAAGAAACTGAAGATATCGCACGTTTCATCCTGGACATCCACGACGAATGGGGAGTAACCATCATACTCATCGAACACGATATGGGTGTGGTGATGGATATCTCGGACCGCGTATGCGTCCTTGACTTCGGTGTAAAGATAGCCGAAGGCCAACCGGAACGCATCCGTCATGACGAACAAGTGATTAAGGCATACCTCGGCGAAAAAGATCTGACCTACTCGCGCCTCGGAGCATAGAAGTTCATGAGTGTGATGCTCGAAGTCAATAATATAGAAGTCATCTATAACGAGGTGATTCTAGTCTTGAAGGGTATGTCCCTGAAGGTGCAAGCAGGGCAGATAGTAGCAATCCTCGGAAACAACGGCGCGGGAAAGAGTACGACCCTCAAGGCAATTTCGGGCCTGCTTAAATCCGAAGGCGGCGAAGTAACGGACGGAACAATTACCTTCATGGGTGAACGCATAGACACGATCGACCCTGAGAAGATTGTGAGGAAAGGCGTTTTCCAGGTAATGGAAGGCAGAAAGGCATTCGAAGATCTCACAGTGGAGGAAAACCTTCTGGTGGGAGCACACACAATCAAGAGCAGGAAACAAATCAGGACGGACCTGGATATTGTCTACAACTATTTCCCGAGATTGACCCACCGCAGAAACGTCCTTTCCGGATACATCAGCGGCGGCGAACAACAGATGCTCGTCATCGGACGCGGATTGATGGCACACCCCAAATTGATGCTCCTGGACGAACCTTCAATGGGGCTGAGTCCCATCCTGGTGGGAGAGATCTTCGACATCATACAAAGGATCAACAAGGAAGAAGAAGTCACTATTTTACTCGTGGAGCAGAATGCCCGTATGGCGCTGAGCATTTCGGATCACGGCTATGTCATGGAAAACGGGAGAATCGTGCTGGACGATGAAGTGTCTAAACTACGGGAAAATGAGGACATCAAGGAATTCTATCTGGGGCTTACCGAAATGGGGCAAAAAAAGAGTTATCGCGACGTGAAACACTACAAACGACGCAAACGTTGGCTCACCTGACGGCATTGCGTTCCACGACTGCACACTCTTTCCGAATTCCTCTCCACGGCGCCCCGACCATACGACCTTTGTACATGTCGGTCTCACCACAGGAGTAATCTCGTGAACACCAAACAACAAAACTATCGGGCTGCGTTTTCATCCGATTGGAGCGAGTGTCTGTCGCCCAACGGACCGTTTGACCCGCTCTCGTTCAACTTTCCGGACCTGGAGCCGGCTCTCGCCCGTATCTTCAGGGATTATACCGGGAACACGATCACGCTCCGCCACGCAGTAGGGCTCATAACCGACCTCATGACACAGCCGCTCACTGTAGAGCTCATGGATGCCTATCTTGACGCAGCGTTTCAAACGTACACGGGCGTGTCCGAGCTGATAGAGCGGTGTTTGAGCCAAGGTATTCTGTTCATGATCAACACCACCGGAACTCAGGCGTATTTTCAAAGGGCCATGGCAAAGGGTCTGATTCCGGAAGTACCCGTTGTGGCAGCCAATCCCGTGATTCGTTTCCCCCTGCCCACAGACGGAAATCGCTACATACACGAAGTCTTGGAAATCGAAGATAAACCGAAGAATACCGAAGCCGTGCTGAGGGAATGGCGTCTTTCGCCGGAAAAACTTGTAGTCATGGGCGACAGCGGAGGGGACGGACCTCACTTCAAGTGGGCGGCACAGTCAGGCGCATATCTTGTGGGAAGCATGACCAAGCAGTCCCTTGCAACCTATTGCGATAACAATGGAATAACAATACATACATTTTTCGGCTTGACGTACGGCCCTGGCGAGAGCAGAAACCTGGATCGGGAAATGAACGTGAACTTCGCGGATCTTATCGATCTCGTCGAGGAAAGGTTTCGGCTGAATGTTGGGTAATCGTTCCGGAGGAACAACGGGAATGAGACTCGTCACATGCATAGGTGTATGCGCCGGACTGCTTTTCGGTGCCGAATCAGCCGGATCGGCGGATTTCGGGCTGGCAGAAAACGCACTGGGAGAGCTCCGGGGGACTCGATACGAAAACGTGTACACAAAAGTGCCCACTTCCGGAAAACTTATATCCATAAAAATTACGGACAGCGGAAAGATTTATTACATATGCCGGGAGAAAACCGGATACGCGATCTACCACCTGGAAGTCAGACCCATCGCGGGCTTCAAAGAGAAAATCGAGCAGGAATTGAAGGACACCGGGCGCCAGTGGGACCGAATGCATCCGGACGAGCTGCTCTTTACCAAGGAACGCTATGATCATGAATTGAAGAAACGGCTCCTGAAATACAGCGAAGCCGTGTGGGTGAGAAACGAAATTATCGTTGAAGAACCGCCGAAGCCCAGGGCTAAAGGCGAATAAAACCCGCATACCCTTGCGCTTTCAAATACGTGAAATCGGGGAGGAACTTCTTGTAAGAAGTTCCTCCCCGAACCCCACCTCAAGAACTTTTAGCACTCGCCGGCATCTGCATTTCCTCAGCGGAAATGCAGATGCCGGCGCATGATAGAAGTTTCTGGGAGGGGGTTTGGGCGGGACACTCTTTAC
>DATHCX010000178.1:0-35261 GCA_035319325.1 Desulfomonilaceae bacterium
ATAATGATACTCACTCCAGACTCCGGAGTTCTTGAAACAGGCGCGGAGGCACCCTTCACATTCACCGGCTCTTCTTTTCTATGAGCCCGGCCGTATGACGGCGTTTCCCAGCTCGACCCCATCGGTCGGGCTTTTTTTTCGGCGGGACGCTAGTTTCATTTTGCGTTCGTGAACCATCAAATTATTCCGCGTTACGATTCCCTGGCCCCTGCGCTCCAGAATCGGGGCACCGGTAAGCATCACAGTTCCAGATGCCCCTTCCAGCCGGGATGTGGGCGAAACGCCAGCAGAGGGTCACTCGTCTCGAACATATCTCTAAATTCGGGTACGGCCGAAATTATCTTTATTTCACTTGGGCTTCGTATGCCGAGTTTCGATGATTTCAAAAGGTTTTCTATCCATTTCAGTTTGTTGATATCCAGCCCCATGAGCCTCGTGGCCGCGACATCCACAGCCAGAGGGTTGAGACCGGCCAAGACCACCCCGGAAGCCACAGCATCAGGAGCAAGCGGACCGTCGTTTTCCCCCCCGACGATGCCGTCAATGAACGAAAGAATGCGCCTTTGGGGAGTCTCCCTCATGCGCCCTGCCCCATCTGCGTACACGATGATGTGCATCAGGTCGGAAATCATCCGCCACGCAGTGTCGTTGCCGTACCAGTTGCCCGCGTCGAGCATGCGTTTTTCTCGCTTCATGAATAAATGCGTCGGTTGGACCACGGTTTTGTACGTTTTTGCAATGAAGTGGTAGAGCATATCCAACAGAGGGCTCTTCTTCGAAAGAAGAGCATCGTACAAGAACCGCTGAGCGCGGACGAGCATTTTTTCGCCGCCGGTGAGCATGTTTGGTGGAAATTGGTCGCCTCCCGTTTCGGGGGTGCCGAGGGTGTAATGCACGAGGCAATTCTTGTTCGTGGTGATTCCCACCAGGCCCTTGGCATTTAGGGTCGCCCCCACCTTCTTGTGGACTTTGAGTTTCGGCACGGAAATGAACACATCCGCATCGAGCACGGTTTTCGCGATGATGTACCGGTGAATCTCGTCGTGATGGTGGGACTGGGTTTCGTCGCGGCAATAATCCGCCCCGTAAAATGCCCTCCAGTTCCTTGTGCCGTAGAATGCGCTGTCTTTGCCCAGATCCACCTGCACACTGCCCGAGGGATCCCCCGGCAACGGGATTCTTCGAGAGGAATACGCGGCAGTGTCTCCCGGCCGAGCGTCCAGCCAGAAGTCCCTCAAGTCCAGCACTTCCAACGAAAAGCCCAACTCCTTGGAATACAGTTCTTGAATGCTCCCGAGTCTACAGGAAGCGGACAATTTCCGGAAATTGCAGTCCATTTGCGGAGCATCGGCTATAATGATTCTGCCCTGCCCTTCCAGGGCTTTATGCACGTAGTCGATGATTGCCCGGAGCATGGAGGGGTGCGTGATAATGGAAAACAGATCGCCTCCCCCCGAATGGCTGCTCAGGACGAAATTCGGCTTTATCACGACAGTATCAGCGGGCCTCACGATCCCTTTCAAGGGATTCCACCCTTCGGTTCCGTAAGTATTCCCGTCCAGATCCAGCATTCTCAGGCATTCCCGGATGCCTTCGTAAGACGGGTTTGCTTCACTACCGGTCATCTTGAGCGCGTACTCGGGGTACGCTATACGGGGGTGGAAAGGCGGCTCATTCGGGTACACGGCACTGCCCCGCCAGACGGCGGTTCTGAAGTCAGACAGAACAGAATGATGCTGCGTCAGGGGTATCACGTTTGTTTCCGGGAATTGAGCGATTTCACGGTCTCACCTTCGTGAAGCCACGATTCGGCCCGCACGATCACCGATCGTGGTAGCCTACAGGAAGTTTCTGCTCCAGGAACCTGAATTTGCCGGAAGGACTCCGTGGAATCTCGTCGACAAAGCGGATCTCCAGTTTCATATCGCTGCCGAGTTTTGTCTCCAGTTCGTGCCGGATTTTCACTGTGTCCGAGTCCGAATACGCTCGTTTGCGAATCGCCCGAAATTCCACCTTGCCGGGAGTGTCCTGAAAAAACTGGAATTGTCTCACATTATCGAAGACATCTGTATGCATGTTCAGGGCGGTCATAGAAATGTGGCGTCCGGTAGACGTGACGATCACCTCATGACTTCTCCCCGTAATCCTTTTCAACATTCGGGCGTGCCTGCCGCAGGAAAGGCAGCGATCCCCGCCTCTTACGGCCATGTCCATGGTGCGGTACCTGATAAAGGGGGTTGCCCGCATATGGAAACTGGTGCCCACCAGTTCCCCTTCATTTCCCTCGTCCACCTCTGTCCCGTCCGCGGCGATGACTTCAGTAAGACCGTAAAACGGGCAGAGATGATATTCACGAGAGCTTTCGCACCAGGGGGCGAGGATCGTCAGTTCCGCATGACCGTAAAAAGAGAAGAATCTCGCCCGGGGAAAGACACGCTCGAATTTTTCCAGCATCCAGTCGTACACATTTTCTGACGCCAGGATGACAAGCTCAAAATCCACTTCCTCAATTCTGTCGTGTTCCCACAGAAGATCGCAGAGCATGTTGAGGGATGACGGGTAAGCCTGGAGCACTCTCGGTCGATAGAGCCTGATGGCTTCGATATATCGGTCCAGTGTTCCGCCGGTGAGGTAGTACGAAGAGAGCTGCAATTCATTCCGAAACGTGTCTATTTTCCAGGGAGCATCCTGCGATCCCACGAAAGAGCCTCGCAGCACCGCGTTCAATTCGTTCGATTTCCAGCCGACGGAGGTCCACATATGGTGAATGAACGCGTCCTCGATCTCCTTATTTTCGTACAATTCGTAAAATCCGAATGGAATGCCTGTTGACCCCCCCGTGGAAGTATAAAACCTCAAGGGACTCGAAACGCTAAAATCCTGAATGTTGTCCCGGAGCAACTCCTTTGTGGTGAACGGCAATGCACGAATGTCCCTCAGGGCTCGAATATCTTCGGGTGATACTGCACTCTGACGGAAAAGCTCCCGGTATCCGCCTGTGTTGTTGTACGCGTATGCAACGATTTCTTTCAGGTTACGAAGTTGCCATGCAGCTATTTGCTCCGGGGAATACGATTGACAGGATGCAAGAAATTGCCGCCATCGTCTGTACGTGGGGCCTCTTCTCCATGAATAGGGAATCCATGCGAGATATGGCTTGATCGATTCCTTGACTCCTGCGAGCACATGCTTCGTTATTGCCCTGATCATCGCCTCTCCCCTCACGTGGAGGTCGATCTTCACCGAATGGTTCTCGCGATCGAGCTTGCATATCCAAGCATTGCAGAACAAGGGGAGTCAACGAAAATATTTTAGTCCCAGTATCCATACAGTTACGTGCGGGAAAAGGCTGTAATTGCGAGCAAAGAGAAGCAATCTCCGGCTTTAAGCATCCAGATTGCTTCGTCGTTTCACTCCTCGCACTGACAGAAGTTAGGCACTTCCCCCGGGTAACTGAATGATTACCGGGCCCAAGGCATTGGGCCCACTACGAAAGAGAGCGAGAGATTTTTTTGATTGTGTTGGGTGTGTCGAAGTGAGACTTTATCGAATGATGACCGTAGAACCTGAACACATGTGCGTGTACGCGGGTAAGCTCCTGGAGACACCTCGACGATCGCCCGGACGGATTCGGATGCGGATGCGAGTTCAATGTGAATTGGCGTTCGTCTGGCTCGCCGTCCTGTCGATCGTACTTGTGGCATGCGACGTGTCAGCAAGGACGTACCACGTAGATCCCGCCAAAGGATCTGACTCGTTTTCGGGTTCTGAAACTGAGCCGTTCAAAACCGTCAGGCGAGTCTCCGAGATTCTGCAACCGGGCGATACCGCGGTGCTCCACGAAGGCGTGTACCACGAACAGGTGATGGGAGGTCAATCAGGCCGGGAGGGCTCTCCTATCACGTACGTGGGCACGGATCGCGAAAAAGTCATTTTTCAGGGAAGCGTCCTCGTCAAAGATTGGAAAAGAGTCGACAATGTCTGGGTGAAACAGGGGCTGCGGCCTATCACCCCAACCAACTGCTTCGTCATGATCGACGAAAAACACCTTTTGAAAAAGGCCGATTCCGCTTTCAAGCTCCAGGAAGGGAGCTACCACCTCGACCGCTCGGGAACGTACACCATCAGGCTCGTGAACGATGCCGACCCCAATCGCGACCACACCGTGGAGGTGTACGAACTGGATTTCGCGTTCAATGCGGGAAACCGGTGGGGGGGCACAGCCAAGAATTGGATTGTGCTAAGGAATCTCACTTTCCAGAAGTACGGCACGTATGCCATCTCCGGCGACCTCAAGCATGCGGGCGACAGCTCTCACTGGGAATTGGATGGGTTGACCGTCCGCCTCAATCATTCGGTCGGGGTGTTCGCATGCCTGGATGATTGGTTCGTCCATGACTGCTCTTTCATGAGGAACGGATCGCACGGATGCCAGATCGATGGAGCACGCGTGCGCTTCCTCAACAATGTGTCGGCTGAAAACGAGTGGTTCGGCCCCACCGGGGACGGCGGATGCGGGGTCATCATCGGTCCCGACGCGTCGGGGAATTCGTGCATTGTCCGGGAGAACAGGTTAGCCGACAATGGCGATCCTCTAGGGTACGGGTGCGGAGTATACCTGGAAGGACGCTCCCATGGCAACGTCATTGACAACAATACAATTACAGGAAATACGCACGCAGGGTTAGGATGTTACGGATCGTCGTTCAACCTAATAGTTAACAATGTTCTGGTGGACATTGCCCCCACATGCGATTGGGAGATTGCAGCCGCTTTCGTTGTGGGGCACAGCTATGAAGGGGAGGCTACGCAGTCCGCGGGAAATCTGGTGGCCTACAACACCGTTTGGGGATGCCCCGCGGGGGTGGCCGCACTGCCGCCCACCGATCGCATCGAAGAGGGCAAGCGAAACAGGTTCATCAACAACGTCTTTGCCAGGTACCGGTTTCTTTCGCCGCTTCCCGCAAAAGCTGAACTATGCATGGAAGCGAACGCCTGGTTCCCTGCCGACAGCGGCGACCATGTGTCCGCCCTCAGGAGGTGGCTGAAACCGCTGGGAGATGACAGCGAGAAAGCAGCAGGAAACGTGACCGGCAAAGATCCCGGATTCCGTGATCCTACAAAAGGGAATTTCCGTCCCCATGCGCATTCGCCGCTTATACATGCGGGCGTGGAGATTGCGGACATCACTCGGGACAGGGATGGCCATGGCCGGCCGTGCGGCCACAGACCCACGATCGGCGCCTATGAATTTTGTGACGAGAATTGATAGTATTTCGCTGTCAACTCATTGACAACGCTTCACTTATTGTAAGAAGTTCCTCCCCGAACCTCACCCCAAGAACTTTTCTAGTGCTTCTCGAAAATTGTGTCGGATTTTCTCATAATTCTCGCCCTTATTTCGGTGGTCCATTCGTGTCGTTGCCAGGAGTGGAACGACGAAGCAATCTCACTTTTGGTCAGTTGGAGATTGCTTCGGGCTTTGCCTGGCAATGACAATCTTTCAATCTTTTCGCGTAATCGAAACCGACATTACTTTTGAGAATCCCTATAGCACTCTTCACAGAGGAGCCCCCAATCTTACTTTTTTCGAAGCGTATTCATGATGTTATTCTTCAATAACTGCCGAGGAGTTCGGGTTTCAACGCCTTATCTCCGGTGAACAGCCGTCGAAAGGTCAAACCTACGAGCAGCATGCTTCCCATGGCAACAGCTGCGGTGATCATGAGCATCACCACAATCTGGTACTTTGCTGCCTCTCCCGGGTCCGCACCTCCCAGAATCTGCCCCGTCATCATGCCCGGAATGCTCACGAGCCCCACAACCATCAAGGAATTGATTACAGGAGTCATACCGGCGCGAAGCCCTTCTCGCATGCAATCCCTCACGGATTCCCACGGTGTCGCGCCCAGCGACAGAAGGGCTTCCACTTCAAACTTGCGGAGTTTCACCTCCGAATAGAGCCGGTCCAGGGAAAGGGATATCCCGTTAACGGCGTTGCCCAGGATCATACCCGATATGGGAATTACGATTCTCGCGGTATACCATGGTTCCGCCCGTATAATCACGGCCGCCACGATGACCATGACCAAATATGTGCTTGCTGCTAGGGAGAGAAAAGCCACGAGCACGGGAAAACGTGAGACGTTTGGTGTTCGCCTGGTGGCCGTTTGTGCAGCTATTCCGCACATGACGGCAATGATCCCGACAACAAGATCGGGCCTGTCCACAGCAAAGACCCAGGCCAAGACATATCCTATGAGGCTCAGCTGCACCACACATCGGACGGTTGCCCACAGCAGCGTCCTCAACAATCCGAGCCTCATGAGTGCTGAAATGCCCCCGGACAGGAGCATGAGTATTCCGCTGCACAAGAGTCCCGTATTCGAGATCACAGTCACTTCGTAGTTCATTCATGCCACCTTATGAGAATGCGGTTTCAAGGCAACGCGCCTGAGTTGTCTCACCCCGCGGAGAGGCTGGCCCATCCAAAAAGATTCCACGCCCCTTCACCTGGTGGTCAGAAGTATCTCATAGCCTCCCAGCGCTTCCCTTGGCGCAGATTCGTGGCTTACCCCGACAAGTGCCCGCCCATCGACGGAAAGCCATTCTTTGAGCAGGTCTGTTGTTGCATCGCGGCTTTGAACGTCCAAACCAGCGGTCAATTCGTCCAACAACAGGACCTGAGGATTCACCAGCATGGATCGCACCAGGACCACTCTTGACGCTTCCCCGACGGACAACGTAAGTGCATCCCGTTTCAAGATGTCCCGCGGGAGCAGGAGCCGCAGCAGGTCCTGTTCCGCTTTTCTCATGTCCGGAATGAAGGCCGTCCGATTACGAAGGGTGAACGGTTTTTCCAGATTGTCCAGAACGCTTCCCCGAAACATAACCGATTTCTGGTGAACATAGAGTACTCGACTGCGCCACTGCTCCGCAGGAATATTTCGCCAGGACTGCCCCTCGAGGAGCATGTCGCCGCCGGACGGGAGGTTCAGCCGCGCAATGGTCCTCAGGAGTGTCGATTTGCCGTAACCGGAAGGGCCTGTGATCCAGCACGATCCGCCAGGTTCCAGCGTGAACGAAACGATCTTCGGTTCCTGGCCGGAATGGAAGATCAAATCTCTGACCTCAAAAAAAGGCGAGTAGGAAAACGCTCTCATTCGGGCTCGTGTATCCGTTCCGCAAGAAATTGAGTATCAGAATCTATTGTTGCGCAGGATGGCCTCTTCGGCGAGTCCTTGCATGAGATTCGTGCCTTCGGAGGAATTCGGTCAGCGTGTCGACGGTGCGGGCGGCGTGTATCCAGGTTTTCGGTATTCCGCAGTCACATCGATGGAGATGCCGCCTCGGGCATTCATCAGGCCCCGCACCCGGGCCCATTTGGGTCGGGTTGCAGCTACGATGTCATCGAGTATCCTGTTAGTGATCTCTTCGTGAAACATGCCGACATTGCGAAAAGCGAACAGGTACAACTTCAATGACTTGGATTCGAGGCATTTTTCGTCCGGTATATAGGTAATACTGATCCGGGCAAAGTCGGGTTGCCCGGTAATGGGGCAGACACTCGTGAATTCCGGGCAATCAAATTCCACCACATAATCCCTTCCGGGATAGTTATTGGGAAAGCTTTCCAGTTTCGCCTCGGCAGGAGAGGTAGCGAAGGCGGTACCGGACCGCTTCAGAATGGTGAGGTCTTCCAATTTCCGATCGGACATGATTTCCTCAAATGAACTGCAGCTATCTTTGTGTACCATGATTGCAACAGGAATGGAACACCAGCTCTTGTCACGGCCTGAAGCGTTCAGGCATCATGGAGCTGACGAGATTACCCGACGGTGAACGACGCGTACTATGAGCATGCTGCTTCAAGACATTTCCATAGGCGGCTACCTCCCGGCAAGCTCGGTGCTCCACCGGCTGGATCCCAGGACAAAATTGGCCGGGTTCGGCCTGCTCCTTGTGTGCACATTCTCGACCGGCAGCATTCAGGCGTTGATTTTCAACGCTGCGGCGATAGTCGGCATCGTATGTGTGAGCGGTATCGGATTCAGGGTATGGTGGTGGGGATTGGCGCGGTTTTCGTGGATGCTGGTGATAACGGCTGCATTGAATGCATTCCTGCACAAAAGCGGCGCTCCTTTTTTTCTCATGGGGCACGAGCTCCCCTTGACTTATGAAGGAACCCTCACGAGTATGCTCTTTGTCGCAAACCTTGCTCAGGCTGTTTTGCTTTCGATGGCTCTGACCTTCACTACCACGCCCCGCGACCTGACAAGGGGTTGCCAACGGCTCGCGGGTCCGCTCAAGCGGTTCCGCGTCCCTGTGGACGAAATCGGCGTAGTCCTGCTCCTTGCGATGCGATTCGTTCCCCTCCTCCAGCTGGAGCTGCGTAGCATTATCGACGCGCAGGAATCGAGAGGTATTGACTTCCATTACGGCGGCATAGCCGCACGGGCCAGGAACCTTGCGGCAGTGCTCGTACCGGCGCTGCTGGGAGCGCTCAGACGCGGAGACCTTCTGGCTGACGCGATGGCGGCTCGCGGATTTCGTCCCGCCGCGGCTCGCTCCGATTTCAATCCCCTGAGGTTTTCCAGGCTCGATCGCCTGGCTCTCGTGTCCCTGGTCGTCTTTTTTCTTTGCCGCGTGTGTGTCTTCAAGTAAATTGCCCATGGGGATTCTCAAAAGTAATGTCAGTTTTGATTACGCGGAAAGATTGAAAGATTGTCATTGCCAGGGCAAAGCCGAAGCAATCTCCAACCGACCAAAACTGAGATTGCTTCGTCGTTCTACTCCGCATTGACATCATTGCCTGGCCGGAATGTGGGCGATAGTCATGAACGAAGCAGACAGGATTTTGGAGAACCGCTAATATTACAGAAAAAGCGCAGTGCAGAGAGGACATCAATGGCAGACGCCTGGGATCCGAAAATACTTGAGAGTATGAAACCGGGTTGCGTCACATTCGCCTGGGACGACGGCGAAGTTCGCACCGTTGAAACGCCTGGAGGCACTCTTGATGAAATGAAATCAGCTTGGGCGTGGATCGATGGTGCCATGAATCAGTTCGCGCAAGACAAGGGCCGCCCGCGCAGTATTTGCTTCAAGCTTTCAAACGGCCAGTTCAGGGGGTTGAAGTTTCCTGACTGGCAACCGGGGGCCATGGACTGATCCGGTGCACCTGACAAGACGGAGTGAGCCATTTCATACCATTTCGCTTTCGAATACGTGCGCACGTCGGGGCGGGCACGCTCTTTACTAAGTACAGGTTTTCTTGAATCTGGTCGCGCATTTTTGTGGGAGCAGATTGCTTCGCTCTGCTCGCAATGACACTGCTCGGTCCTGTCATTGCGAGGAGCGCGGCGACGAAGCAATCTCTCTTGGTCATGAAATCCGGCACCGAACTTACGAAAAGCACTACTAAGGAGTCCCCCAATCTCACTTTTCTGAAAGCGCATCGGCACCAGGGGTTATCCATGCTTTTCCGTCGCCCGGAAACCACCGAACACGGACTCGACATGCTTCCTTAACTATTCAAGTATCAATTCAATAAAAATAGCTTGTTACTCGTGATTATTGTGATATAAGCATTCTTGCCAAGGGCCGGCTTGGCCTATGAGGCAAAGCTGCAGGAACGCAATGTGTCCTGCTTTCCAAAAGGAGCTTTCCGATGCAACTGCGTGTAACATGCATGATCATAATTGGAGTCCTCGTCCTGCCTTTTGCACTGGGCGGTCCCGCACTCGCTGAAGATCTTTTGCTCAAGAGTTGTCAGGAACTTGTGAGGCTTGCGCAAAATTATCAGACCGATCTCAAGACCGTCGATACGGTTCTGGGCTCAGCCATCGAGGCGGGAAACATGGATCGAATCAGGAATTATCAGCTCAAGAAGAACGCCGTGCGTAAACAGTTGGATTCAGTGCTCAGGGCGGTGGACCTGAGGGGATGCGTCATTCAAAGGTAAGCTTATTTTCCGGAAAATATTTGTCGTGCCCGGTACACCAGCGGCCTGATAACTCGAAACACGTTGATTTCACATCTTGTGGCGGGGAATAGGACCGGCTTTACCGCGCCCACCTCCACTTCCTTGGCGTCAGTCTTGCTCCTCAGGAATATCCTGGCGAGCTGGTCGTCCTCAATGAAACACAGCAGTTCCTGAGTTTCATTTTCTATCCATTCCACGGGATTCCTGTCGTGAGCCGACAAGCGCTGCCCGAGCACGGCATCTGCGTATTTGTACGCTTTCTCGCCCTCCACACCTAAGTGCTCGATGACCTGAGCGAGCTTGAACAGGATAATATCTCCAAGCCTAAATTTGGCGCTTTTCTTGGCCGGTTCCGCGGGTTTCAACTGCTTCCGGGCAATCCCATCTTTGAGCACCGAATCGTCGCTTACATCCAGGATGTAACCGGCCTCTTGCAGATTGAACAGCTTCGAGAACATTGTTCCTCCGACACGCCTTTGGGGCGATGATGGGCTTTGCCCACAGGCCCAAAGACTTGCGCCTCTCCCGTTCGATACAAAAAGCCGGCGGGCTGTTCTGCGAGCCAGTCTTTGGGAGAGGAACGCGTACGTACGGATAACACGGCGATTCCCGGTGGTCAAGGAGGAATACCACGACGCGGTATCCGTTCGGTTACCTGTGTTGAAAAGGCTGTCATACGCATTCGCCACAGGATCTATGAGATTCCGGGGCTGGGGGCTCTTCTGAGCGAAGTGCTGAGACGGCTCTGCGTCGCCCCCAGCGAAGGAGTGCTTCCAGCCCTGTGCCCGGAATCGAGTTACCCGTAAAAAAGTGAATCCGTGTCATTGCGCGGAGTGGAACGACGAAGAACTCTCAGTGTCGGTCCGTTGGAGATTGCTTCGGGCTTCGCCCTTGCAATGGCAGCCTTCCCATCTTGTGGCGTGATGAAGACCGAAAGTACTTTTGAGAATACCTATAACTCCACGGAATGAAACGAATACGATGGTTGCCTCGCGCGGCCCGATGGTTTTGTCCGTCTCCGAAAAAAGTTGACTTCTGAACAAATCTTATGCTATATTAAAATTGTGAATACAAATAATTAGGGAAATAAAAGAATACACTTCTTGAATATTTTGCGGAAGGAGTTGGTATGGTGAGAATATCCTTTGTGTTTGTGTGCGTCTTCGTCATCGGGACTCTTCTCATGCTCCCCTTTGCCCATGGCTTTGTCGTCGGACAGGGAAACCGGACCTATTTCAACGCTGGAGGGGCTTGTATGCCCCCTGGTTGTCCTCCCATGGCATTGTCGCCGTGCCAGAGTGCAATGCCCGGTCCCTGCTGCCCGGGAATGCCGATGCCCATGCCGTCAAAAATCAGCAAATGCAAGCCGCCTGTTATGTCTGCGTGCATGCCTCCGCCGTGCATGCCACCGATGTGCGGTCCCGTTTGCCCGCCGCAGTGCCCGCCGCCGGTGGCGTGGTACTAGTTTCCTCACTTCGATCAGTGTGAGCGTTCACCGATTTATTCGGTGAACGTTTTTTTTTGCTCGTTACGCTTGGTTTCTGTCTTTGCCTTGTGCTTCGCCTTAGGCTTCGGTGCCGGCGGCTTGGGGTGGATCGGTTTGGGCGGAGCCGGGGGCTCTGCTATATGCATTTTGTCCAGTTGTCGATTAAATGCCTTCCAGGACGCCGCATATTCGCTTGCCTGATCGCGCATCTCTTCCAGAGCTGAGCGGCCTTTGAGAAACGTCTCCAGGGCCCGCAGTTCTTCCGTGAGATCAATAGTCCACGGAGAATTGGGATCTTTTCGCGTCAATCGGATGAGCCGCAGTCCGCCTTTAAGGGTTCTCACCTGTAGCAGAGCGGTCGTAGCTTCCGATTTCATCGGTACAGGCGCGCTTGCGGGATCCAGCGCGTTCAGGAGCGCGAGATCCTCCGGTGGCTGCTGCAACCGGTAATTGGTCGTGATTTCCTGGACGATTTTTTGAGAATCTTCCGACAGAAGCTTCCTGGCTTCGGCAAGGTTTTGCGACCTCATTCGTTCTCTGTACAGGTCCAAGACCGCTTCGGGCCGGTTCGGTACGAGTTGACATCCTCCCGCAATTGCAGCGGCGACAGCTATAATAGCCGCCAAAGAACGCGCCACGCTTCTTGCAGAAAGGGCGGTCGAGGTATTGCGGTCCCCTTGTTCGGGTCGTTTTGATAGCGGGATCATGAGAGCCATAGTTGAGAATGTGGTCTGGTTGCAATCCGCGAACGTCACAGGGAACGAGCCCGATGTCGGTTCATAGGGTCTCGCCCGGTTCTTCAGATTTTTGGAGCAAGGCAGAGCATGGCACTTTCGTTCACATGCTTCCGCATTGTGCAGAGGCCGCGGACCCGCGGCATGAAAGTCTTTTCCATTACATTTTCCGCTGCTTGCACCTGGTTTCCCTTATCATGTCCCTCGTGGGCAGTCAATTTGGGCGAAACGGAATTCCTGTCCTACTGGTTTTCTTGAGGCTGGAGTGCAATCGCTCCGGAAAGACGCTCCACTGCCTACTGCCTGTTGAGCGGCGGGAAACCATGCAGTGAACACTGCGCCTTCTGTTTTCCCTGCATTCACCTCGATCGTGCCGCCATGGAGTTGCACGATTTCCTTACAGATACACAGCCCGAGGCCGGTCCCGGTTTCCCCTTCCGTTCCCGTGTCTCGCCCGCGGTGAAAACGTTGAAATATTTTTGCCAGGTCCTTGGGGCGTATCCCGATTCCCGAGTCTTCCACAGAAAGTTCCACTCCGGAAAGGTCGTTTCTCACCGCTCTGCCCGTAGAAACCCGTATACGGCCCTTCCTGGGCGTAAATTTGATGGCATTGGTCAACAGATTATTCGTGAGCTGAGCGACTCGCGCGATGTCTCCGTGTATTTTCGGAAGACCGGGTTCGAGGTCCTTCTGTACGGTTATCTCTTTTGCAGAAGCCAGAATGGACACAGTTTGCAGCGACGCTTCCACCGGCACGTTTACATCCAGCAGCGCCGGCCTGACTCCTCCGCTTCCCGATTCAAGCCTGAGGATTTCCAGCAGAGCATTGATGAAGGATAATTGATCCTGCACGTACTGATGCAGGGTATCCACTTTCTGAGAAACATCCTGTGATATGGGGCTTTTCCTGAGCAGTTCGACAGTTCCCAAGAGGGCCTGAAACGGTGCCCGGACATCGTGGGAGAGGACGGACAGGAGTTCGGCTTGGCGTTTAGTCAGTTCCTCCGCCTTCCGCCTGAGGCGATTCCGCTCAACCAGGTTTGTAATGGTGAGAGCGATCTTTCTGGGATCGAGTCCCAAGAGTTCCCGTTTTTCCAGATACCCGTCGGCCCCGGCCTGGAATGCCTGATCCCAGGCGTCCACCGTCTCCATGGACGAGCTGATGATTACGGTGGCATGGGGATCCTGTCGCTTTATCTCTCGGCAAATATCAATCCCGTTACCGTCCGGGAACACGATATCCAGAAGCACCGCATCATATGCAGAGCAAGCTGCTTCCCTGGCCGCCCGGGCCGTGGAAGCCTGCTGAATTCTGAACCGGTCCCCGAGCATCATGCATACTCTGTTCCTGATAATGTCTTCGTCGTCTGCGAGCAAGAGAGACAGTTGTTCAGTCATTTCATCACTCGTTTGACAGGGGCATCCTGAAGGTGAAGCGCGATCCCGAGCCCGGGCTGCTCTTCACTTCGATGCGCCCGCTGTGGGCCACGGCAATGCGGCGAGCCAGGTACAAGCCTCTGCCCGTTCCTCCGGTGGTGAAGCCGAGCTGAAATATTTTGCCTATATTTTCACGCGGAATTCCCGGTCCGGAATCTTCCACTCTGACGAATGCTTCGCCGTCTTCGCTGCCGATACAGATCCAGATTTTGGATCCCCTGTCGGAAAATTTCACGGCATTTCGCACCAGGTTGTCCAGAGCTCTCAAGAGAAATCGCTCCTCGCCCAGGACATGCACAGCAGCAACGTGAAGATGGTCTGATTCCACCTCTATCTTCTTTGCAGCGGCAGACGTGAGATAATTGCTCAAGCATTTGTCGACGACCAAATTCAAATTCAATTGTGTCGGACGTATCTGGAACGCATCCGAATGGAGTCTGATGAAGTCCATCTTTTCTTCGAGGAGGGAGAACAATTCCATCCGTTTCTCCTCAATCTGGCCGAGACATTCTGCACTTTCTTCCAGGAGTCCTCGTTTCAGGAGCTCCTTGGCGCTGTCCAGACCGACGCCCAGCACGTCTAAAGCCGCTTTGAATTCGTGACGATACAGTTTGCCGATTTCCGTATCAATAACGTATTGATCCGTAATGTCCCGTAGAAGGATCACCTGGGGGCCGAGTTCCACTTCGAACCGCTTTCCACCCGCAGTCATCAAGATACGATCCCCAAAGATTTCCGCGTCTACACCGTTCTTCTTCATATTCGCCGTTATGCGTGAAACGACAGTTTCCCTGGAGTATTTTCGGAGAGCTGTCTCAAGTGACACGCTGCCAAACAGCAATTCCCTCAATTCCTTGTTTTCGCCCAGCGTGCTTTCTGCAGCCGGATTCATGTAATACAGGAGACCGCTACGGTCTATGCACACGATTCCGTCCGGGATCATTTCAAGGGCGAGCCTGTCAAGTTCGCTATTGCGGACCCGACGCTCCCGATCTTCCCTGAGGCGTTCGGTTCTGTTGCGGTGAACCGTCTCCCTGACCAGCGGGTAAGACTCATAGAGAAATTTCTTAACGATATTCTGTTTATTCGAATCGGTCGACATGAGATAGCCGCTGTCACCCTCGACAACGATCCCCGCAAGACGCAACCTGTGAAAAAAGAGGTGGTCTGTTCGACTGAGCCAAAGGGATTGCCATTCCTTGTCCGTCAACGGTACATAGAACAAGGACATCAGATACACGGTCCGGGTGAGCGATGAAAGCTCCTTCAGGTCGTGGATCGAACGCACCAGTTGATGGAAATCGATGGAATTGTGAGACCCGCCTTTGTCCATGGTGAGTTTCTTTCCCGGAATGGCGGGCCGCCATTGTTTCAAAATCTGGACCCCGGGATAGCGACACTGGAAATAACGAATGAGCTCCGGCGACACCCCTGCGTCGAGCAGCCGCAAGATGCACAATCGTGAGGCGGCACGCAGCTCTTCGGGCACATCCCGCCGCGTCAGGAACTTCTCCATGAGAAACGGGACAGACTGGGACGGATCGGCTTCCTTCATGAGGACGATCCGCATGAATTCCATCTCCGGAGAGGGAACCTCCCTGAACAGTTCGTCCGCAGCGCCTCGCAGCTGCCTGTACGCCCACAGGCAAGAGGGGGTGAGAAATCCTCTGTTCAAAAGAGCGTTTCGCAGCATGACCTTTTGCGAAGATGTGGACCACCGGACCCCGGCCTGGACGGCGAGCCCTTGAAACGATGCGTCTCCTTTCTCCACAAATTCTATGAGAGAGGAAAAGCCTGATTCGGAAAACCGTATTTGATTGGCCGAATCCCGTCGAAAGAGATCCGAATGCTTTGCCAGCGCGGTTTCTATGGGGACCCGTTTTTCCAGTTGTTTGAACAAACTTCTTAGCATAAGGCAGCAATTATTCGATATTACGTAAAATGTCAAGAATTAAGAAGGCCCGGAAGTATCCATTCAGTTACGAGTGGGAAATGGCTGTCATTGCGAGCGAAGCGAAGCAATCTTCGCCTTTAACTATCGAGATTGCTTCGTCGCTTCACTCCTCGCAATGACAGAGGTTATACGCATTCGCCACAAGATTTATAAGATTGCCGGGCTGGGGGCTCTCCTGAGCGAAGTGATGAGACGGCTCTGCGTCGTCCGCAGCGAAGGAGTGCCCCCAGCCTGTGCCCAGAATCGAGTTATCTGCAAAAAAGCGAATCCGTATTAGGCACTGCCCCCGAGTAGCTGAATGATTACGCTCGAAATCGGAATTATCGGTGGTTGGCAACATCATGTATGCGGCTGCAAGTGCAATTTCTTTCGTGTGTTGTGCCACGCGTGAAAGGAAGTAAAAAGGCTGATTGTAGAATCTTGTTTTTGAATTCGCATAAACAGCCCAAAATTGTTTCACAAACAAGGTGAACGGAATATGTCGAATTCCGTTCACCACACAGTGCACCCCATAAGGTTGCTGCCTCGCAATTCGCCCGCTGCGGGATCGCTTCACGCTTCAGCGCTCACCCGCTCGAAATCGCTATGTGTTTCGTAATCCTGCCAGAAGCACTCCGGCTCCGTACACTCTCTGACGAGCTTTCCGCCCATCTCGTAACATTCGCCTGCTTCCCAAGTGGAATCAAACCTGAGGCACTCGCGGTCCAATTCGCATCTGAGTTTCGTATATGTGGGCCCGGTACTTTTCGGCATGGCGATCTCCTTCCGGCGAATCAGTTCAATTGCACTCAGTACAAAACTAAGCTCCCGTCCCGGCAAGTCAAGTGGACCTCCACGTGCACATTTCTTCCGTCAGACGATATGTTCGTCTCGAACGTCTGTGCAGTCTTTCTCAGAGGCTGAATCCCGGCCGATGGCATCATTCACTCCGTGCGGAACCGGGAGAAGCTGCTCGAACCCTGGTTAACGTGACCGCCGCAGAGCCGGGGGCTTTCATGGGATTGCGCTTTCGCATACGTGAAATCGGGGAGGGGGTCTGGGCGGCACACTCTTCACACAGAGGTTCCCCCCAATCTTACTTGGTTGAATGCACTTTCGTCTAAAAACGGTCAGGCATCACGCGGTTGAGCTCCTTCATGATTTCGGGTTTTGCTCTGGTTACTTCTGAACGCCATTGATCGATCTTTTCGATGACTTCCCTTTCCCAGGGCAGCCACGTACTCTCGTCCTTGATTCTGATCGACCGCTCCAGATCCAGTGGCGCCGGCGGCGTGAGCACTCGCGTGAATCGCCGAAGAACACTTTTCACAAGGCGATTTCGATCTAGCGCCTGCCTTTTCGTGAGAATTTTCTGTTCCGGTGTGGAAACATCTTTCGGAACCAGTCCCAACCCGGCGAGATCCAAGCCACTTTGCGTGGCAATGGTTATGATTTCTTTCACGTGGTCATAGCCGGCAACATCGTCTTTTTTCCGGCACGCGTTCTTTCCGTGAAGAGGCTCTCCTTTTGCCATATGTTGTACTCCCAACGACAGCCAAGAATTACACATGTACCCGGGACGGAGACAGTTTATTCCTGTCATCATCACGGCTTACGGCTATGGGGCCGTAATGACGAAGATGCGTATAATTGCTGCATCGGCGGTTGTCAAGGAATTTATGGATAACCTATGGAATTAGCTATGCATCGGTCTTGACCCAGCGGCCGTACTTTGTCAGGGGTCAGACCCGGGGTTGAAACAATCAGTGTTTTGCTAGGAAACCGTTGCCATCCGAGCCGTATTAAGGTACTAGTGAGGACGTACTTGATAGGCACAAGCGTTGTAATTGCAAACAGCAGGAGGTTTTCACGTGAAGCCCCCCAAGTCCAAACGCGGTTTTTGCACCCTCGCTCTCCATGCCGGCCAGGAGCCGGACCCGGTTACTCTTGCCCGAGGAGTCCCCATTCACCGAACGTCCTCTTACGTGTTCCGGGACGCCAAGCATGCTTCGGATATGTTTTCTTTGAAAGAGGCGGGCAACATCTATACTCGCCTGATGAACCCCACCACCGACATCCTGGAAAAACGAATGGCCGCTCTGGATTCAGGTGTTGGCGGCCTTGCCCTGGCTTCGGGGACGAACGCAATCTACTATTCCTTGATCAACATAATGGAATCCGGAGACGAATTCATTGCGGCCCGCAATTTGTACGGCGGCACATTCACCATGTTCAACGATATCTTCCCGCGGTTCGATTTGAAAGTGCGATTCGTGGACCACAACAGGCCCGAGCAGATGCGGAACGCGGTCAACTCAAAGACGAGGGCAATCTTTCTTGAAACCATAGGCAACCCGAAGCTCGGAGTCCCAGATTTCCAGGAAGTTGCTGCCGTGGCGAGGGAAGCCCGAGTTCCTTTGATCGTGGACTCGACCTTTACGCCCCCGTACCTGTTCAGACCCATCGAGCATGGGGCCGATGTGGTGATTCATTCCCTGACGAAGTGGATTGGCGGCCACGGAACCGGAATCGGCGGGATCGTTATCGATGCCGGGAAATTCGACTGGAAAGATCCGAAGTTCAAATTGTTCAATCAGCCGGAAACGTCGTACGCGGGCTTGCGGTTCGCTCATGATCTGGGAGAGCTTCAGGAATTGGCCTTTATAATGAGAATGCGTCTCGTGCCGTTACGAAACCTGGGCGGTTGCATCAGTCCGGACAATTCCTGGCTGTTCCTCCAGGGACTGGAGACGCTCCCGCTTCGCATGGAGCGACACTGTTCAAACGCTCTGGATGTGGCACAGTTTCTCGAAACACATCCTCGAGTGAACTGGGTTCATTATCCCGGGTTGGCTTCGGATCCGTCGTATCCCATGGCTCAGAAATATTTCTACAAAGGGTTTGGAGGAGGCGTGGTGGTATTTGGAATCAAAGGCCCGCCCGAGCATGCCGAAAATTTCATAGGTAAATTAACGCTGTTTTCTCATCTGGCAAATGTGGGGGACGCCAAAAGCCTCGCCATACACCCTGCCAGCACCACCCACTCTCAGTTGTCGCCGGAGCAGCAAATTGCCGCAGGTCTGCCTCCGGACCTCATCCGGCTTTCAGTCGGCATCGAGGACGTGGACGACATCCTGGATGATCTGAATCAGGCATTGTCATCCCTCTAGATCATTCATGTTTGACGTGGGGGTGTGAATGATCGTGGGATTCATGAGCATGGTCGTGGGAATGATCGTGATGTTCGTGAGAATGAGTGTGGGACATTCCCTGACTGTGCCCGGTGTCCGATCCCGGTAAATCGATCATTGCGGATTCGAACGCGTCATTCGCCGCCTCGATCAGGCTAATTCCCCGTCGAATCTTTTCCGCAGCTGCCGAATGACCGAACTTGTCCAGAGTTTCGGCCACCTCTTTGTATCCCCGGACATGATCGACATTGTGGTCTATCCAATGGGTCATGCGGATCTTGCTTTTTTGAACGTCGTCCATGAGAAACTCCCTCTCCGTTGAATCCAGCGGCGGTCAATCAGCTGCTAACGGTGTCAGTTGCAAACAGGAATGCCTCTACACTGTTTTGTCTACCTTGAACCTGTAGTGCTGCGCATGAGGAATGCGTCTACCTGCCGGGTTTCCCCTTCGCTTCGGACGGCCTGCCTTACGCTGCGAGGACAACCTGGCTGACTGCGGACGAAAGCACCATTTTCGATGCGCAGCAATATAACGTCACTGTGAACTCCATGGAGTGAACGCTGCTCTCCCGAGACTCGGCGGCACCCCTGATTCGCCGCCAACGCATGCATGGTCCTCACAGCCCCGACATGCGGCGAACTGATTTCAATTTAGGTCCCCGGGCATCCCTGCGCAATAGTGCTATTACGAATTCGGTTTCAAAGCAATAGAGTAGCTCTCAAAAATGGCGTGGCATTTTATCATGATTCTGCCCCGCATGCCTGTGGTCCAATCATGTCATTGCGAGGAGTGGAGCGACGAAGCAATCTCAGTTTTGGTCGGTTGGAGACTGCTTGGGGCTTTGCGCTCGCAATGACAATCTTCGAACCTTGTCGCGTGATCAAGACCGACATTACTTTGAGAAACCCTAATACCAATGCGCTTTCAAAAGAGTAACATTGAAGGGCTGGTTCACGGCCTGTCCTGCCGGATCTCCTCCGCTACGAACGGAGCGGCCCGACTTCGCTTCGGAGACCCGCCAGGACAGGCTTCATCCATCGTCACTTGTCTGATAGCGCATTGGTATAAAAGATCGGGAGAACGGTCTTTGCGTGGGCGATTTCATCCCCTTGATAGCGAATGTGTGTCGGTTACCGCACTCGGGGTGTGCGCGGGGATTGCCCTCGCACCGGGACCATGGTCAAGAAATTGGCGAGAATTCTCCTGCCGTCGAGCAACTTGGAATCATTCATCCCATGCACCTTGGGCCGTTCGGGATGAAAAGCGGTTCCGTACACGATTTTTCCGGGAATGCGCATCAACTGTATTTCCGAAAGTTTGCTCCGGGCAATATTGGTGAAGGTTGGGGGTATCAGTTTGATCTCTTCATGATGGCTTTCGATCACTTGAAACGTACCGGGGTGAGCGGCAACGCCCTCAAGTATGGGATCGTCCCTGAGAGTTTGCAGTTCGACAACTCCTTTTTCGGCAAGGCCAATCTTCGGATACCGATCCTGAGGGATCCCCGCGAAGCCGGGGTCTATGAAATCCACTGTTCCGCCGAAAGCCAAGGCCATGAACTGATGTCCGCCGCAAATCCCCAGCACAGGCATATTCTTGTCGAGAACAAGCGCCCTGAGTGTTTCCTCGGCGACCTCCAAACTACCCGCTTCTTCGCGGTACGCGTGCCACGGGGTGGACTGCGGGCTCAGGATCAAGAAGTCAGGGTCGAGGGAAGAAACCGCGTCCTTGGTAAATTCGGTGAAATGGATGTAGTCGAGGACGACGTGCAGGTTGCGGGCAGAGGAAATCTCCTTTCGGAGATGCTGCGTGACCCCGTCGCTCAATTCCGCGTGGCGCTGCGGATGAGGCTCGCCATATTCCAGATCCACCAGTAATCCATGCAGTTCACGCGTTTTCGAGAGGTGCAACAGAATAACCACCGATAACAAGACGAGGGCCATAAGGGCAATGAGGAAAAGCGACCTTCGAGAGATGCGTTGTGCCATGAGATGTGTGAACGGCCATGGGAAAGGTTCGCTGCCCGAGTCCTAGCCGGGCATTCTTCGGACCCGGGCTACCACAATCCGGACTGCGGCGTACCCCAGTACATGCCGGGTCTTCTCAAATAAACCTCGAACTTCTCACCGTCCACCGCGCGAAAAAGTCCCCTGATAGTCCCGTCCGGGTACAGATAGCCCTGGAAGGTGTGTCCTTCCTTTTGGCCGAAAATATAGTTTCCGCGTATTTTCCCGTTGATGTCGAACTTCGCGGTTCCCAGGAAATTGCCTCCCTGGACGATTCCCTGAATATCCTCCCCGCTCTGAGCGGTAATAAATACGCTTCCTTCGGCCCCAAAAATTGTTCCCTGGGCATTACCCACCCATTGACCGCGAATATCCAGGTGCTGGCCTTGAGCCGGACATACCACCGCCAAAACTGCGACAACGGTCAAAACAGAAAGAAAGTGCTTGGTCATATGAAAATAATTACCATATTCCTCTCCAGATGGACAGTGAAATCGTTCTATTCGAACAACAAAATGGGGTAGCCGATTTCTTGAATAGCTTATAATTAAATGATATCAGTTATAAATTCGCGTACAACAACAATGATGGTGTTTATGAATATTCGAGGCTAATTGTTCGAGAATGTTGGAGTGGGGTCCGGTCCGTGCTCATTTCCCCTGTACCTGCCCATTGCTGCCCGCCATGCGTTCAAGTATTTCCAGATCTTTTCGTTTGCCCATGGCGAGAAGGGTGTCGTCGTCTTCAACAACGGTGTCCGGCCCCGGGTTGAAGACCATTTGTCCGTCGCGTTTTTTCACGGCTATGATGATGAGGTCGAGATCTTTCCTAATATCGGTGTCGATCAGTTTTTTTCCGCTGTAGGTTGAATCCCGGCCGACAGCGATCTCTTCGATTTCTATGTCGAATTTCTTATAGTCCATGGCGACTTCCAGGAAACTCATGAGCGCTGGCTTCAAGATTCCCATGACAAGTCTCATGCCGCCAATCTTGTAGGGACTGATAACGCGGGTTGCCCCAGCACGTCTGAGTTTCTTGTCGGCAGTCTCCTCGCCGGCTCTGGCGATTATCGCGAAATCCCGGTTCAATTCTCTTGCAGTAAGGACCGCGTACACGTTTGCCGCATCTGAATCCAACACCGATACAAGCCCGCGCGCATGTTCTATGCCGGCTGCCCGGAGAACATCCTCTTCCGTTGCATCACCTGGAGAGAGGAAGTATCCCGCGTGTGCGATCTTGTCCTGAAGTTCCTGCTTATGCTCCACCACTACGAACGGAATGCCTCTTGCGTGGAACTGTTCGCATATGAAGGAGCCCATTCGACCGAATCCGCATATGATGAAATGATCTCGCAGCTTTTGGATCGCTTTCATTGAGCGCCGCCTTGTAAGAATCTTCTTGATTTCACCCTCGACAACCAGCGTGGTGCTGGTGAGGAAAGCGTAGTACACGACTCCTATGCCGGAAAAGATGATAAAGAGGGTAAAGATCTGTCCGTGCACACTCAGATCGTGAACTTCCTTAAAACCGATAGTAGTAATGGTGATGACGGTCATATA
The DNA here is from genome assembly GCA_035319325.1 of Desulfomonilaceae bacterium. Lineage (GTDB taxonomy): Bacteria > Desulfobacterota > Desulfomonilia > Desulfomonilales > Desulfomonilaceae > DATHCX01. Next base: position 22,333 of record DATHCX010000178.1, read on the forward strand.
GAACGCGTCCAGCCAGGACCAGCCTTCGATGAGCCGGTAGCCCGCCGCTCCCACGGCGAGAACGAGGATTATTGATACGAGGGCGCGATACAGTTTGGGTCCGTAGTCCATTGAAACTCCGCGAGACTGCCCGTCGAATTACTCAAGCGCAACGGGTCCACCGACCGGTCACCGGATTACTTTGATCGTGAAATGCGCTTATTCCAGCACGTAGAGGCAGCCGAGCCCACGGTATTGCTCGTCACAGTCCAAGCCGTACCCGACGATGAATCCGTGTTCGATCTTGAAACCACAATAGTCGAGTTCCACGAATTTTTCTCGTCTTCCGGTCTTATCGATGAGTGCAACGGTCTCGAGGCTCCGGGGACCGCGCTGTGCCACGACGTTTCGGTATTCGCAGAGGGTCAGCCCTGAATCAACGATGTCGTCCACCAGGATGACATCTTTGTTTGCCACCGGTATACGACTATCCATGACGATATCCAGGCGGCCGCTGGAGCATGTTCCGCTGCCGTACGAGGACACCCTTACGAAATCGATTTGGCACGGGACGTCCAGAGACCTCACCAGATCCGCCATAAACATGAAACAGCCTTTGAGAATGCCGATGAGGAGAAGATCTCCCTCCGGGTGGCGGGAGGAAATCTGTCTGCCCAGTTCCTTGACCCTTCCTGAAATGGTCTCAGCGTCGAAAAGCATTTTCTTCGTGAGGTTGTTCATCGCTCTCCTCAAATAGTTGATACCGGGAAGAACTTCGCCGTCACTGCTCTTTCGTATTCAGTAACCGGGGTTTGAGCGGGAGACACGCTGTGCGAAGGAAAATCTCCGGTGTGACTCCGCGGTACCATCACCAGCGGCTCTTGGCATCGAAGTCCAGAGCGTCCATGAGACCCGCCTCAAGCAAAACATCCGCTCGTGCAGCGATCATGGCCGCGTTGTCCGTGCACAAGGGCATGGACGGGAAAACCGTTTCGATATGGCGTCGGCCGCTTTCCGCGAACATTTTTTCGCGTAGTGCAGAGTTGGCTGCAACTCCACCGCAGACCACGAGCTGTCCGCACCCGTACCTTTCCGCGGCTTTCAAGCCTTTGGCCACCAGAACGTCCACCACCGCACTTTGAAATGCCGCGGCAATGGTGCGAACCCTGTTCCTGACGTCGGTGGTCATTTTAGCGGAAACGAGGGGGTGAAAACTGCCCGGTCTCTCTGTTCTTCGGGATACGCCGCACATCTCTTCCACCTGACGCAGGACAGCGGTCTTGAGTCCCGAAAATGAGAAGTCAAGGCTGTCTCCGTTCATCAGAGCCCGCGGCAATTGGAGTCCCGCGGCATCAACTCCATGTGCGTGCTTCTCAATGATAGCGCCCCCAGGATAGCCCAAACCCAGCAGTTTTGCCACCTTGTCGAAGGCTTCTCCTGCTGCGTCATCCCGCGTTCGGCCGATGACGCTTATTTCGAAAGGTCCTTTCACGTGGTACAGGCTGGTGTGCCCGCCGGAAACCACCAGTCCCACAAAGGGAAACCGTATGTCCCGGCGTTCGAGGAATATCGCGAACAAATGACCGTGCAGGTGATTGACACCGCAGAGAGGCCGATGGAGCGCCAACGACATGCCTTTGGCCGCGGCGATCCCCACCAGGAGCGATCCGATGAGACCCGGTCCTCTCGTGACTCCTATGCCCTCAACCTGCCGGGGCGTGATGTCCGCCTGTTTCAAGGCTTGCGTGATGACCGGCGCAATCACCTCTATATGCTTTCGGGAGGCAAGCTCCGGGACAACTCCGCCGAATTCCCTGTGAACATCTATCTGAGAAAATACCACGTTCGAGAGAATATGCGACCCGTCCTGCACGACCGCTGCTGCAGTTTCGTCACAGGAACTCTCTATTCCGAGTACTAACATTCTCGTTGCCCCATCATCGAGCGAATCATGCCGATGGAACGCTCAACATCCTCCCGAGCCAGGTTCACGTACCGGTCGGGAAGTATTTCGCGAGACGTGCATTCCAGAACCGCGAGCATTTCCTGGAATTCCCTCTGCCGAGCGGTATCTGAAGGAATAAAGTCCCGGACCTCTTCCAGTACGATGTCTGCCGTGAGTTCGGCGTCCACGAGCTTCCGGCGTTTGAGTTCGGTAAGGAGTTGATCGAAGTCCGCCGGAAAATACTTGTCGGTGAACTGCAAAAATGCGGCCCGCTGCTCAGGGGAAAACCGGTCCAGCTCAATATCAACCTGCTGTAACACGTGTCTGATAAACGCCTCTTTTTCTTGCCCTTCGTTGTCGAATACGGGGAGATGCTCGCCTGCCCGGCCGGACCTCTTAATGTCAGGCTCAAGACGATCCGGCCGCGCGGTGATGATTACCCAGATGATTTTGCCGCGATTTTGCGGCTCGGACATCATTTTGAGGATATTCCCGAACAGGCGGCGGTCCACATCGTGGGTCTGGGCGCTTCTCCCGCCGATTTCCGTGTCCGCCTCATCGTAGAGCACCATGACGTTGCCCATGGCTTCCAGGACAGAGCGGATCCGTTCCCAATTCTGCTCTGTCTGGCCGACGTACGGTCCCCGGATGTTTTTGAGGACCACGGCGACCCATCCGCATTCTTTCGCGAACGCCCTGTATATGAACGTCTTCCCCACCCCATTTGCTCCGGGAACAAGTATGCCCACGGGCATGAGGTCCGGATCGTCTCCTTGAATGCAGGTTTTCAGTTCGTTGAGCTTCTTGAGGAGCCTCGACGCGCCGATCACCTTCTCGAATCCGTAATCAAGTCTTGGGAATTCTATGTGGCCTTCCAGTTCTTTTTCAATGATTTCCTTCGTTTTTTCAAAAATCAGTTCCGGAGTCACGACCTGATGTTTGTAGGAAGATTGCCGGAATATCTGACGAATGGAGAGCAGCGTCAGGCCCGCGCTGTTGTAAGCGAGATGGTCGGCGGAAACCGAGGTCTGCACCTGTTCTTCCCGGATCAGATACTCAATATAGGTTCTGCGCTCTTCTTCCCGGGGACGGTCGATTTTTATCGCGCTGCAATACGGCAAGTCCACGATTCGCTGATTGACGCCGCTCAATGTCTCGCTGATTACGAAAACGATGTCGGAAGAGGCCACAAAGGCGCTTTCCGAAAACCAGTTTTCGAGGGTTATCACCTTGAGCCGGTCGGAGTCCAGCATGACCTCTCCCGTGGACGGCGGCGCTACCGCTTCCCCGTACCGGATGATGATGGCAAAGTCCTTCCGGACTTGCTTGCCGGGATTTCCTTCGAGAGGAACCATCACGTTAATGCGGGTAAACTCTCGTAGACATTCGCATGCGGTAACGATATCGGTTCGAGCCCCGCGGAGGATCTTTTCCAGGCGCTGGCCGCCGATTTCTTTGGCGATCAATTGTTTGTCCATGGGATTATGAAAGGAAATCCCCGTAACCGGGTCGTATACGAGGACTATTTTCGGCGCGTTCGGCTTTTGAGGCTTGATCAGCGCGTCCACGAAGAAATCCAGAAGCTGCACATAACGAGCTTCGGCAACAGGATAGATGTCCTTTGTGTTTCCAAAGACGAGAAACGCATTGGATTGAGCCGAAACATATTTTTCTATGATTTTCTGCGCGAATTCGGGTCGCGCGGAAGCGTTGTCATTCATACGTGGTATTCCAGCGCTGCTATATTGCTGCGCATTGAAAATGGTGCTTTCCGTCGGCGGTCAGCCAGGTTGTCCTCGCAGCGCAGTAAGGCAGGCCGTCCGAAGCAAAGGGGACACCTGGCTGGTAGACGCATCCCTCATGCGCAGCACTAGAGAAGATCGGATCATCCAAGATCTCTGTCTCTGGATGGGGCTTCTGTTTTCGCAGTCTGCCGAGCCTTGAGCAATTCGTCAAACCGCGCGGACGCCTGCTTCTCGTCCCCGATGTGTGCATACATGATATCCTGGCTTTCGAGGGTTGCTCCTCGAATCTCCGCGGCGGTCTTCACCTGCGCTCGCATGCTGGCTACCGCGTCTCGGATGACCACCAGGGAATCGTCGACGGCCGTCTGAGAAACGCCTTTCAGCCGGTCTTCCAATCGGAGCAGTTGCTGATGGGAAACGAACTCCGCCACCATTTCAGCCTGTTCTCTCTTGAGTTTTTCGATTTCAGATGTGGATGATCGCAAGCGCAACTTGTATTCTTCCACCTTATTCTTTTGGAATTCCAGATTGTCTTTCAGGTTGGTTTGTTTGTCTTCCACTTCCTCTATGAGTGCTATGTAGCGGGTTCCTGCCTCACGGTATTCCGCATTGGCGGGATCGGATTCCGCTGCAGACAGCACTCCTTCGAGTCTGGTCTCCAGATCGGAACGCCGCTTTTCGAGATCACGCATGACGCTTTCCGTCTTCTCCCGTTCGCCTGCAAGAAGTGCCACCGCTCTTTCCAGTTCTTTGTAGCGGCGCTTTGCATCATCGATAGCCGCTGCGTAGGCAGAGCGAATTGCTTCGGGGCTTGAGGACACTGCATCATTTCCCGAGCTTATAAAGAATCCTCGTATCCTTGTCCAAAGTTTCCCGAAAAAGCCCATGAAATTCCTCCATGAGGGGACGAAACACCAAGAATGCGAAAATAGAGCTGTTTCCCATTTTCATTCTATGCATGACCCGCCTTATGTCAAGCAATCTCGGGTTGAGAGAAGAGTTCCTCTCTTGCTCGCTTCTCTGCATGGAAAATCGCAGAAACGGGCGCTCCACCGGATTCTTATTGAATTTTTCTGTATTTTGGAGTATAAAGAGTGAATTCAATAAGTCCTAACAGGGATATAGATTTGGAATACATTTCCATTAGAGGGTATTGAATTGCGTACCGGATTATTGTCGGCAGTCGTAATGTTCGTGTTCGTGCTGAGTTCGCCGCTGATTTGCCGAAGCGCCGATACCATGGGATCGGAACGCTCCGGAGCTTTTCAGTCAGGGGCCGCCTCCCCGAATGCACAAACAGGGCAAAGTTTAATGCTCGCCCAGGCGAGCGGCTCGGGGATCCCGAACCCTCTGGAGACGGAAACGGTCATGATCCCTGATTCCGGGGAGTTCAATTTGCTCTCCCGCGACCCCCTGGAGCTCATTCGCCTGGACAATATCAAACCGCTCTACACCTCGCCTCGTCTCGCGGGAGAAGGAGTGTGGGAATCTTCCGGCTCGCCCCGCGATTCCCAGGGCCGGCCCATGATTTACAAGACATTCTACCGGCCGAGCGTGGATTTCCCCAATGCCATCGTATACATGATGGTGGTGGATATGAGCAAAGCCTTCATGCAGTACTACGTGGGCACACAGGAACCCGGCGCCCCCATGGCCGTCTCCGAGGTGGAATCCGAGATGCGCTCCCGGATCATGGCTTTTACGAACGCAATGTGGATGCAACGGCATTCGAGAGGTGCGGGAGCCATATTCCGGGGCAAGGTCATCTATCCCATGGTTGAAGGCATGGCGAGTCTCATCGTATTCAAAGACGGCTCCGCAGATATTCAGGAATGGGGTCCTGACATTCCTTTGCACATGGTGCGGGATGCTCGTCAACTCAGACATTTGATCGTCAAGAACGGAATGGTCGTTCAATCCATCATGAGAAACGGGAAGCTGGAGGATTCGGAAATCGGTCTCGGTTTCCTGCTGGGCGGCGGGGGCAAAGATCAGGACGGCAAACATTTCTGGTTCGTTGCCCATAGGAGCGCTTTCGGAATACGAAAGGACGGCAACCTGGTGTTCGCGATAGGCCACCACATAGGCACCAAAGACCTTGCAAAGGCACTGGTGTTGGCCGGGTGCGAACGAGGCATGCACGGGGACGCCAATCCACATAATATTGTAGCGAATCTTTACATCAGAGATGGGTTCGGAAATCTCGTTACGAAGAACAGGCTTTCTCCCGAACAATCGAAGTACACCTTGAAACGGTACGAAGACGCGTACTCAAAGGATTTCTTCGGATTCTTCTTTAGAGAACCCGAAACCTCCAACCGGCCCAGCACGTTCAGCCACAACAACAATTGAGAGCCATGATTATGAGAACCACGATAAGAGCCGGCATCGTAGCAATATTGGTAAGTTCCGCTGTAACACTCTCACCTGCGGCTTCAAGAGAAGCCTCGCGTGCTCCGGATACCGACATTCCGGAAACAACCCGAATCGGGATTCTCAAGGCAAATGCGGGAAGCTTCGATCAGGCTCTCAATCTGTTCAATGACAGCCTGAAAGGCTCAACACGAAATGTGGCCGCTCTGTTCAACAGAGGAAAAGTTTACCTGCTTCAAGGCCGTATGGACCGTGCAATCCAGGATCTGGACAAAGCGATTAAATTGGATCCGGAACTCGCCGGAGCGTACGTTGCGCGGGGAGCCGCGTACAGACTGCAGGGCGATTATACACGGGCTCTGAAGGACCTCACGAAAGCCATCAGTCTGGAACCCCAAAACACCACTGCCCTGAACCATCGGGCCGCGCTGTACTTCGATACGGGCGAACAGGAAAAAGCACTGGAAGATCTCAGCCGAATCGTCCAGATCAATCCTCGTCTCATTCGTGCTCTCGGGAACCGTGCCTATATCCTGGAGCAAATGGGGCGGTACGACGATGCCATCAAGGATCTATCCACCATATTGACTCAGGATCAGAACAATCTCATGGCCATAAAACACCTTGGCTTCATTTACCGGCAGAAGGGCGAGTTGCTCGACGCTCTCCGGTGGTACCAAATGGCGTTGAGCCTGGAAGGAAATGCTTCCAAGAAAAAACGTATCGGCAAGGAAATTGTTGAAATCGAGAAAAAAGCGGCTAAATAGTCATATCTGATAATCGGTAAGTGGCCGCTCGGTTTTTCGATACCCGTCTCATGAGATTACCGGAGAATTGCTTCAGACGTGGGCTGCTGGAAATCCCTGTGCGCGACTCCCGGAACCATTCAGTTACGGGCGGCACGTGTCATTGCCGGGAGCGCGGGCGACGAAGCAAAATGATGTTCAACGGCAGAGATTGCTTCGCTTCGCTCGCAATGACACCGGTCAGAGTAAAGCATTGTTCCTCATGTAACCGAACGGATACGGCGGTCCATAATCATTCGGACTCGCAAGGGAGCCATCGTTCCTCTGTCATTGCGAGGAGTGAAACGACGAAGCAATCTCGATATTCAAGAGCAGAGATTGCTTCGCTTCACTCGCAATGACAGCTCTTTTTCCACCCGTAACCGAACGGATACGACGGTCCTTTTATTTTTCTTGACTCACGTGTCAATGACAAATAAAATTTGAACGTTTTTCTGGCACTTTAGTTCAGATGACCTCTAACGGTTCCGGGGTTTGCAGCTGAAATCACTCGGCTAAAGCTCATTGAGTGCATCTCCGGCAAACGGCTGGAGTTTTGCTTGGACCCGCAAGCCACGGAGGACATGAACGCCGAATGTGAATCCACGAAACCGTGCCGATCAATCTTACTGCACTTGAAGGAAAGGAGGACTATCCTTGAAATCACTGGTTTGCTTGAAACAAGTCCCTGATACGGAATCGCAAATCAAGGTAAATCCCGGCGGAACCGGAGTCGTCACAGACGGAATAAAGTACGTCATAAACCCATATGACGAATTCAGCGTTGAAGAAGCGCTTCGCCTCAAGGAAAAATTCAAAGCCGGAGAAGTCGTGATTCTCAGCATTGGTCCCGATCGCGTGACCGAAGCCATTCGCACGGCTCTCGCCATGGGCGCGGACAAAGGGATCCACGTCAACGACGCGAACCTGAACGACGGTGATCCGTTCGTTATCGCCCAGGCCCTTGCCGCAGCGGCCGGCCAAGGCGAATATGATGTGATTTTTTGCGGCCATAGAGCCATTGACGACGATTTTGGCGAAGCGGGCGCAATGCTCGCCGAATTTCTGAAACTCCCGCAGGTGACTCTGGTCACGAAGGTCGAGGTATCTGAAGACAAGAAAACGGCCACCGTAGAGAGAGACATCGAAGGCGGAAAAGAAATTGTCGAGGTTTCACTCCCGTGTGTCCTCACGTCTCAAAAAGGCCTCAACGAGCCTCGTTATGCGTCCCTCCCGGGCATCATGAAAGCCAAGAAGAAGCCTATCGACCAAAAGACCGCGGCGGATCTGGGAATCAGCGCAGAAGCAAAACTGCAGGCCAAGAATTTTTCCATGCCGCCGGAACGGGTAGCGGGCAAGAAATTTGAGGGCCTGGAGCCTGCGGAGGTAGCCAAGGTCGTTGTCACCGCCCTTCGAGCGGAGGCAAAAGTCATCTAAGCGGATTACGCTTTTGAGATTCCCTTTTTGTAGGAGAAACAACACATGTCGAACGTGATGATATACGGAGAGATCAAAGCGGGAAAAATCAAAAAAACCGCTTTCGAGATGGCGTCCGAGGGGCGCAAACTGGCTGACACCCTCGGCGGCGAACTATCAGTGGTACTTATTGGCCAGCAGGCCGAGCAATTTGCCGGGGACGTGGCCAAATACGGAGCGGATAAAGTTTACATCGTGGAAGCTGCGGGGCTGGAGAACTACAACTCCGAATATTATGCTCAAGCCCTGGCTCATGTCATAGGCGAGAAAAAACCTGATATAGTACTCATCGGCCATTCCATGCAGGGCAAGGATCTTGCGCCCCGCACCGCAGCCAAACTGGGTGTGGCGGCGATTGCGGATTGTGTTTCCTTTGCTTTGGAAGACGGGAAACTCGCGGGAAAGCGCCCCATGTATGCTGGCAAATGTTATGCAGACTGGGTTGCAGTGGCTTCACCTCAGATAGCCACAGCGCGGCCGAATGTGCTGGAAGTGGTGGAAAACCCGAAAGCCGGGACCGTGGAAAAGATTGCTTTCAGCCTGGACACCGGCCGAGCTACGTACACAACCAAAGATTTGAGTCTTGATACAAGCGGCAAAGTGGATCTCACCGAGGCGGAGATCATCGTGTCCGGCGGTCGCGGCATGGGAGGTTCGGACTACTCTTTGCTCGAGGAAATGGTTGCCATTTTCGGATCCAGAGCCACAGTGGGCGCATCCAGAGCCGCCGTTGACGCAGGCTGGCGGCCGCACTCGGATCAGGTGGGCCAGACCGGTAAGACCGTTACGCCGAATCTGTATGTCGCCTGCGGGATCTCCGGCTCCATTCAGCACCTGGCGGGCATGGGCTCATCCAAGGTCATTGTAGCCATCAACAAGGATACTGAGGCGCCCATTTTCACGAAAGCGGATTACGGCATCGTAGGAGACCTGTTCAAGGTGGTTCCTGAATTCAACAAGGAACTCAAAACGCTTTTGAGTGAGTAATCCTTCACACCTGTGATCGGGGAATTCGTCCCGAGTAGGCGGATTCCCCGGACTCAACACGTTTCCCTCAAAGCGAGGTCTTCCGCGAGTACGCTCGGGATAAGCCCCACCCTCTGTGAGCGCCGGTCCGCACACACCCAATTGCACCGAAGATTCTGTCAATGCAGAAATAAAGGAGTAGTGTATGTCCATTATTACGATTTCGAGGGGTTCCTACAGCAAGGGAAAGGAAGTGGCGGAACGAGTAGCCAAACGGCTTGGGTATTCCTGTATTTCCCGTGACATCCTGGTTGAGACGTCGGAGCATTTTAACATTCCCGAGATGAAACTCGTGCGCGCTCTCCACGATGCCCCTTCGATCCTCGACCGATTCACATACGGTAAAGAACGGTATCTCGCATATATCGAGTCCACGCTATTCGAGTACGCTCGCAAGGATAACGTGGTGTACCACGGACTTGCGGGGCACTTTATTCTTGGCGGGGTCAAGCACCTTCTTAGAATCAGGATTCTGGCCAATATTGAAGATCGCGTGGCACTGGAAGTGGAACGGGAGAAAATTTCATCCGATGAAGCACTCCATCTGCTGAAAAAAGATGACCATGAACGCCGGCAATGGAGTTTGAAGCTGTTCGGATTGGACACCTGGGACCCGAGTCTTTACGATCTCGTCATCCACATTCACAAAATCACGGTCGCTGACGCAGTGGACATCATTTGTCAAACCGTGGAACGCGAACAGTTCAAAACCACACCGGAAGCGCAGAAAGCGATTGAGGACCTCGCTCTGGCTGCTCGAGTAAGAGCCGCCCTCGTCTCCGTCGTGCCGAACGTCGGTGTTTCAGCTGTCGACGGAAAAGTGTATGTGGACGCGAAGGGAGGGCTTTCCGAGGAAACCGAAATGGCAGCCGAACTGAAAGATCTGGCAAGGGTGATCCCCGGCGTGAAGGACGTCGCTGTGCATATCACTCCACCCAGTATCTACGGATAGGAGATGCATATCCTCCGCGCCTCGAAGGTGAGAACGGGCAAGGTATATCCGACGAGGTGGCGGAGTCTTTCTGCCAACCGGATCGTTACACGTGCCCGCAGGGAGACTCAAGGTTTACATAATCAGTAGCATGCTTCTTGATTTCCCCATTCGCTGGTGCTAAACCATCTGTATACTTCAAGTCACAATGCAGTTCCCGTTCGAATAGCACCTTCGGAGTCCAGGCCCGAGACCGGATTGGCTGAAAGCCAGGGATCGTTGTGAACCTTTGCTATTCGAGCGATTCTTTCCATCACACGAAGGCTATGGAGGTTTCATGCACCACGTGGATCGCAACTCCGGGATACTCAATGCAGAGGAGAGATTTTCTCCAGACGAGCGCCGCGGCTACCAGGAAAGATTTCTCCAGGAAATCGTGTCACATGCGTACGGTTCCGGAACCCCTCTGAAGGCTGCTATGGATGCACAAGGGATCAAATCGCATGAGATTAGAACACTGGAGGACTTGAGCCAAATCCCCATCACGAAAAAGAAGGACTTGTCCGATGCCCAAAAAATGAATCCTCCTTTCGGCGGATATGTCACAGTGCCGATTTCGGATTTGGTGAGGATTCACCAGTCGCCGGGACCCATTTACGATCCGGTGGGCAAGGTCCACGATTACTGGCGCTGGAAAACCGCTCTGCATTCGGCAGGATTCAGGCCCGGAGACATAGTGGTGAACACCTTCGCGTATCATCTCACGCCCGCGGGCCACATGTTCGAGGAGGGGGTTTCAGAACTGGGTGGCACTATCATCCCTACCGGAGTAGGAAATACGGAAACCCAGGCTGACATCATGAAAAATTTGGGCGTTACCGGATACATAGGAACGCCAAGCTTCTTGATGGCGATCTTCAAGAAGGCCGAAGATCTCGGAATGAATCCAGCAGAGAACTTCAAATTGGAAGTTGCGTTCCTCCTCGCAGAAATGCTCCCGGAATCCATGAGAAAACGGTTTATGGACGAATACCGCGTTATCGGACGCCAAGCGTATGGAACGGCGGACGTGGGTTGTGTCGCCTATGAATGCCCCCACGTCAGTGGAATGCATGTCCACTACGATGTCATTGTCGAAATCGTCGACCCGGAAACAGGACAAGTGCTTCCTATAGGCGAACCGGGCGAAGTCGTGGTCACCACCAAGAACAAGATCTACCCGCTGATCAGATTCGGAACCGGCGACCTCTCAAGTTTGACCGAAGAACCGTGCGCGTGCGGCCGCACCATGCCGCGGCTCACCCGCATCATGGGCCGGGCGGATCAGCTGACGAAAGTAAAGGGCATGTTTGTGCATCCGTCCCAGGTGCAGAAAGTAATAGATGCCTATCCGGAAATCGTTAGAGCAAGGCTGCTGGTGGAACGGCCGAAAGACCAGGATGTCATGACCCTGGAGCTCGAACTGAAAGAGCCCGTAGCCGAAGGATTCATCGTCGCGGTGGAAGAAACCCTTCGCGAAGCCGTAAAAATCAAGGGAAGCGTCAGAATTATCGAATCGGGAAGTCTGAAACCAGATCAAAAGCTCATTGAAGACGTCAGGAAATGGGACTGAACGAACAGATCGGCGGCACGAATATTTTGCCCCCGATCTGTTCCCAAGCAGAGAAGATTCGAGTTCCGATTATGGCGGGAAAGAGACCACGCACGGTGGTCCGTCATCAGCCTCAGGATCCCCCGGAGTGACTGTGCCCGGACCCGCAGGAATGGGATAATTTCTTCTCAATCCCCGTTGACGCAAAAACGGAAAAGACCTTCTGGGTATTCGCGGAACCACATGCAGGACAGATTATTTCTTCTTGATCGGACGCGAAACACAGCCTTTCAAACTCTTTCCCGCAGCCTGAACACTTGAATTCGTAAATAGGCATGCCTTCCTCACTATGAACAACCGCAACCGCCACCACCACGGCCTTCGAGTTCGGCCATCGGTCCGAACAGGCTGGTCTTGATGGCAACGCCCCCGGACTCTTTGATAAGCTTGAGAGCGAAAGGATCTACCACCAGAGGAAGTTCGTTGATAGTGTATGTTTCATCGCCGTCACGAGGCTCATCCAGAGCCAGCCCCATACTGGGACCTCCTCAACCATAGCCTCCGAAAAAGACTCTGACCGCCTGTTTTTCAGCCAGTTTGTCTCGAAAATAGTTTCTTGATTCGTCATCAATCGTAAACATGTTTTCACCCCTTGAAATAAAATCGACCAACCCTATCCGCAATCAGTATAATGTTCATATACACCTATACAGTCAAGTGCCTCGCTCTGCAACTCCAAAACGGGTTACGATATAGTCTTTGGGTGACAGGAGGCATGCTGTTACCGTGAGGAGTGGAAAGACGAAGCAATCTCAGTCTTGGTCGGTTGGAGATTGTTTCTGGCTTTGCCCTCGCAATGACAATCTTTGAATCTGTTCGCGTAATCAAAACCCACCGTACTTTTGAGAATCCCTATGACATTCATGTATGGCGAATAATACCAATGCGCTGCCAGACAAGTGACGATGGATGAAGCCTGTCCTGGCGGGTCTCCGAAGCGAGTCAGGCCGCGCCGTTCGTAGCGGAGGAGATCTGGCAGGACAGGCCGTGAACCAGCCCTTCAATGTTACTCTTTTGA
>DATHCX010000179.1:0-5361 GCA_035319325.1 Desulfomonilaceae bacterium
CACTATAAATGCTCTCCCGGTTATCATAGGGAACACAAAGACAAAAAGTCAAGTTTACAATCCTTATGTTGCGCGCATCCCTTCGGGTACGGTTGTGGAAAAATCTGTCAGTGCGAACGCGGCGTAGCAATCCGCGCCTTCAGGTATCTATAGTACTGCGCATTAAGAATGGGTCTATCAGCCAAGTGTCCCCTTCGCTTCGGACGGCCTGCCTTACTGCGCTGCGAGGACAACCTGGCTGACGTCGGACGGAAAGCACCATTTTCAATGCGCAGCACTATAGATTGCTTCGTTGTTTCATTTTTCGCAGTGACAGAAGTGAGTCACTTCCCCCGAGTGACTGAATGATTACATGTTGCCTGTCGATTTGTTTTCCCTCGACCATATTTGCGTGCTAGTATACTGTGACAAGAAAAGTCGCTCCGCCCTTTTTCGACCTGTGAGTTTTATTCATTCAACCGCGTGGACACTGAAAGGAGGGCGAAACAAATGGGAGTAAAGGTCCTGATCACCAGGCAATTTAAGGAAGAGCTCCTGCACAAAGCCTATGAGCCTCTCATGGAACTGCGGTCCGTGGTGACACTACGCAGAGGGTATGTATCTGGAGAAACCCTCGTCAGCTCAGAAGACAAGAGGACGGTTCTCGTCATCAGCCACTGGTCCTCCCGGGAAAGATGGGAAGAATGGCTAACCGATCCGAGAAGGCAGGAGTTCGTGGGCAAGATGGCGGAACTACTTGAGTCTCCCGAGAAGGTGGAAATCTTTCTTGACGGCGCCAACCTCCCCATATGGGCTGAAATCGCGTAAGAGCCCATGGATGGTCTCCAACAGAGTCGCAGATCGTCGACTCATACTAATGGCCTTTTAACCAGATGAAATCGGAGAGGAACTGCTTGTAAGTAGTTCCTCCCCGAACCCCATTTCAAGAACTTTCAACACCTGCAGGAACCCCAAAATTCATTCAAGGAAATGAGGTTCCGGCTAATGATAGAAGTTTCTGGGAGGGGGGTTGGGCGGGACGCTCTTACGAAGAGGGTCTCCTCAATTCGGATGAAAGAGGCTACCCGGCAACACATTTTGGCAGGGGGTCACGTCCGTACGTGTGCAGCGATTCTCTCGCCCAATTGAAAGCAGCTTTCCAGGTCCTGACCCATGGGGACGTATACGACACCCAGGGCTGGTTCCACGACCTCTATTCCGCTTGCCTTCATTTCATTGTTTATCGCCTCGAGCGCTTCTCCCCCCCATCCATAGGACCCAAAGGCAACCCCCTTCTTTTTCAACGGGTGAAGACCCTTGACGTAAGAAAGAAGCTGGCCGATAGAGGGAAATACACCTTCGTTGATCGTGGGCGAGCCTATGGCCAAAACCTTTGCTGTAAGAATTTCCTTGACGATGTCACTATAGTGAGTCTTGCGCACATGTATCAGTGCATGTTCCACTCCGGCTTTGCTTATGCCGGCGGAAATGGCCTTGGCCATGGCTTCCGTGCTTCCCCACATGGTGTCGTACATCACGAGAACTTTGTCCTGAGCGATTCCGGCACACCAGTCTACATAGCGGCCGACGATCTCGTTAATGCGAGAGCGCCAGATGATGCCGTGACTCGGCGCAATCATGTTGATCGCGATGCCCATTTTCTCGACTTTCTTGAGCAAGGGCGGGATCAGCGGAGCCAACGGCATGAGAATGTTTGCGAAATATTTGGCTGCCTCGTCCAAGATCGGTTCAAGTGCGGCCTGTTCATCGTCGAATCGGTGATGGCTTGCGTAGTGTTGACCAAAGCCGTCATTGGGGAGAAGAACACCATCTTCCTTCACATAGGTAAACATGCTGTCCGGCCAATGGAGCATGTAAGCCTCCAGGAAGAGGAGCGTCTTTCCCCCCAGCCGAATTTCATCTCCAGTTCGCACTTTCTGTATGGGCCATTCCTCGCTGAAATGCCGCTTCATCCCTTTGATACCGTGATCGGTGGCTACCATTTGCGCGTCGGGAGATATCTTTTTGAATAGGGGGACAGAGCCGGAATGATCCATCTCCAGGTGGTTGACGATGAGATAATCGATCTTTCCTGGATCCTGAACAGATTTGATTCGCGAGATCATCTCGGGGAAAAAGGACGCCTTCACCGTGTCAACCAGGGCGGTCTTTTCCCCTCTTATGAGGTAGGCATTGTACGTCGTTCCGTGTGGGGTGGTGTACCCATGAAAGTCCCGAATGCCCCAATCGATGGCCCCAACCCAAAAAATGCCGTCCGTCAGTTCTATTGCTTCATACATCAAGAACGCTCCAGCAATCGTGCGGTAACCCACAAACACGGATTACCGGGAACGAGCCGTCGCCGGCCGGGCGATCTCCCGAGCAAGTTGGCCGTCACAAACCTTCTGTCCCGGCTCACGCAATTTCGATGAATTTTGTCCCGTCGACACCGCAGTATGGACATTTCTTGGGGGCCTTATCGCGGACAGTATGTCCGCACACGGGGCACACATAGAAGTTGGCCGAAGCATTTTCGGTTTCAGCCTCGAGTGCTTTCTGGAAGAGCTTGTGGTGCACCATCTCTATGGACATGGCGTACTCGAAACTGTGCCTGGCCTCTATCTCATTTTCGGCCACCGCCTCTTTCACCATGGCGGGATACATCACTTTAAATTCGAACGATTCCCCGGCCACAGCGGTCTCAAGATTCTCCCTGCTTTCCTGTACCTTGCCTAAAGCCCGCAAGTGATTGAAGGCATGAACTTGCTCCGACCTGGCGGCGGCTCTGAAAAGCTTGGCTACACCTGGAAAGCCCTCCGCATCAGCTTTTTCCGCAAATGCCAGGTACCGCATGCTCGCCTGGCTCTCTCCCGCAAATGCTTCATTCAGATTTTCTTCCGTTTTTCCCATCACGTCTGCCTCCCACGAAATTTTGCGAAGGATACCCTGAGCCGAAGGATGAAGTGAGCGGCCCAAAGCGACCGCTCTTGCCCACGGCGCTACTACTCGAAAAAATCTTCCAGTACAAAGCGTTTCTGAGGGCATGCCCGCTCGCACCGGCGACATGCCACTCCGTTGCACAGGGACTGGTCCAGTACCAAGATCGGAGGATCGGATCCCTCAAGAGGCTGAAGGGCCCTTTCGGGACATGACTCCACGCACTCAAGGCAAGCCGTACACTCATCGAACTGAACTTTAACCACCTGTCCTATATCCGGAACGGTTGTCAATCCGAGACGTCCGAGGTCGTCGATGTCACGACGAACCGTACGGATCACCTCCGGTGTGCTCTCGATGGACAGCAGCTCTGGAAACCCGTATCTGCTGAGAAAAGACTGATACTGGTTGAAAGGCATGCCTTCGGTCCAATAAGATAGTTCCAGGATATAGATTTTTTCGAAGACCTTGGATGCAGCGAACATGCAGTGAGTCTGACGGAGGTTCTTCGCCAGATTGCTCATCATCTCCAATTGATTGGGATCCAGCACGAGGTCCCGTGCCATCGCGAGGGAGGTGTTCCCCACCTGATAGATGGTTTTGACTCTGGGGGGAATCATCCCAAGCCGTTGCGCCTTGAGCGCATCTACGTACGTGCCGGAAGCGCCGGACATGTACGCTACGGCGACGTCTCCCAGGTCGATGCCGGCCTCATGGCACAAAGTGATATGCCCTGCACGCACCGACCCTATTGCCTTGCCCGCTTCCTTCAGATCCTCTTCCGTAAACATGATCTCCGGAGTGAGATGAAATTCGGCGTCCAAGGTGTTGATACGGGGGAGAGTAATAAGATTTGCCTGCATACCCTGACTGAGAATTGCCACAGTTCCGGTGCCGGTTATTCCGACCGGATCGATCTCACCTCCTTCAAGCATATGGCCGTTCTTGAGATCGACCAACGGCCCCGATGCGGGGAGCATGTTCTGGTCCAAGACAATCACTCGATGATGATTGTCCATGCTGACCAGGTCCGATATTGCCCCTGGCATTGCCAACATACCGCAGGCAATTTGTTGGCCTTCCAGCGCCGGACCCGCAGCGGTGGACCCCGTGATTACCTCACCGTGATGAAATAGAGCCATTTCCGCATTGGTACCGTAATCTGTCGTGAGAGAAATCTCGTCTTTCTCGAGCATCCCGGTCTGAATCATCATGGCCAGGGCGTCGGCCCCAATCTCGTGGCGGACGGCAGGAGGTATGATCACTTCTGCTTCAGCCGGTATGGTCAGTCCGTGAATTTGCGCGGCCCTGAGAACAGTGGCGTCTCGTTTCGGTGGGATTACGCCGAGCGCCTCCAGCTTTCTCTTGCCGGCAAACGCGAGATCACGGATCTCTATCCGCTGAAACAGAGACAGTTGAATCGGGTTACCGCATACCGCCAGCCGCACCACCTGATCCAGAGGCACTCTTAGCCTATCCAGAACCTTGTTGATTGCTTCGATCATGATATTACCGGCTGTCTCTACGCTCATCTCGAGGGCAAAGTGCAGGTGATCTATGACGTTTGCCCCGGGCAGGGGATGCCGCGTAGTGATAGCGGTAGATATGATTTCACGTGTGTTCAGATCGAGGGCTTGTGCCCGAAAACCGCTCGTACCCAAATCCATTGCAATCGCCAAGCGAGTCATCGTAGAACCCTTCACAGAGGTGGCATTTCGACAACATGTTGCCTATAATGGCAATTCACGCTACACTGACGCAGACACCGGAAACGTTCTTACCGCGATAGTGAGATAACTCAATGAAAGCCTGCACACGCTGCGGCGTCTGGCACACGGACGCAGAGAAACACCTGGGACATTATCTGTCATGCACAGAGGTCAAACAATATTGGTCCGATCTGAAACGCCTTCACATGGAGAAGGCAGGTCATCTCGCCATGATCAAAATGCGCAAGGACGGCCGCGTCATGTGCATAAAGTGCGGCCAAGACCTTACCGACCTTCTTTGAAACCGAACAAGACCGTGCCCGTTCCCCACTCGTCTCTTGCCTCATAGTACGTCTTTTTCAAAAAGATGTCTCCGGCAGTGGAAGGGAAGCAAAAGAGGTATTCTCCGAATTCCGTCAGGCCGGGAAGGGATTCTTCCTGAGTGAGGGCCGGCAACTCGAAGCAGCACTTCTTGTCCATGATATCACGTGGAAACTCGACCTTGTCCCTGTAGATCACAAAGTTCTTGTGAAGAAAGGAGACGTTCGCCTGTTTCTCCAACTCCGCAATCCTTGAAGGATCTCTTACCTCCTCGCCGACCACTTCATCCCCTTTTCTCAGAATCATGTGAGACTGACAACTCCAGTCAAAGTCCATTGTCGTGATTGCAAGGATGACAATCGGGCAGCGGAGCACATCGCGGATTCCACTGTTATAGCACATGCCCATACCCATG
>DATHCX010000180.1:0-12011 GCA_035319325.1 Desulfomonilaceae bacterium
AGACCCGTATTGCGAAGCATACAAAGCCTTGTTCAGGCACTTGGAACACTGGGCCGTTAAGCTCGCTGCAGACAAACGTTGGCGCAAGCGCCCGCGGGAACGCACACTCGAACAATCCTCCTGAAAGCCTCTTTGCAAGCCGCTCTCTGCCGTTCCAGGGAATCGTCGCTCAAACGGAACGGGAATCGTTCGCGGAAAAGTTGCATCTATTTGGAAAAATGAGAATGGAAGTGCGCGAGATGAAAGAGTTCAAATTAGTCTTGATGCTTTTCGTAGTGATATTTGCGTTCGGTCCGCTTTGTATACTTCCTGTTTCTGCCGATTCGGTTAATGGACCATCGGATAAATCCCAATACGGCCCTGCAAAGCACCTCAAGCAGACAAAAACGCTTCGGGCAAAGAAGCTCCATGCCCGAGCCCACCCTTCCAGGGTTGCGAGCAAGAAGATTTCGCGTGTGCGGAAAGGAAGCGTGCCAAATTGGAATACGCCCGCGGCCTACGGATCGGGGCAGACGGCTCAACCTCCGGCCCAGCAACAGTATCCGGTTCAAGCCACAGTGCCTCAGAACCAGCCTCAGGTGCAAGTCTCTTATTATTATCCCCCTACCTACTGCTGGGACGTTCCGGCTTCAACCTGGAATACACCAGCGACGTACGGATCGGGGCAAATGGCGTCTCCGCCGGTTCAGCAGCAATATCCGACTCAAGGAACGGTTCCCCAGTGTCAAATCCAGGCGCCTGCCCAAGTTTGCTACAACCCGTACGTCTCGTGCTGGAACGCGCCCGCTACCGCCGGAGCACCGCCTGCACCTCCAGGCGACCGCCCCGTGCGGAATTTCTTGCAACGGATTTTGCCGCCTCCGCCCGGAACTGCCGCGCAAAAGGCGAGCACCAGCCAGTCGAGCGTTTGCGCCAGTCCGCCATTGTGCTGGCTCTGGCCCGGTAACTGGTTTGGTTCGTGCTCTTGATTACGGTTCAATTCTTTTATAGGGATTCTCAAAAGAAATCGCGGATTGGCTATGCGAGATGCCGCAAGCTTGTCATTGCTCGCGAAGCGAAGCAATTTCCGCCCTTTAATATCGAGATTGCTTCATGGTTGGACTCCTCGCAGTGACAGACGACCGTGAATTCCCTGGAGGAACCGAATGATTACGGGCGCGTCTTGTCATGTACGGTCAAGCATCAAGCCAAACACCACCTCGCGGACTTTGTCGTTTAATTGATTGCCTGACACGCCTTGCATCGAGATCGTTCGGAGGGTCCTGTCGTCGACCGTATCCATGATTCTGGCTCGTATGTCGAACTCAGCTCCTGAAGTAGTCAATTCTACCAGAACCGCGAATGAGACATCAAACTTGCTGCGAAGCGCTTTCAAAAATTGCATCTCATCCCTCGGCCGCAGTTCCCCTTCTCTTATTGCGGCACTGAGCACTGCAGGCGGAATCACGGAGAAATGCTCGCTGACATCCATGTTGGGTTTCAGCGCTTCGTAGAGTGAGTCGATGCGCTTTTGAGACAGTGGTTTCTCTAGATCGAACAGGAGTAAAACCGCAGCTTTCTTCTGCACGGCCTTCGATTTCAGAGCGCCTTCCCAGGTAATAGTACTCAGCCCTACCCCCGGTTCCGTGAACTCTCGCGGATACAGAGCCAGGACAACCAAGATCGCGGCTGTTGCGGCGGCCGCGGCCATTGCCGGGAATCTGAACAGCCCGTACAATCGTTCCAGAAAACCGGAAGCACCATCTCTTTCTCGTTTGTCAGCCCCGCGGGATGTTATCCGCTCTTGAACGCCCTGCCAGAGCTCCGCGGGCATTCGCTCCGGCAAAACTCCCGCCTCATAGGTTTGGACCTCGGCAAGACAGGCGCTGCAGAGCTTCACATGCCTTGAAATCACCCCTTCCGGTTTTCCGCGTTCCACAAACTCGTATATTTCCCACGGTTCAGGACAAAATACTTCTTTTCCCTTCTTGAGACGGTTAATTGTGTCCCTGAGAGCCATCACGCGGCGGGCGCATTCCGGACAAGCGCCCAGGTGCGTCTCGGTCTGCAGTTTTTCGTCCGGAGCCAGCATGTCTTCCACATAGAGCAGTAAATGCTCTTCCGGATAGTGTGCCGGTTCCGGTGTGTCCGAATTCACGATTTCTATCCTTTTCGTTCGCGGTTCGTAAAGGCGTTCCTCAGTTTATCAAGGCAGCGCCTGGTTTGAACCGTAACCGTATTTTCGGAAATGCCCATTTTTTCGGCGATATCGCTGAAAGGGAGTTCTTTGTAGTACCGCAATGTTAGAAGCTCCCGGCATCGCACATCAAGTTCGTTCATCGAATCCTTGAGCCGCAGGGACAACTCCGCTTTTTCCAGCCGGCAGTCCTGCGGTTCCAGATTGGACCTCACAATTTCTGCGCCTTCTTCCTGTGCATCGTGATGATCCACCGTGCGGGTTTCGGCATGTCTTTTGGCAGCTCTTTCCTTTCGAAACTCATCGATACAGACCCGTTCAGTGATCACGCAGATAAAATGAGAGAGCGAGATTTCCGGATCGTATCCGTTCAACGCGGTTGCGAGCTCCAGGAATACCGATTGCGCGATGTCCTGGGAGTCCGACCATGTGAGCCCTGCCTTTCGCCGGATGACGTTTCTGACCAATCCGATAAAACGCGTGTAGAATTCTTGCCACGCCGCTTCGGAGCCTGCCAAGCACTCCCGAACCAAAAGACGATCGTGTGTTTCATCCCTTCGCTGCATGCTCCGAAGCTCCAACCCTTCTCCGTCTGAGTCAGCGTTGTCGAGAATTTTAATTCTCCGTTCGGAGCTTGTCCATACCCGCGGTGGTATGCGGGTTCAGGTTCCTGAGCAGTGAGCCGGTCGTGAGACGCGGAAACGACCGGATCTGTGCGACTGCCGGTCGGTTATGAATTTCGGTTTCGGTCAGGCTCGCCGTCATTGAGCCCAGTTTTGAAGAATTCACCTTCACCTGAATCGCTGCGGGCGGCGATGGGGCTCTGAGGCCCCAATCGCCTCAAGAAGTCATCAATTCCGGTTACTTGCAGTCTTTGCAGTCCTTGACGACTTTTCCGCCTTCTTTGGCGCAGTCGACTTCCGAGGCAGCCTTGCTGCACTTTCCTTTTGCGCAACAATTAATGGAAGTCTGTTCTCCGCCCGGGACCTTCGGGGTTGCGGGTTGTTCGGCCATTGCCAGGGGCACGGCAATCAGAAAAGCCGCCAGGGTCAGCATTGTAAACAACTTAGTCATGTGAAGCCTCCTTGATGCTTCTTGTCAAGAAATGGAAAGCCTCAACCGGCTGTTCCGTTCGACCGCATTACCGGTCGGTTAATAGAGCTATTCGGATCGCGTTCCAAAACCTGACAAGAAAAATGAAAAAAATGGAAGAGAGCCTAATGGTGGGATGTTCGTTCCGCTGCCGTCAAGCAAGGGATTCTCAAAGCTGGTGTCGGTTTCGAGTACGCGAAAAGATTCGAAGACTGTCATTGCGAGGGCGAAACCCGAAGCAATCTCCAATTAACAAAAAAAGAGATTGCTTCGTCGTTCCACTCCTCGCAATGACATGATTGGTGCGGATTCGCTTTTTTACAGGTAACTCGATTCTGGGCACAGGCTGGAGGCACTCCTTCGCTGCGGACGACGCAGAGCCGTCTCATCACTTCGCTCAGGAGAGCCCCCAGCCCTGCAATCTCATAAATCTTATTGCGAATGCGTATGGATCGTTCGTATGTGAGCGAGAATCATGAACGAATCCGACAGAACTTTCGAGAACAGCTATAGCAGGAAGTTCCTCCACGAACCTCACCCCAAGAACTGTGAGCACTTGTCGGAACCTGCATTTCCTCAGCGAAAATGCAGGTTCCGGTGCAAGATAGAAATTTTTGAAAGGGGGTTTGAGGAGACTTTTTCCAAAGTCCTTCCAATCTTACTTGTCGGAAAACGCATTCATATAAATCACTGCGCATCAGGGACCGGGAGCGCGTCTGGGGGCTGGGACTTGGCCGAGACAGCAATGGGATTTGACGCCGATCTTTTCGGCCCCGACATCCTGTTCTTCGGGCGTTCAACGGGATTGGGCGGCTGCGACGCGCTGGCGATCTCAGGGACGGGAGAAATCCGGGCTGTACTAAAGCCCAATTGACGGAAGTCCACACCGAGTTCTATTCGATACACGCGTGCGGGGGTGGCCCTGTTTGCAACTTTCAGAACGATGAGGCCACCTTCGACGTCGGCCGATTGTATGGACAGCTCCGATGCGCCAGCCGTGACAGCGGTCACCGCAGCTCCTTTGTTTGGCGTGACCGCTTGCAGAGATACGCCTTCTCTCGGTGCCGGGCGTTGGGGCAGCGGTTTGATTCCGGAAACGGTTTGGGGCGGTTTCTGATCGAGAAACACCAGAAGATAATTGTCCATTCTCAGAATCTTATGGTCCGGTACCCCGCCATTACCGAAGTTGAACACCACTCGCGCTCCGGACGGCGTTCTTGCGGCGCGGACGTCCAAGGAAGACTCTTTGGCCAAACCGGTTATTCGGGGTAGTCTGGACACTCCCGTTTCTGCGATATCGATGACCAACTTGGGAGGTTGAACGTGGGCTGT
This sequence comes from Desulfomonilaceae bacterium, assembly GCA_035319325.1. Taxonomy (GTDB): domain Bacteria; phylum Desulfobacterota; class Desulfomonilia; order Desulfomonilales; family Desulfomonilaceae; genus DATHCX01. The sequence continues at coordinate 4,601 of DATHCX010000180.1, forward strand.
ATGACTTCCAATGCGGCTGTCGCTTTTTATGGCTATCCGGCGGCCGTCCGGAGTGGCGGTGATCTCTGAAATTTCCCCTGCGCCCCAGGACTGGGTGACCCAGATCAGAGCCAGTATCACGGCAAGACTCGCTGCAGTTCTCGCAGATATGGGCATGGCGACCTCTGGTCGAGTATAACTTGATTAATTAAACTCCATAGTGGAGCAAACTTGGGCGAACAATATCATAAGTTACTTTAATTAGTCAAATACCTTCTGAAGAGCAAAGTAACGCCTCAGTTACTGATGGGAAAAGGCTGTCATTGCTAGCGCAGCGAAGCAATCTCTGCCTTTAAGTATCGAGATTGCTTCGTCGTTTCACTCCTCGCAATGACAGAGTTTAGTCAATTCCCCGGAGTCACTGATACGCATTCGCAATAAGACTCGTGAGATTGCAGGGCTGGGGGCTCTCCTGAGCGAAGTGATGAGACGGCTCTGCGTAGTCCGCAGCGAAGGAGAGCCCCCAGCCTGTACCCAGAATCGGGTTACTTGTAAAAAAGCGAATCCGTATAAGACGGTGCCGTTCGCAGCGAGGAGACATGCCCGCCACGTTACATCTTGGAAAGGGAAACGGTATCAAATGCAACAATTTCTTGCGGTTCCTGCGGAACGAACGCTGCGGGCGTGTAACGAGACGGCGTCAGAGTGTCAATGGTTACGCAATCATAGGATGCCAAATTGAAAAGGGGCGAATGATTTTCCCGGGAGGAGCGGAATAGGGATCGTGTACCCACACGTTCCGGCCGTAGCGGTGAACGAAACGTGGAAACCTTCAGCGTCGCGAATACGCGATCTGGACCATGAATTCAGCGCCCTGAGGGCTCTTGCACAGGGACAACACACCGCCCATGGCTTCGGTGAGCGCCAGCGCGCCTGCGAGTCCGAGCCCATGCCCCCGAACAGGAAAGCCTTCTATCTTGGAGCACTGAAAATACTGATCAAAAATTTGTTCGTGATAGCATTCGGGAATTCCCGGACCGTCGTCTCGCACGGAAATGGTAATTCTCTCACCGTCGGCGATGCACTTGATGAAAACGCTCTTTTGCTTGTATTTGAAGGCGTTGGACAGAAGATTGGTGATAATGAGGCACATTTTGGTTTCATCGGTCTGAATGGTCCTGTTTATCTGGGATTCTTCCGCCTCCAGAAAAATATCCTGTGCCTGGAGAACACGCTGAATTTGGTCGAGATCTTGAGCGTCTTCAAGAGCGTCCGAAACTCCGGGATCGACAACGTCGAAGACTTCCACCAGGGCACTCTTGAGTATCGCAGACAGCGTGCAGTCGCTGGTCTTGACAATACCCATGGTGGCCATGTCCACTTCCAGCATGCTGTTGGCCAGATTTCTGATTTTGAGTGCATTTCTCAACATGCGTCTGATCACTTTTTCCTGGCTAGCGCTCAACATCCCGTAGCGGTCCTGCTTATCAAGCAGAGACCTGGCACCCGTTTCTATGATATTGACCGGATTCTTGAGATCGTGGACCAAGTGCGACGTCTGTATATTCTTGATTGTCACGAAAAAACACCCGGACCTTTCTGGAAGAAACGTGATCAGACACTAACAGCCGATTCGTTCACGTTCAAGTCCTTCTGGAACTTTTCCCAACACTCTCTCGGTGATCTTTCTCCATGCGGAGCCGAAACTTTTTCCTTAGGAACTTCCCACTCCGGGAAGCACGGATCTCCGGGCGGATCGACAATCCGAGAGCACACATCCATGGAAAAGGCGCCGTTATTCCGAGCCGAACTTTGGACAGAAACGCCCGTGCTCCGCATTCGATGGACTTCTTATGAGACTCGGGGGTCAGGGAATGAGCTTTCAACAGGACCACAGGATCTTGCGGGCTGTCGCCGGCTCCAGCAGTTCAAAATCCCCTCACGCCCATAATGTCTAGAATAAAGAGATCGTAGGTAAGCGTGGTGATTGTCAGCCCCATCCTCACAGGCGGGAGCAGCTTCCAAATCCACTTCGTATTCCTCGAGGTCCTCAGCGCGAATTTCCGGAATCTCCGGCTCGTAATCCACTACTAGCACTGGTTTGCCTTTCAAGAGGGTCGAGGCGTTCAGGTCGATCTCCGCAGTTCTTTATAGTATACATGAGAGATTCGTGTCAAGCCCGGTTTAAGTCCTATAATCTATTCAGAACCCTTGGGAATGGTCGGCATACGGGTGTCACCTTTGGCCGGAAACAAGACGGATGCTCCGGAGACACTTTCCGCACCGTCGTCATGATTCCCGACCCGCAGACAGGTCTTTCCACGCTGGGAGCACACCCAAACCATTCGCTTTCATGATCGCATTCACGACGGATCTTTGCAAACTATCCTGGGCCAGAAAACTTATCCGATTCGGGTCTGCCTTTTTGTCGCCCACACTGAGCACGATGGTAAGATCGCCATCTATGTGGCTGTGAAACGGCCGGATAACCCTGGCCATACCGAGGGTGGCTTGTGCAGCGATCCTTGACGCAGCGATTTTGTCCAGACGAGCGTTTACCGCGATCACTGCCAGAGTGGTATCCTCAACGGACAGCTTTCTGGATTCAGCCATCCCTTCCTGCAGGAGAAATTTCGCGTCGGCAAGGTGCAGTGATTCCGCTGACGTGCGGCACCCGGCCAGTAATGCGCCCTCAGGATTGGTTATGTCGCCGTACGCATTCACGACGACCAGCGTGCCGACAACGAGGTCATGAGACACACAGGATGACGAACCCAATCCGCCTTTCATGGCTCGTTCTACCCCAAACAGCTTTCCTACGGTAGCGCCTGTACCAGCTCCGATACTTCCCTGTTCCATACGTTTTGACGAAGCGTTCGCACATGCTCGCCTTCCCATCTCGTGATCCGGACGTACGGAACCGTCACCGAAATTGAGATCGAATATGGCAGCGGACGGTACGATGGGAATGGTCTTCCCGACCACCTCAAAACCCGTTCCTTGTTCTTCCAAATACGAGAGAACCCCTCCGCCCGCGTCCAAACCGAATGCGCTCCCGCCGCACAGGCAGATTCCGTGAACGCGGTCCACAACGTGCAACGGTCTCAGGGAATCCATTTGCCTGGTGGACGGTGCGCTGCCACCGACGTACAGGCCCGCTGCTGCTCCCTTTCGAGGCGGCAATATCACCGTGACCCCGGTCTTGGCCACGATGTCCTGGGCATGGCCCACCATTATCCCCGGGACATCCGTAATGTCATCATGGAAATCGGCTGAATGTGAGCTCATCCATTTTGTCTCCCGGTCTGGAATGTATCACAAAAGAGAGACTACGGTGAACTCGGTTCGCATGCATTTCACGCGAGCCTCACATGCCGCCTCACACGGAACCTCGTTTGCGAGCGCAGCCAAACAATCTCCGTCCTTGAGCATCAAGATTGCTTCGTCGTTTCACGCCTCGCAATGACAGAGGTTGAGGACTTTCCTCAAATAACTGAATGATTACAAAAGATTTTGACCACATATCCGTACCGTTATGCCATACCCGAAATGGCGGGCAAAGAGTACCATTTATATCGAGCGGCCAATCATTTTTCTACTGCAAAGCACCGCGCGCGGTCACGGGATTGCGGAGCAACGGCGGCGCAATGTGAATCCAAACAGGGTTTGCTGCATCATAACAAAGAAACAAGTCGAATAGCCTCGTATCGAGGTTTACCACTATGAGAGGTCGAAAACCATGTTAGGTATGGCAGTCGCATTCTTGGTAATCGCGCTCATCGCCGCAGTGCTGGGCTTTGGCGGCTTGGCCGGTGTAGCGGTGGGGATTGCAAAGATCATATTTTTCATCTTCCTCGTCTTGTTTCTGGTATCTCTGGTTTTCGGGAGACGGCCGACGGTTTGAAGGACGGGTGGTCCGCACGATCGTACGCACCGGAAGCCCGCGACCGTGAAGGGCCGAGTGGTTTTTCGAACCAGGTTCCTATGCGGATGCGGAAATCACCCAGGTTATTGGAGTGCGCATCCCATTGTTCGTGTCCGGAAACTTTTTGTTGCAAGACAAGAAAGTGGGCGTGCTCTTTTCGAAATGAAAAAGGGCGAATTGAATCCGCCCAGATTCTTAATCCTTAATCACAGATATCGGCTATTCTTTACAGCGCCGTCCAAATGTCGCGCAGTACGCATCATGAATCCCCTTGTGATCAGGGGCGAAAACTATAGGCCTGGCCCTACCTTCCGAGAGCGCGACGTGCAAACGATGCTGGTCTTGACACCTACATTCGCTCAAGTTCGCATAACTGTCCACAAAATGCTCTTCAGCCAATCGGTCGACGTTCATTTCCATCTTCAATTCCTCCTCGATTTCAACCTCCACGCACAGCAATGAGGGTAGTTCGATTGCCTTCTTATTACCATAAGCATTCGACGACGGATGACAAGATCCTGAGCGACCGTTGCGGAGCGGGACCGGCTCATACGGATTCGCCACAAGATTTATGAGATGTCAGGGCTGGGGGCTCTCCCGAGCGAAGTGATGAGACGGCTCTGCGTAGTCCGCAGCGAAGGAGTGCTCCCAGCCTGTGCCCGGAATCGAGTTACCTGTGAAAAACCGAATCCGTATCACGTGGGGCCAATTCGGGCGTGCCGCTGCGGACCGTGCTTGAACTGCCTCGGTTCACTTCTTGTAGTGAAACACCTTTTGCCGATCCATCTCCAGGACGGTCCAATACTCCGAAGGGTCACCTTTGACACGAAACTTGATGCAGTGCCCGTCGCAACCTACCTCCAGCAGGACAACCTCGGTGCCCACGGGCATGAGCGTTCCCTCCGTCTTGAAGAAGTCCGCGACGGCTTTTCTGTCGTCTCGCCTGAGGAGGTCAAGAAGCTTGCCGAAGGCTTCCTCACTTTTCATGACAGGAAAGTTGCTTACTGCCGTGGCCTCCAGCGGCATAGCATACGCAGCGGCCCCGGCAACACATATACAAGCGATTATTGCGAAAAAATTCCGAATCATGTTTCCCTCATGCTCTCCGAATGATAATTTCCCGCGAACTCGTCCAATCGTTGAACCATCCTGAAAACCTGTCGAAACTGCAATCACGCGGGCGCAAGAGTCGGTGTGAACTCTCCGTTCTGTTCCTATGGCGGATGATCCACTGATCTCCGCTGAAGTCTCACAAAGGAGAATGTCCGTGTCACTCTACGTTGTCTATTCGGCGAAAGCCAGGATCTATGGTGCTGTGCATTGAAAATGGTGCTTCCCGTCCGCAGTCGGCCAGATTGTCCTCGCTGCGCAGTAAGGCAGGCAGTCCGAAGTGAAGTGACACCTGGCTGGCAAACGCATTCCTAATGCGCAGCAGTATAGTCCCGCATGACGCGGGCTGGAACGGACCGCATTCCAGTCCGCGAGGCAATGACCAGCAGATCTTCCTCGCCAGACAGGCGATTCCGGTGAGCACCATTAACAGCGAACACCGACCGCAAAGGCAGACCGTTGATCCGACTTGCCAAGCAAAAGAAACAATGCATTGGGTGGAGAAATGTACCGGCAGGTCCCAAAAGTCAAGAACTGTTCGAATATAGCTCCAATAGCCTGATAGCGGTCGATTTCTTCAAATGCAGTCAGCGTAGTTCGAACTCAAGCGGCTCCCTCACTGAAGGATTCGCCAACCTGCATGAGACGGCGGTAACAGCCCCGGATACATGCGATGGGGCTACGCTGGTCGCTGGCATTCAGCAGTATCGGTTCAGGCAGTTCCAACTTAATTATAAGCGTATTTCCGCACGATTCGGCAGAGCATTCCGTTCAGGGGCGTCCGGAGAGAATTCCTCAGCGTATCCGGTTTCTTTCTCCAGAGCGATTGATAGCAAGGTGAGCCCTGTATGCAGGCAGTGGAGCCGAAAACTCAAGTGTTCGGAAGAATAAGATTCCAATTGTGAAAAAGTTGCATTCATCCATCGCAGGATCGAAGCGGAATCGCCGGGATCTATACTTTTCCCGCGCTGAATCAGTGATTCTAATTTGTTTTTGGCATATTCAAGGTCTTTATCAATGTGTCCAACACACTCCATCTGATCCTTGCTTTTGTCTAATGATTTCATATCCATCCCCTCCTATTGCAGCAAAGATGTGATAAATTTGGGGAGGCAATATAGTCCAGCCAGCATATTTGTCAAGAGATATTCGCTTGCGAAATCCGCGTTCCGTGATTTGCGGCGCAGGTGCAAGACTAACGCTGCAATACCGGGGATGGACGGAACTTTTCGCAACGCCATGGTCGGCAATGCGACACAGTTGCCAGTGAAAGACCTCTACATCCATATTGCCGTGCCAAGTCGTTGAGCGCAGTAGACAATATGACCTTTGACCATGGAACAACGGTGGAGGATTTGGGGTACGGCGAATAAAGTCCGTCAAAATAGTGTCAAAAAAGGTTGGAAAAATAAAAACGTGAGGAGGTCGTCTGACCAGCCCTTGACAAAAGCCTCTCGTGCGGTGTATTTTCGGAGAGTCGGGACGTGGCTCAGCCTGGTAGAGCACTGCATTCGGGATGCAGGGGTCGCTGGTTCAAATCCAGTCGTCCCGACCACGAATATCAAGGGGAATCAGGAAGATAGGTTTGCGACCGCTTCCTGATTTTCTTTTCTGTGCCGTCAATGTTCACACAATGTTCACATTTTTCCACGTCACTGTCTCCGCTTGTTGTCCACGATAATCTCAGTCATGCCATTATCGAACACCATGCTATCTACGGCCTTTAACATTTCTACGTCGCTGATGCGGCCATAGCGCTCATTGACACTGCGCTGCCTGTGCCAGTGGCCCAAGATGGTCTCTGCGATTACGGGATCTACGCCTGACCGTCGTGCATTGGCTCGCCATGTGTGACGTAAATCATGAAATCGGGGTCGTGGATCTAACAGGTCGAGAGCCTGGCAGCTCTTCCGCCATGGATTCTTGATTGACTCCTTGTTCGGTGGCCTTCCATCAATGAGAAAAACTCTGCCTGTTGCCTGTGACCTGACGCGCCTGGACCGCTCAAGAATCTCGATTACTTCGAGACGAAGTGGCACCCTTTTTCGTCGCCCTTCCTTCGTGTCTTGCGGGCCCAGACGCACAACGCGCGTGCTGAGATTCACCTGCTTCCAAGTCAGACCTAGTACTTCGCCTCGTCTCATTCCGGTATAGTATCCGGTTAGGACAATGGGTCGAACCCAAGGTGGGCACAATTCCACCATTGCATTCACATCCGAGAATCCAAGGTAAACTTCTCGTTCCTCTTCTCTCGTGGAGAGACGCTTCACCATCCGGGCCGGGTTCGCATCCACGTATTGTATCTCCATCAGGGTATTGAAGATTTTCGACAGGGTGGATAGCTCCCAGTTAACGGTGCTTGCGGCCGCGCCTTGATTCTTTCTATCGACCTGATAC
>DATHCX010000181.1:0-12664 GCA_035319325.1 Desulfomonilaceae bacterium
CCAGGCAGGTCTTCCGATCGGAAATGAGACCTTGCAGCAGTCCTACCGCGGCCATATTGTCCCATCGGGCCACGCCGATACTGTATCCAACAGCGCTCCCGCGGCAATCAACTATATATGTCGTGGGAAATCCGGGCACTTCAAGAATTGCCTCCTGCTTGGGATTGACTACAAATGCCGTATTCTTCCCATTCAGATTGACGACTTTCAGAGCTAAACCCCCGCCTCCGCCGGCCACCACGGAAAAAGGCATCCGGTTCGCCGCAGCATGATTCATAATCGCCTGAGGAGAGTCCACCAGATTAACCCCGAGAATTTCCAGGCCGGAAGGCCCGAAGTTCCTCTTAAGATTTTCCAGAAGGGGTTCTTCAATCTTGCAAGCGGGACACTGAATGGACCAGAAGTGAAGCAAAACGACCTTGCCCCGATAATCGCTCAGAGAAATATTCTGGCCGGAAGCAGTCTTGAGTGCAAGATCCGACAGGGGAAGTGGACGCGGATACATGAATATATTTGCACTGCCCACAAGATCGGCAGCACTGAGCCCCGCGGGAGCCGCGAGGATGAAAAACACGAGTGCGGACAGAAACCTGAACATGCTGGATTGTATTGCTGATTTCATGGTACCTCCGCGTCGATCTGGTCGATCGACCGTAATATATGCATATATTCATTAATGAAGATATTTCTTCCCGTCAAGAACTTTCTGTCGGCACCCATTCAGCTGCACGCGAAACCATGGCTGGGGCCGAAGTGATTGATGCGCATTCGCCACAAGTTTATGAGATGTCAGGGCTTGGGGCTCTCCTGAGCGAAGTGATCAGACGGCTCTGTGTCGTCGGCAGCAAAGGAGTGCCCCCAGCCTGTGCCCGGAATCGAGTTACCTGCAAAAAAGCGAGTCCGGATGAGGGGGAACCGAAGCAATCGTATGGATCGAGGCCTTAGAAGACCGATACCGGTTCATCTCTCTTCGCATCTCGTTGTCAGGATTTCCTCCCTCAAAGCGAATCCCCGCTTCCGCCGAACTCTTTCCACGAGCTTACAATTGATCGGCGACTCTGGCCGTGATATGTACTCGGCTCATGGTTGCATCCAAGATAAGAGGGGTCCTCGTCAGCGTCCACGGTGTGGGGGTGCTGATCCGCGGTCCGTCGGGGGCCGGAAAATCGCTAATTGCGCTGAATCTCATGCGCCGCGGGCACAAGCTTGTCTCCGACGATCTTGTGGAAGTGGTGGCAGAAGAGGGGGGCATTCCCATAGGCAGATCCATCGAGGAACACGTCAGAATAGAAGTCTGCGGGCTCGGGATTTTCAGGGCTTCAACTCTCATTCCCGAAGGGACCGTTTTTTCGTCGCCCATACATCTTGTCGTGGATCTGGACGCATACGATCCTGTCCGAGACGCCGGGAGAATAGTTCCCGAAACAGGTTTGTGCCGATTGCTCCAAAGCGATGTCATCCAAGTGCGACTGCCTTTGCCGGAACGCTCTGATCCCGCACTCCTCATAGAACTGCTTGCCCGGCAGTTCAAGGAAACTGGAACGGTGACGCCTTGATGAAACGGAAAGTCGTGATTATAACCGGAATGTCGGGCTCGGGCAAGTCGACGGTGGCGCACACTCTGGAGGACGCAGGTTTTTTTTGCGTTGACAATCTTCCTGTGGATCTCCTGCCCAAGCTGCTGGAACTCACGGAAGCACGGACGGATGAGGCCACACGGCTTGCACTGGTGATAGATCTGCGCCAACGGAAGTTTTTTCCCCGGTATTCCGCTATATTGCATCAACTGGAATTATCGGGAATACCTTTGGAAATAGTATTTCTCGACGCGCGGGACGAAGTTCTGGTACGCCGTTACAGCCAAACGAGACGGCAGCATCCCATGGCGCCCAGCGGAAACGTCATTGACGGAATCAAAAGAGAACGGAAGGAACTGTCCGAAATCAAACAAAAGGCCGAATGGGTTATCGACACGTCGGATATGACTGTTCACCAGTTGCGTCAGGAAATCAAGAAACGGTTCGAAAAATTTGTCAGTGATGTGCTCAAGATAGTGGTAACGTCGTTTGGCTACGGCAAGGGCGTTCCCATGGAATCGGATCTCGTATGGGACGTGCGGTTCTTGCCGAATCCCTTCTTTGTGGAAGAACTCAAGGAGAAGAGCGGTCGCACGCCTGAAGTGACCGAATGGGTCCTATCCAAGGACGTCACCATTAAGTTCTTGGAAAAGTTAGGAGATCTGCTCGTTTTTCTTTTACCTCTTTACATACGTGAGGGGAAGCAGTACCTTACCATTTCAATAGGGTGCACCGGCGGTTATCACCGATCAGTGGTAGTAGCCGAATACATAGCTCAGCTCCTGAAAAGGAACCATTATACCAGTGTAGAGGTCAGACATAGAGAGATATCTGTTTGATTTCTCAGTCGGTAATTCGGGAAGCTCACATGATTGGTATTCTCTTGCTGACTCATGGACAATTGGGTGTCCAATTTATCAAGACTGGAAAACTGATCGGTTTGAATTCGGATGAGTCGCTTTTCGCTGTCAGCATTGATCCTTCGGAATCTCCGGATCTGCTCAGAGAACAGGTTGCTCGGTCCATCAAAGACGTGGATAGCGGCGACGGCGTTTTGATTTTGACGGATCTGTTCGGCGGAACGCCGACGAACCTCTCACTTTCATTCCTGGAAGAAGGTGCGGTCGAAGTGGTGACCGGACTTAATCTGCCCATGCTGATCAAGGCGGTCAATTCGCGGGGAAATCACGATCTGAGTTCCCTGGCGAAGCTCACCTCCGATGCAGGGAAAGAAAACATTTATCTGGCGGGAGAAGTATTGAGGCAGCGGCTTTCCAGGAGGAATGCCGGTGAAAAGTAATCCTGGACGCGTTTCGGCCACCGGAGCCATTGTATGCCCATAGTTCTGGTCAGGGTGGACGATAGGTTCATACACGGACAAATCCTCGAAGGATGGCTGCCGTCCACGCGCGCCCAGGAGGTCCTGGTTGCCAACGATGACCTCGCCAACGATTCCCTTCAGCAAATGATCATGCAGGCATCCATGCCGTATGCCATCCGGCTCGTCGTCGATTGCGTGGATCAGATTGCCGCGTTGTTGGTTGCATCGGAAGACGGCGACATCAGGCGAATGGTGATCGTAGACAACCCCGTCGATGCGTTGCGGCTAAAGAGGGCGGGAGTGCATTTCGAGCATCTCAATCTCGGTAATTTGCGCTCCGGCCAGTCCACCACCTCCCTGAGCAGGAGCGTGCTCGTGGGTGATGAATGTCTGGAAGTCCTGTGCGATATCGTAGAAGAAGGTGTCCGCGTCAACCTTCAGAGCGTTCCTTTCGAAAAACCCGTCGATCTGGCAGACGTTTTTTCTTGTTGTCCCAAGCTGTAGCCTGAATGGCCTAGAACGACCACGCTTCTTCATTAGTTTTCAATCTTCGACAACAATGTTCATGTCGTTTCGACGACGGCTTTCGGGTCGGAAAAGTTTGTTGCGGGTGTCCAATGATTCTTGAGGCTCTGATGGCGGGAGCAGTCGGAGCTCTCCTGTGGCTGGACAGATTTCAGATCTTCCAGATCATGATTTCACGCCCCATCGTATGCGCCCCCATCATCGGATGGGTAATGGGAGATCTGGAGGCGGGGTTAGCTTCGGGGCTTCTTTTTGAAATGCTCTGGCTCAGAAGGCCCCCCGTGGGCGGCTACATTCCTCCGGACGCAACCCTGGGATCCATTTCCACTGCAGCGGTGTCGGCTCTTGTGAGGACCGCCAACGGTGGCCCCTTAACATCCACAGTCTTCTTGTGTTTTCTTTTCCTCTTTCCGGTCGCCTTCCTGGGAAAACACATCGATGTCCAGTTAAGAATAAGGCTCGGCAACATTGCGCGTAAGGCGGAAGCTGCACTGGAGGCCGGAGGCGAGAGAAACGTGTACCGGTACTTTGCATCGGCTTTGTTGCTCGGTTTCACCGTGGCGTTTGTCATCCTCTTTCCCGCTATTCTGTGGGGAAGCCTCCTCTTGACGGAATTGGCTCCCCGGTTACCGCCTTCGGTTGTGCGAGGTCTTGGGTTCGGATTTTATGCGGTTCCGCTTCTCGGAACGGCTGATCTCATGGCTGGTCTAAATGAGAGACGCTACGTTATTTTGTTCGTCATAGGCCTCGTGATTTCCCTCGGAGGAGGTTTGATTTTGGGCTTTTGAGCAGGGGCCCCTGTGCGTGAAGGAATTTGACCATGTGTTTGAAGACCGATTGCTCTCTTGTTCCGCAACCGCTCAGTGCTTCGGATCTTGAAGAAGTGCTTCTCATCGAGCGCGCTTCTTTCGCTGTTCCCTGGTCCCGTAAAATGTTTCTTGACGAACTCTCTAACAGCAATGCCCGTCTCACCGTATTCAAGTGCGACGGCAAGATAGTCGGATACATGTGTTTTTGGGCTGTATTGGATGAAGCGCACCTGTTGAATATCGCAGTCCATCCCATGCATCGATCCAAAGGGTACGGAAAAGCGATCATGGCACACCTGGAGGCGCGCTGCAGGGACGAAGGGTTGCACCGGGTCATTCTGGAAGTGGGGCGCAGAAATATGGTTGCCAGAGATTTGTACAAACAATCCGGATTCAGCTCCATAGGATTTCGGAAACGATATTATTCGGCGGTTAAGGATGACGCTCTCGTCATGGAAAAATGGTTGGGGCAACCCGAAACGCGACGAGAAAAGCCGGGTAGAACCGGAATGAAGTGATCTGCGGTTCGCGGAGTCACTGAAACGCATAGCTGCCTGTACCAGGCATCCCTCCTTTTCCACCCCGGTCACGACGGGCCGAGCCTTATGACGATGCCTGGATAATTCCCTTCTTTCAAAGAATGCTCCCCCTTATTTCCATTTGATGTCAACTCTCAGGATTTACTTGTCGGGATTGAAACATTTTTTAAGAACCGACCTGAAAATTTCTTGTGGAAATAAACAATAATGGATATAAGCTCGTCTCGGATCGGTTCCCTGGAGATCAACTTCCCGTGAACAGGGGTAATTAATGAGAAAAATGCTAATTCCGGCTGTCTTGGCGTGCGCGATCCTTATGCTGTTCACCTCTTGCACGACATTGCGCACAGCCACTCCTGTAAAGGCAGCATTCGAGGGTCCGGCAAAATCCGGATCGATGCCGGAGGAACCGAGCTGGGCCGGAAAATACATTCCCGGTGCAAGGGCGCTTTCCAATGCATGGCCTCAGCCATCAGCGGCTCGTGTTCAATGGGACGACTGGTACAAAAGAAAAAACGAGCGCTGGAGCTCTGAAACAGGAACTAATCTGCCGTGAGCACATGAGACCCTTACACCCGGCGAGTGGTAAAAGTTTTTGAGGCGGGTTTCGTGGAGGAACTTCTTACTAGAAGTTCCTCCACGATTTCAAGTAGTTGAAAACGCATTGGTATCGGACATACAGGGATTCTCAAAAGTAGTGTCGGTTTTGATTACGCGAAAAGATTCGAGGACTGTCATTGCGGGGGCGAAGCCCGAAGCAATCTCCAATTGACCAAGACAGAGATTGCTTCGTCGTTCCACTCCTCGCAATGACGATGGTTGGATCGTTCGAATGTGGGCGGGAGTCATGAACGAATCCGACAGAACTTTCGAGAACTGTTCTAGACAGCCAGAATGAGAATCAGTCCGTTCATCAGATAAAAGAGTCTCACGCGTCCCCCCCGATCATGCAGGTCCTTCCAGTCGCGTGTGACCCGGATCATCTGATCAACTTTGTAAGGGAAATAGATGGTGAACAGGCACAAGAGGGCTGCGGGGTGCAGGAGCCCCTGGAAGACGAGCACAAGAATTGCTCCCAGAGTGGCCCCGACAAGCAAGCGAAATCCCCAAAGCGAAGAGCGCTTGCCGAGGCGAACAGTAAGGGTGCGCTTCCCCGCGGCACGGTCGGAATCCATGTCCGGAAGTGATTGGTAATAGAGTATCATGGCTACCGTCAGCCCTACTGGTATCGAAATCCAGAAGGCCCGGGGTATGAACCGCCCTGTCAGTGCTGCGGCAGTACCCACAACCATAATAGGCCCCATATTGAGACCCACGAAGAGCTCACCAAGCCCGTAATATCCGTATCTGAACGGAGGCGCCGTATAAAAGAGGCTGGAAAAAAAAGAGAAAATCATGATGGGAGCCAGCCACCACACGCGCGACACCCACAAGATCCAGATACCGCACACCATGGCAATAGCATAGAGAATGATCAGGGCATTGCGAATCTCTCGCGGCGTGATCTTTCTCTGCTGCAACACCCTGCTTCCGCCGATGGCATCGCCTGCATCCGCTCCGGAATCGTATTCGAAATAGTCGTTGGCAAGATTGGTACACAGATGGACCAGAAAAGACGCCAGCAATACGACACCCCATCGAAGCGCACTCCATCCCCCCGCACTCCCGGCAATGGCGGCTCCCAACACGAGCGGAACGAGTGTAGCCACGAAGAATGGGGGTCTACTGGCTTGATACCATGCACGCAACTTTGCCCGATTCATGAAACAACAGCCCCGCGCTCGGGCAATACATAGTACGGGCTCTCATTCACAGCTGATTCCATTTGCAACAGATTCTCTCCAAGATGTCGAACGTTTCGTAAAGAATTACTCCCAGGAGCGCAAGAACAACAATTCCCACGAAGATCTGCGGGACGTCCCCGCGCCCCCATGCATCGAGTATGTAAAACCCCATCCCGTACCTCGTACCGATTGACTCGACGAAAAAAAGCACCGCAACTACCGTTCCGGTGGCGATGCGCAACGCTGTGAATACCGCAGGCAAGCTGGAGGGCCAAACCACGTGCAGGAACAGGTGACGCCTGGTCCCACCCAAACTGTACAGAGAATACCGGGCTGCTCTGCTCACGCCACGTGCCGCATCCCTGGTGGTAATGAGTAATTGAAAAAATAAGATAATGCACAGCATGGCTATTTTTCCGATGTCGCCAAGACCGAAAATGAGGAGTACCAGGGGCAAGAGAACGATCTTTGGAACGGGATACGTAAGGTAAATCAAAGGCCGGGCAATCCTGTCCGCCCGTGGGCTCAATCCCAGGAACAAGCCGAGGGGTACGGCCGCGACGAACGACAGGACCAGAGCCGCGAAGATCCGCAGGGACGACGATCCGAGATGTTTCCAGAACTTCGCTGACTGAGCTTCGGAACCGAGTTTCACCATGACCGTCACGGGCCCCGCGAGCACAGATTCACCGGCCCACCAGGCCCCCAATTGCCAGACTGCCAGCAAGACCGCAACTGCCCAGAGATAGCTCCATTTCGAAGATCTCATCCGGTCTGCTCCAGGAGACTGCGCACCCTTCGCGATATCTCGAAAAACACGTCGGATCCCCGGCAATTGGTATCGCAGGCTAAAGGATTTTCGACGGTTTCAAGAATCGCTCCGGGATTCTTTCCCATGACCAGTATTCGTTGGCCCAGCCGAACGGCTTCCTGAATATTGTGCGTGACGACAACCATGCCGAATTTTCGTCTCGTCCAGGCGGCCGCGACCAGATCCTGAAGCCGTTCGCGGGTCAGTGTGTCCAGAGCGGCAAAGGGCTCGTCCAGGAGAAGCAGAGAAGGTCTCAGGATTAATGCCCGGGCGAGCGCTACCCGCTGTTTTTGGCCGCCGGAGAGCTGCTGGGGAAAAACGTCAGTTTTGTCGCTTATATCGAGCTCTTCCAGCAATTCGTTCAGCCTTGTCCGGGCAGAAGACTCCCCGCGGATGCGCAGGCCCAGCTCCACATTTTCCAGGACCGTCTTCCACGGAAAAAGACCGTAATCCTGCAGTACGAGTGCGATTTCTCTGTGGGGCTTGGCCAGAGTGTTCCCCTTGAACTCCACAGAGCCTGAAGTTGGTTTCTCAAGGCCGGCCATAAGAAGCAGCAAGGTTGATTTTCCGCAACCCGAGGGCCCTACGACAGCGAGGGTCTCCCCGGCTGAAACGGAAACATCCGTAGCGCCCAACGCAGGCACAGGTTCCCCTTCAGCCAGATACGTTTTCGTGACTTGGCTGCAGCGTATCAGTTCAAGGAAGGAATCCGGCATCCACAACCTGTTCGTACGTGAAAGCGGGTGTAATCACTCCGCGTTTTTTCAACCATTGAGCGACAGCCAGCACGGCTGTTCTGTCAGGCGCATGCAACTTCGGAAATCGAGGCACGGGATAGCTTGATTTCAATCGTTCCGGAAGTCTGACGTGCTCAACCATCACCGGTCTGACCGAATCAGGTTCGGTGTTGATCAGCGTCGCTGCCTTGTTCAGGGCTGCCAAAAACGCTTTGACGGCATCTCCGTTTTTCCGAAGAAACGGCCCGGAGAACATGAGAATCGTCTGGCTTGTTTCCAGGCCCGAATCATCAGCCAGGAGCTTCGCACCGGCCGCCACGGCAGCGGTCACCAGAGGCTCGGGGAGTGTTGCGGCTTCAACCTGTCCCGACAGGAGCATCTGCATTCTCAGTCCTATGTTCTTGGCTTCTATGGTTGCAACCTTGTCCTCCGGCACCCCCCCTGAAACGAGCAATTGTTCCGTGACGCGGTCGATTACCGAATTGGAAGACACCGCCACGGGCACATCTGCAAGATCCGAAATGGTTTTGTACGTGCCGGCCGGTTTGGCGAGAATTCCGATCATACGGCGATCGGTCCGGGGATCGTAGTTCGTCGCTACAATAAAGACGTCATGACCGTTGCCCTTGAGAACCGTGGGTGTCACCAGGTCGCCAAAATATCCGTCAAGGCTGCCCGTTGACATGGCAATGTCTTTTTCGGCGGCCGCGTTGAACGGTATTATTTCCACATCGATCCCGGCTTCCCGGAACAGATGTTTTTCCTGGGCCACGTAAACCGGGAGTGCCTGAAGCACGGGAAGGGCGCCGAAGCGGATCTTTTCCCCGTGCGAGGTCCCCGGCCAGGAGACGGTTACGATCAGCAACGCGGCGAGGCACAGACGCGCAAAGCGCAACATGTATGCTCCTTCCATTGCAGGCAAGGGAGGTTCTGACATGCGTTCGGGCAGGACATCACTGCCGTTCCCTGTTTTCCGTTCCCTTGCGGACAAAATCCAACGTTGTGGCCACCCACAGGTCAAGCTCGGCTGCGTTTCCTCGATAGAGGCCGAGACCCGAGGCCAGGAATTCCGTATAGTACGCTCTCAGCAACGTTTCCAAAAGAGCGTTTATGAGAAACGCTAATCGGGGAATATCCATGTCAGTCCTGAATTCGCCGCGGACAGCCCCCTCTCGAATGAGGTCTGCAAGAAACTCGTTTCCTTGCATGCGTAATTGAATAATTTCTTCCGATCCCGAGGGCGTTTCTGCCGACTGGAGCAGGTGGAAATAGATCCGTGCCAGGAGAGGATGGCGGTCGATAAACTCAAATCCCGACCGGAGCAGGTGCTCGAGTCGATCGTAGAAATCCATTTCCTGCGTGTCATCCCGAACCCGCTTCAAATACAGTTTGACGCGGTGCGTGGCTATTCCCATCACTCCGTCAAACAGGTTTCGCTTGGTTTTGAAATATTGGAACAGGCTGCCTTTGCTGATCCCCGCAATCTTCACGAGACTGTTCATAGACGCGTTTTTGTAGCCTTTGGACGCGAACTCTCCCACAGCCGCCTGGAATACTTTTTCCTGTTTTTCAGGCGGAAGTTTATCGAACAGTTCTGTGCCGGGCGACTCCACGTTTTTCATGGTTATGTGCGGGACTGGCGGCTTCGTTGTGACCAGCCGGTCAGCGACAATATAGCAGTTCTTCGCTCGGTTCAACAGGGTCCGGGGTGTTATCCGATAAAAAAGCATGCGGCTCGTTCAGGAGTCGCAGCGTTTCTTTTTACCGGAGTGGGTATCCATTTGGTTAAAGGTGGGAAAAAGCGTGCCATTGCGAGCGGAGTGAAACAGTCTCCGGCTTTAACTACCGAGATTGCTTCGTCGTTTCACTCCTCGCAATGACAGAGGTTAGGTACTTCCCCCGAGTAACTGAATGATTACCACGACTCAATGATTACCGCTGCGATTATTTCATCCACAGTGAATCTCGTCTTTTGTGCTACAGTAGCCCGATGGAACGACTCCTCATGGGCTGATAGCAATGCGTTTTCAAATACGTTTGGGCGGGACACGCCTTACAAAGAGGGTCCCCCCAATCTTACTTTTTTGAAAGCGCATCGCTATGTGACATGCTCAGGACGGACGGAAGAGTCGTTGCCTGAAGAGTGTTCTTCGAATTCTGCTCGCCGGGAATGACCCATGAAAGAGGTCGTCGTATGAGGCTGCGCCACCTGATCGTAAAGCCGGATTTGCCTGATGAACTCCAGGCATTGAGAACTATCGGGATGAATTTATGGTTCACCTGGAATCCAGAGGTGTCCAGGCTTTTTCAAGACCTGGATCCCGATTTGTGGGAAGCTTGCGAACACAATCCTCTGGTCTTGCTGGCGAACCTCACGAGAGAACGAAAAGACGAAATTCTCGACGACATCGCACTCATGGACAGGATCAGGGAGATCGAAGGGGCGTTTGAGGATTATATAAGCAATACAGGGATTTATTCGTTTAATCTCGAACGTCCCATCGATTACCGCGTTGCATACTTCAGCATGGAATACGGTCTTGCGGAATGTCTGCCGATATATTCCGGAGGCTTGGGAATTTTGTCCGGCGACCATCTGAAAAGCGCTTCGAATTTGCGGTTTCCGCTGGTGGGCATGGGGCTGCTATACCAGAAGGGCTATTTCAGGCAATACCTCAACATTGACGGTTGGCAGCAAGAATTATATCCGGTAAACGATTTCTATAATCTCCCGCTCCATCGCGTGATGGATGCGAACGGCAACGAGTTTTCATTCGATCTGGAAATTGCAGAAAGCAAGGTCAAGATCCTCGTTTGGCGCGTCCAGGTCGGCCGTATCCCGTTGTATCTTCTGGACTCCAGCCATCCCGACAATCCTGAGCGGCTGAGAAAGATCACGGCGGAACTGTACGGCGGCGACATCGAAATGAGAATGCAGCAGGAAATCGTCCTGGGAATTGGCGGAGCCAGAGCGTTGCACGAATTGGGTTTGTGGCCCTCGGTATACCATTTGAACGAGGGCCATGCCGCATTCGCCGCGTTGGAAAGAATACGCCAATCCATAACAACCTATCGGGTTCCGTTCGATGTCGCTCGCGAAGCCGTTGCTGCCTCCACCGTGTTTACCACGCATACCCCCGTGCCTGCCGGGATCGACCTGTTTCCCCCCGAGCTCGTGGAACACTACTTTGGAAATTATGTTCAGACCATAGGCATAACGGTGAGAGACCTCCTGAGCCTCGGGCGAGAAAACCCGGACGACAGAACATCGCCGCTTTCCATGGCGGTGCTTGCCTTGCGGATGTCCAGGGGAGTGAACGCAGTCAGCAAACTCCACCGGCAGGTTTCCAGAAAAATGTGGAGTAGCATGTGGCCGCACGTCGACGAAGAAGACGTACCCATAGGATACGTGACAAACGGAGTGCACATTCCATCGTATCTATCCAAGGACATGG
Source organism: Desulfomonilaceae bacterium (assembly GCA_035319325.1). Lineage (GTDB taxonomy): Bacteria > Desulfobacterota > Desulfomonilia > Desulfomonilales > Desulfomonilaceae > DATHCX01. The sequence continues at coordinate 11,559 of DATHCX010000181.1, forward strand.
CAGATCTTTTTTCCCGGTACATGGGCGAGGGATGGGTGGAAGAGCCGGACAATGAAAAAATTTGGTCCCGGATTTACCACATAGCTCCGGAGCTTCTGTGGCGCGCTCATGAGACCCGGCGGGAACGCCTGGTGGAGTTTTGTCGAAGACGAATTCTCCAGCAAATGAAATCCGGAGGAGGGTCCATCGTAGACATGAAGCGCGGACGGGAATACTTGAATCCTGAAGCGCTCACCATAGGTTTCGCAAGACGATTCGCCCCGTACAAGAGGGCCGGGTTGTTGTTTTCAGATCCGGACCGCCTGTTACGTCTCATTTCCGACAAGCGCCGGCCCGTGCAGTTTATTTTTGCTGGGAAAGCACATCCTCAGGATCGCATGGGAAAAGAAATCATCAAGAAGGTGGTGCATCAGTCCAGATCTGAAGGTTTCAGGCGAAAACTCGTGTTTCTGGAAAACTATGACATCAATATGGCGCGCTATCTGGTGCAAGGAGTGGACGTCTGGCTGAACACCCCGCGAAGACCGAATGAGGCATGCGGCACGTCCGGCATGAAGGCTGCAGCAAACGGCGCCCTCAACCTGAGTATCCTCGACGGATGGTGGCCCGAGGCGTTCGACGGTACCAACGGCTGGGCCATAGGTTCGGGAGTAGTGTATGACGATCCCGTGTACCAGGACCGCGTGGACGCGACGGCGTTGTACGACTTACTGGAAAATGAAGTAATTCCCCTGTTCTTCGACAGGGGGCCCGATGGTAATCCCCAGGGCTGGATCGAAATGATGAAGAACAGTATGGCGAAGATAGGCAGAGTCTTCAATTCTCATCGAATGATAGAAGAATACATGGAGGACTACTATGTGCCGGCAGGGCTGGCCCACCAGATCCTCGGTGAAAACAGGTTGGCCCGCGCACGGGAACTGAAAGAATGGAAGCAGAAGACCCGAAGTCTTTGGAAAGATGTGAAAATTCTGGAAGTCTCTCTGCCGGATGGAGAACGGGTACAGCTCGGTAAGGATCTGGAGGTTACCGCAACGATCCAACTCGGCGGACTATCGGGTGACGAGGTAGTCGTTGATTTGTGTCATGGAAGGGTGGCTCAGGAT
>DATHCX010000182.1:0-11420 GCA_035319325.1 Desulfomonilaceae bacterium
GCGACCTTGTGACCCTTCCCGTGCTGGAAAAGGTTCGCCTGGTGTTCAGCGACGATCAGCGGGCCAGGGAAACCTTGGAAACAGACAACAATCCGCTCGTTCGCAAGGCGATAAAAGTCAAGATATCGAAAACCGTCCACAAATATCTCAGCGCCGCCACCGATCACGATATAAGACTGAAAGCAGCGCAAGGCAATGTCCCCCTGTCCACCACGGAAAAGCTGGTGCTCTTGAGCTACCTTTCTCACGACGATTCTCAAGAAATAAGGGACTTGGCCAAAAAAACCCTCGCAGCGCTTGATGTGACCACGTACCGTAAAGGTTTCGGCGCGGATCTGCATCCGTCGGTCATGGATTTTCTTGTGAGAGAAACCATTCGGGACGAGTCTCTGGTTAGAATTGCTGCGTCCTGTCCCACCATTCTGGAAGAAACGGCGCTTTTTATTTTGGACAATTGGAAGAGCCAAGGACTGTATGAAGCCTTCTTGGAAAACCGGAAGTTGCTGGAAAAAAGTTCCGCCGTTTCCGTCAAGTTATCGACGCTCGCTGCGGAAGATCCGGTCCTGAATAAGAGGATAAACGTTTTCGAAGAATCAATGGTGGAGGGCCAGGCCGAAACCAAGGTGGAAGGCCCGTTGAGTTTCTTCGGCCTCGCCGGCCTGATGCATGCCGCAAGACAGGGGGTGCGCTCGGGTACTGTGGCCATACAATCCGCCAAGAACAAAGGTCGCGTCTTTTTCAGCCGGGGGAAAATCATCGGTGCTTCTTGGGATTCGCTCAAGGGATTGTCCGCTCTCGAGCAGATGGTTCAAACCCGGGGAGCGACATTCCGGTACATGCTGCGAACCTACTTTCACGAACAGAATCTTGATTCGGCAGAAGCTGAAGCCTTACTGGAGAAACCCGGTTACGGGCCTTACCCGGAAGGAGATGCTCACGGAATGCGTCTTGTAACCGGAAGCCTGAACGCTATGGACGTCTACGAACTGCTCTTCGCACTCGAAGGCTCCGTCGCACCCGTCAAGATAAGCTTGATCTGCGAAGAAGGAACCGGTGACATCTACCGGGACCGCAGTAGAATTCTACACGTTCATGTGGACGGGAAAGAGGGGCCGATGCAGTCCATGGCCGCAATGATGTCATGGAACGGATTACGGTTCATCTTGCGGCAGACCCAGGAGGAATTTCCCGTAACAGTCGACAAGACCTTGAACGACTTTTTCTCCGAAGCCACCAAACTCATCCCCGATGAGCTGATCAAGGCTGCACGACCCGGCGAATTGCCTGAATGGGAACTTTCAGAGACAGAATACGAAAGCCTCTACCACCAAATATTGCATATGGGCGTGGCCGAGAAGCTGAAATTCGCTTTCTTCGGCAGCAGAGAGGCCCGGGATATATTGGTGCGGGATCCGAACAAAATGGTTGCTGTAGCCGTTGTCAAGTCACCGAAGATTCAGGAATCCGAAGTGGAGACCATCAGCAAATCGCGACAGGTGTGTGAAGATGTGCTTCGACAGATAGCCTCAACAAAGGAATTTATGAAGTCATACTCGATTAAGTTGAATCTCACGTCCAATTCCAAAACGCCGCTTCCCATAGCCATGAGGCTTCTGCCCCAGCTGCGCGAATTGGACTTGCGAAAATTGGCAAAGAGCAAGAATGTTTCGGCTCACCTCGCCACCCAAGCCAGACGTCTGGCAGAAGCAAAGGGCGGCTCCCATTAGCGTCTGGGGAGAGCCTCGCGGCCGGTGGAATTCCTCGCAGCGCAGCGGCATTTTCAATCATTGTGGGATCGGAAGTATTCCGATTCTTGATTCTATTATACAACCATGTGGTCAATGTTTACTCCTCTTCAAGAAAATTGCGAAGCTGTCCTGAATAACCCTCCAAAAAAACTCCATTCTGTGGTAATGTCTCCGGTGGATCATTCTTCCGGCGAATTCAGAAGCAGGGAGCAGTTTGCCCGAATTGAGGGCCAGGCCTGATGACGCGGAATTTCCCAGCTTGAGGGAATTTCGGTTCGTCTGACATGATTTCTCCCTAAGAGGAACAACGGAAATGACTCTTGCCAATGCCGGTGTAGAAGATATTTTCAAGGGCGCAGAAAAGATCGAGATATTGGGGAAACTCCCGTCCTTCCTGTGGGCATACATCGAAGCGGCCAGGAAATTGACACGGGAAGCGCAGACCGCACCCGCAAAGTGCGCTGACTCGGCTGACAGCGCAGAAAAAATACTTTCCTTGCTCTTTTCTGCAGCCAATCATCTCAACAATCAAGTGCTGAAAGATCGCTTGGGGACCCACTCGGACCTGATGAAAGGATTCCGAGCCGGAAGTATTTCCGCCGGGGATTTTGCTTCAGCATTGTCGTCCGCCGTGAGCAATCTCGAACCGTTGGCCGGCCCGCGGCGGGAAGTCGCCGGAGACGCGGGATTGGAAAAGATTATTCTGGATCGCGATCTGGAAAGGGCCGAGAAGATTAAGACAGGCCGCAGTGCGGACATTGTCGTAAGCGTCGATATTCTTAATGACGTGAGGGGCTACCTGACCCGCGAAGTAATGACCGAAGGCATCAGTTCGGTGCTGGTCATAGACAATGCCGGGTCGTTGATCGTCAATATCGGCGACAAAATAGAGTTGGATGTCATATCCCTCGCAGCCGTCGCTGCCGCCAACTTTGCCGCCACGGAGCAGATTGCCAGGTTAATCGGCGAACGGGATTTTGTGCTGTTGTTTTACAAGGGGCATAATGAATCGTTCCATTTCAGTAGGGTAGGCAAGGAATACATTATCGTCACCATTTTCGACAATTCACTTTCCCTGGGATTGTTGAGGCTCAAAATAGCCGAAGTTGCCCAGGTGCTCGAAAAAAAGCTCCCGAAAAGGGAGGATTGACATGGCGTTCATCAACAAGAGTGCCAAAGAAATTCAGGTGAAGATCGTCTATTACGGCCCCGGTCGGTGCGGCAAGACTACCAATCTGCTGTACGTGAATCAAAAGATGAATGCGCAGTTTATGGGGAAAATGATTTCCATAGACACCCGGGGTGACAAGACGCTCTTTTTCGATTTCCTCCCGTTGTCCCTGGGAAAGATTCGCGGTTTCAATATCAGGGTGCAATTGTACACGGTGCCGGGCCAGGTTCTCTATAACGAGAGCCGTAAAATGGTCCTCAAGGGAGTCGATGGAGTCGTGTTCGTCGCTGATTCCATGGAGGTACAGCAGGAAGCAAACAAGGAAAGCCTTCAAAACCTGCGAGAAAACCTCGGCGAAGACAATTTGGACATGGATGAGCTCCCCCTCGTCCTGCAGTTGAATAAGCGCGACCTGGAGGGGAGCGTTATTCCTGTGTTGGATCAGGAGACATTGGATCGCGACTTGAATGCTATGCTCAAGAATCCCGCGCCCTTGGTGCTTTCCAGCGCGCTGCAAGGACCGGGAGTGTTTGAGACTCTGAGGGAAATCAGCAAAATTACCATAAAATCGGTGCACCATAAGCTCAGAGCGTGATTATGGCGGAAAAATCTATGTCCAAGCCAGGAGACTATGACGATCTGGACTCATTGATCGACCAGGCGGTAGACACGTTCTTTGTGGAGGCTCCGTCAACGGATGAGCTGTCCATGCAACCGACGACATCCGTTCAGAAAGAACCGCAGTCGAGAGAGAAAAAGGATCGGACCGGGACGCAGCCACCCTCGCTGGATGAAGCCGTGGACAGCCTCTTCGTGAGCAGTTTCTCTACCCCTTCCGTCGCTGCTGCCATAACGTCAGGAGACCCTGAGACAGATCGCGCCATTGACCTGGCGGTGGACACCCTTTTCATAGAGGAGCCAGACGCTCCCATACCCGAGACTACCCAGATAAAGGTCGAAGACACGACACAGGACGATGCGTTCGAGGATTATCTGTCTTCCAAAGGAATGGCAAGAGACCACGACCGCAAGACGGCCGCCAAGGGAAAGCCCCCCGCTCCTGCGGATACTCCGGTAACGGAAGACATTTCGTACGATGATGCAATGGCGCAAGAAATTGAGCGTCACCTGCACACGCTGTTTTCAGAGAGTGCGGCTGCGCCGCCTCCCGTTGCAGTGCCTCCGGCCGCAAAGCCGCCAAAACCTGCTGCGCGACCGACCTCTGCACCCGTTACCGCGCACTCTGTATCTCCCCTACGAAAGCTGCAGGAAGCGATACTCACTCTGGAATGGGAGATATCCAAGCGATCTGTTACGGTACTGGCTAACGAGATACGGAAAGTGAAAATGCTGCACCGGGACAACGTGACTGTGGATTTTGCGGCACTTTCCATGAGGGTTGTTCTGGAATACGTGGTAAAGCGCATGTCGCGGGCTCACCCGGAATCAATTCGGTTCCTGCTGGAGGTTACGGACTACCTGGACAGGAGCATGGTCGCGTTGGAGACCGATCCGTTGAGAGCTTTTCATCACATCCTCGCCCGTTACGAGCGCTACAAGTCCGTTGTGCGCAAGGCCGAGGGGCTGCGGGATACGCGTCCCGCGATTCTGGGTCAACTGGCAATCAAGGACCCGGCGGCTTTTGCCTCTATCGTGGAACGCCAGGGGACGACTATTATCCGGGCGGGTCAAGCTCTGGCAACAAGGCTGGCACAGACGAAGGATCCGGAAAATCTGATACGGTCGTTCAGATTTCTGGTAAACCGGTCTGTCAATTATATGCTTGAACGCACGTACAAGGAGGGCGCCCAGAAGAGGTCCTCTCAGACAGGGAGCGTCCGATCAAAAAAGTGATTTCGAAGGGAATACTGCGTTTCATGACAAGGGTCACAAGTACCATGCGAGTTGGAGCGTTCGAATGACTGCCCTATTCGTGTATCATGGCTGTTGCGAGGGGGGAAGATGAGCGGAGAGCACCCCATGGATTCCTGGGAAAACCGCCGCGGAGCCAAACGAAAATACATGCTGTTCAAGATACCCGCATACGATGCGCAGACGAGAAGATTTCTCGGCCTTGTTCAGGATATTACCGAAAGCGGCGTGCAGTTGTTCGGTGTGAAAATGGATACCAATCTGACGAAAACTCTCATAATCCAGGCTTCCGATTACATCAAGAGCGCTCCCTTGCATTTCAACGCGATCTGCAAGTGGACCAGGAGGGAAAATCCTCAGGGTTATTACGTTTCCGGTTTTGAAATAATTGAGATCAGCGAGGAAGCGAAGCGAAACCTCGTGAAACTCATGGACTTCGTGACTCTCGGCTAGAATTCTGCACCATGTTTACCTTGTTGATAATGAGACCGGACGGACAGGAAGTCGAACAGGAATTCGCAGGCGATCACACTGCAATCGGCCGACACGAGAAGAGTGATCTGCGCCTGGTCGACGGGATGGTGTCCCGCAATCATTGTGTAATTTCAAAAGAGGGAAAACGCTTTATTCTCAAAGACCTCGATAGTCGTAACGGTACGTGGGTCAATGGCCGAAAAATAAAGAACCGACGCAATTTGCGGGACGGCGACGTGCTTCAGGTCGGGCCGTTTCGGATCATTTTTCAGCCTGAAAGCCACATGGTGCGTGTTGCGATTCAATCCCAGACTCTCGATATGACGCCTATCGGGGGCGGACCCTTCGTTCACAAACACGAGACGGAGTCGGTGATCAAACCAATAGGCATGATTACCAATTACCTGTCCGAGACTGCCTGTGAAATCGACAAGGTCCCCACCAAAGTCAGAAGAGAGCGCCTGAACAGAAATCTCCTCACTCTGTATAAAATTACGGAAGAGCTGGTAGTCAGAAAAGATCTCGACGAAATGCTGGACTACATCTTGGACCAGATCTTCGAAATTTTTTCGCCCTCTCAGGTCACTATTCTCTTGAGAAACAAAGACGAAAAGCCAACACCCAGGAAACACAGGACAGCGGACGGCAACGGAATCAACAGGCCCGTGAGCAGCACGATCGTCAATCGGATATTGAAAGACCGCGTAGCTGTCCTGACAGATAACGCTTTGGAGGATCCGCGCTTCGAAATGGGTCAGAGCGTCATTGTGGACGGCATTCGTTCCGTGATGGCCGCTCCCATATGGGAAGACCGTTCCATTCTCGGGGTGATCTACTGTGACAGGCTCGATATCGTGGGCGGGTACCAGTCCGAGGACTTGGATTTGCTCACGGCCATCGGCCACCAGACAGCGCTTGCCATTCAACGTTGGAAATTGACGGAACTGCTGAGGGAGGAAGCGATAAGAAGCGCCGTGATTCGCCAGAATCTTAGCCGTTTCCATTCGACGCAGGTAGTAGACCTGATCCTTAAAGGCGCGGCCGATCTCGAAGTGAAAGAGACGGTGGCAAGCATCTTTTTCTGTGACATCGTCGGATTTACGAGCTTGTGCGAATCCGGGACCCCACAGCAGCTTCAAGAGGTCTTGAATCTTTTTTGTAAGACCGTGAGCCAAATTGTCTTTCAGGAACAGGGAACCCTGGACAAATTTATCGGTGATGCGGCAATGGCTATTTTCGGGGCTCCTCTACCCCAGGAGGACGCGCCCATACGAGCCATACGGGCCGCTCTCAAAGTACGAGAACGTCTCATGCGTGCCGTCTTGCCCCTCGCCGCGGAATTGAGATTCAAGGTCCGGTATGGCATAAATACGGGACAGGCAATTGTCGGAAATTTCGGCTCGGACGAGCGGATGGACTACACTGTATTGGGGCATGCCGTGAATTTGGCCTCGCGGATCTCCAAGAGCGCAGAACCGGATCAGATACTCATCGGACCCGAAACCTTCGAGGAGATCAACGGAGCGAATCTTTTCCTGGTAGAAAAAGCGGGATCTCGAATTCTCAAAGGTCTGAAGTCCAAGATGAAACTGTATGAAGTGAAAGGGTTCTCCTGATATCGAGGAACATTCCCAGTCTAGGGCTCTCGAGCGTAGTTTGAACCTTCGCTCTCGTTCTTTCCGCGCATTCCCCCACCCGTCTTGAGCCTCGTAGTTGAGCGTCCTCCCACGAGCTCTGTGTCTGAAAAGTTTAGGGCGCAGGTCTGCCGCGCCGGCCCCGTGAGGTTCGATACAATGGAACCAAAGTTACGGTTCAGCGTGTTTGTTGATTACGCGATATTTCTTGTGGTTCGGTTTTTGGACGAGGTGCTGAACAGCATTCCGGAATCCGCAGCCATGGCAGTTGGCCGTTTCCTCGGACGAGCCGCGTACGTCCTCCTCCCGGACAGGCGAAGAGCTGCCGAGGAGAATCTCACCATCGCCTTCGCCAGGGAGCGGTCCCCGCTCTGGATTACCCGAACGGCGCTTAAGAGTTTCGAGCATCTGGGAATGTTGGGAATGGAATTCTTGCGTATCAGGCGATGGTCTCAGAAACAGATGGCTGAACGGATCACTCTTGAAGGACGCAACGCATTCAATCTGGCAATGATGCCCGGACGAGACGGAATATACCTTCTGAACAGCCACTTCGGCTGTTTCGAGGTCAGCGCGGCTACCATGAAATTCGTGGGAGCGAACCTGAACTTGATGGCGACTGGGGTAAAAAACCCGTTCTTGACGCGGTACCTGTTCAGTCGTGCAGGAAAAGACACGGGAATTAAAACGTTCCCGCACAAAGGATTCGTGAAATCCATGATCCAGTGCATGCGAAACGGTGAGATGGCCGCAGTCCTGGGGGACCAAAGGGGAGATGCGGAACGGGGAATCTTTGTGGACTTCTTCGGGACTCAGGCACCGGCCAACGAAGTGTTTGCGAAAATGGCCATAGACGGGCAGGGAAGAGTCCTTCCTCTCTGCACGTACCGGGTCGGCGACGGAACGTATAAAAGCATATTCGGTGAGGAAATCCGAATCGCCGTTACGGGAGACACCCGCCAGGACCTGATCACGGTTAGCCAGCAATTCCACGATCAATATGAACGATGGCTCAGAATGTTCCCGGAACAGGGATTCTGGGTCCAACGGAAATGGCGTCGAGCGCCTTCGAGGCGGCGAAAAAAGTAATGCGGCGCGGGGATGTACCGGCTCGCGAAAATGGTGTCGGATTTTCTCAGAATTCTGGCCCGCATATCGGTAGTCCAATCATGTCATTGCGAGGGCAAAGCCCGAAGCAATCTCGGTTTTGGTCGGTTGGAGATTGCTTCGGGCTTTGCCCTCGCAATGACAATCTTCCAATCTTTTCGCGTAATCAATACCGACATTACTTTGAGAATCCCAATAGCCCGCAGCGCCGGGTTGACTTCTCGGATTCATCACTTACATTGCAAACAGAAGGGCGTTGCACGCCGCCAGACTTCAGAATGACACCGGAGACGGGGCCCATGGCCGAGCCATTTCTTGTACGCCTTCCCAAAGGCGAAGACCTTGTTGAAGCAATTACCAGGGTATTTCGGGAGCGATCGATTCGCAAAGCCGCGTTCAACGTGATCGGCGCGGTAACTCGCGCCACCCTGGGATACTACGATGCATCTTTCCAGTATGTGAACCGGGAATTCCCCGGCATGCAGGAAATTGCCTCGTGCATGGGAAATGTTTCCGAAAAGGAAGGAGACGTTTTCGTTCATGCGCATATCGTCCTTTCCGGAAAGGACTATCAGTGTCACGCAGGTCACGTCATGCCCGGAACGGAAATTTTTGCCGCGGAATTATTTGCGATTCCAGTAGCCGGCCCTATCCTCGTCCGGAACTTCGATGAGCCCACTGGGCTCGCGTTATGGTCCGAGACTGAATGAGGTGTTTCGTTTCAGACGAACGATCTGCCCGGAGAGAACCGCGAGACCGAGGTCGGCATGAGGTCCAATGATGCCATCCTTTTCGCAGTATTATTCGGGTCGGTGGCGGCGGCATTGCTCTTTCCCCATGTGGGTGTGGTTTTTCAGCCGTATCTTCTCTATTTCATGATGCTTCTTCTTTTCTTGAGCTTCTTGCGCCTGGATTTCGGCGCGTTCGTGGACATATCGATTCCGGCATTGTTGAGAATCGCAGGAATTACTGCCGTGAAACTCGTGGTCCTGCCAGCAGGCCTCTACGGAGCAGCCCTTCTGACTATTCCGGATTATGCGATTCCGGTGCTGCTCCTATCCGGCATTTCCACCGGCGTGGTGGCCCCTTTTATCGGCACGTTGCTGGCTGCGGACATAGCCCAGGTGCTCCGGATGGTGGTGGTGACATCCGTGATCGTCCCGTTTTCTCTTCCCTGTCTGGTGAGGCTCCTGGTCGGCACTGAAATCACCATTCCTCTGGAGCACATGATTCAGATGCTGGCAGTGGTGATTTTCATACCCATGGTTGCAGTTGTCCTCATGCGGCGGTACGCTCCGGCAGTGATCGACATGATATCAGCGCGGCAGTTTCCCATTTCTCTGATCGTCTTCAGTCTCATAAATCTGGGAGTATTTTCGAAATATTCCACGTATTTCTTCCAAAATCCGGGGCAAATACTCGTTGCCGTGGCGCTCGCGTACGTGCTGTCAGTGATTTATTACCTCACAGGATTTATCCTCACACCCGGAAGGAGCCGCGGGGAAAAGCTGGCGGCCGGGGTGAGCATGGCCGCGATGAACAACGTGCTCGTCATAGTTTTTTCATCCCGATTTTTCGGGCCGCTATCCCCCACGCTGGCAGCCATGTACATGTTTCCTTTTTTCACGATGATTGTTCCCATTAAGCTCATCGCGCAGTACATGATGCCGGTTGGAAGGTCTCACACCCGATGATGTGGAAACGTATGTTATTCGCGGGAGCGATATCGATGTGGATACTGCTCCTGATATCATGCAAAGCGAACGATACCGGTCGCTTGCACAAAGCCAGCCGTCTGCTCATGGGCACCCTGGTGGAAGTCACCGTCGCAGGCCCTGAAGACAAGGCGAGCCCTACCATACAAGCGGTTTTTGAGGAAATGAAACGAGTGGAAGATTTGACTTCTTTCCATAAGCCGTCGGCTCTCACGAAATTGAACGAGATGGCGGGAAACGGGCCCGTGAAAACCGATCCGGAACTGCTGGCGATCATCTCGGAAAGTCTCAAGGTGGCTGCACAAACCCAGGGGGCTTTCGATCCCACAGTTGGTGCGCTCTCGTCTCTGTGGAGCTTTAGCGGAGGAGATGCACGGTTGCCGGGCGACTCCGAAATCTCCCAGGCATTGGCCAGAGTCGGATGGAATAAGGTGAAAATCGATGAGGAACGGGGAACCGTTCTGTTGCCTGAGCAGGGAATGGCCCTGGATCTGGGCGGTATAGCGAAAGGGTACGCACTGGATCGTTCATCCGAAATCATTCGCAAGTCGGGCGTCTCGGGCGGACTGGTAAATGCGGGCGGTGATGTCGTTGCCGTCGGTGAGAAGGAGACTGGTAAGCCGTGGCGTGTCGGAGTCCGTGATCCCCGGAATCCAAACGGGATCCTGGCAGTTGTCGACGCAACGGACCGGGCAGTCATGACTTCGGGTGATTACGAGCGTTTCTTTATTGAAAAGGGTAAGCGCTATCACCACATTCTCGATTCCCGCACCGGATACCCTGTGGAGGGCGTTCAATCCCTCACGCTCGTGGCCCCCCGCGCCACAACTGCTCTTTCGTGCGCCGCCTTCGCATTGGGTCCGGAAAAGGCTCTCGAGTATGTCGCGACAGTGCCGGGAGTTGAGGCTCTCTTGGTCGACTCCCACGGCGAGATTCACATGACGTCGGGTGGAGAGGCGCTGTTCAAGAGTCACAGATGAATGTTTTGTGCCGCACCACGAACCCTTCTTATGCTCGGGCGCCATCATGCCGGTGAGGGCCGCATATCAAATATCAAAACAACTATTACTTGTAGTAGCCATTCAGTTACGGATGGGCAAAGGCTGTCGTTGAGAGCGAAGCGAAGCAATCTCTTCCTGTGAGTGTCGAGATTGCTTCGTCGTTTCACTCCTCGCAATGACAGAGTTTAGCCACTTCCCTCGAATAACCGAACAATTACTACTTGTATGCTTTTTGGCTTGATTGAGGAACGGAAATTCGATACAATGCGTCAACTCAAACCGGGTGAATGCTGATGAAGCGAGTTCTGAAAAACCTCCTGCTGTGTCTTGTGTTCATTGCTTTGTTGACGACGGCAGGGTGTGTGAGCTGTATTCCGCAATACTTGGCTCCGCCGACAGGCCCGGCATCAGCATGCTATCCCGTGGGCAACGATCCCTATATTCCCATGGATCACAATCCTTCCCCACTCAATCCCTGGGATGCAGCGAAGTCTCTCGTCGCTCCTTTTCTGTACGGTCCGCCCCGATAACGCATCGTCTCCTGTACTCAACATCTGACAATCACAATTCGCGACCCAACGCCCCGTTCTGGAACAGCCTTATACGCATTCGCAATTAGATTTATGAGGTTGCAGGGCTGGGGGCTCTCCTGAGAGAAGTGATGAGACGGCTCTGCGTCGTCCGCAGCGAAGGAGTGC
>DATHCX010000183.1:0-24099 GCA_035319325.1 Desulfomonilaceae bacterium
GGAATTATTCACTTGAGAAAGAATGTGACCGTCATTGCGAGGGCGTAAGCCAGTGGCAATCTCCTGACCGTTAAGAACAGATTGCTTCGTCGTTTCACTCCTCGCAATGACACTGGTTCTGTGAACCGATTCTTTGGAAAAGGCATAATTCCGGAAAGAAAAACCAATTTGACGATTATGGCATCATAATTGTTGCCATGAGCTGAAATGTTTTGCTCTTCGAAGCGTCTATAATTTCAGGTGGCTTGACATGACGTGCAGAACGTATAATAGACATTCCCCTGTCGCCCGTTGTCTGTTCATCTTCTTTCGAACGCGAGAGTGGCGGAATTTGGCAGACGCACCGGACTTAGGATCCGGCGGGGAAACCCATGGGGGTTCGAGTCCCCCCTCTCGCACCAACACAATCTTCGCATGGGACATTCTTCGTCAGCGTCTGTCGAACCGGACAGAAACAGCTAGAGCGGTCGTCTTGGCAAATCACCGATGTGGAGAGGCACATGTGCGGGGTGCTTCGTCTCCCGTGAAGAACCAGCCGCCGAACCGGCGGTTTGGAGCCCCATGTCGCTGGGAAGATTGTTCGCGTTGGAGGCTTGCAGGAGCTGCGTGGTGTTCCCCGGCTTATTATGCAGATGGCACAAGAATCTTGGCAGTCGCTCAAGGGGAGCCCGAGCCATCGCGGATGTGCGGAGACGATTGCCGAGTGCAGCGGTTCGGAGACATGAAACCGAACCACATGTTCACTCCCTACAGGGGCAAATTCGTCGCGCAGAAGAATCTAGGGCTTGCAGGCCAGAGCGCGGGACGGAAAACGCCAGGAGGGAAATCATGAAAATATATGGGATCATTGTGGCGACCTCCTTGTGTCTGGTGATCGGGTTCGTTTCGCCGTGTTCAGCTCAGTATTACGGATATTATTATTATCCACCGTATTATCCGGCGACTCCTCCACCTTCCTATTACAATCCTTACGCGTCTCCGGCTCCGGTGGGGCAACCGTATGTGTCTCAGTACCGACTGGCTCCAAGTCCCCAGATTTATTGGCGATGGAACCAGCAGAACAGGATGTCCGACGCAGAGCAGGTGTTCAGGAGCCCGGTAAATCCTGAGAGCGATCTTGATTACCTGCTGCGCACATTTTGACTGGAAGGCAGGGAGAACGGCTCATGCCAACCCCTTTCAAAAAAGTGAGATTGGGGGACACTCTCTTACTACAGAGTGTCCCGCCCAAATCCCCTCCCGGAAACGTCTATCATCTGCCGGAACCCCGAATTTCCTGCACGGGAGGCGGGGTGCCGGCACGTGTCAGAAGTTCTTGAAATGAGTTCGCAGCGCAACTTCTTTCAGGAAGTATCTCCCAATTCTACGTATGTGAAACCGAACCGGTATAAGGAATTGTATTCGTCATAGCCCTGTTGGGAAATCCCGCTCGTCCGACTTTTTATCCGGCCTCTCATGCCGTGTTACGCAGGGGTTGACAAAACATCCGTGATGCATAACTGAACCTCGAAGATCACAGAAGATTTCGCGATCGGCTTGTTGATGCAGTCAACTGTGCGATCCATGTGGTTACCTTGCAGCATGGGAAGTTGGGGACTGCGAACGATGTACGCCCGACGCGAACACTTACGCCGTAAAGGAGGAGCTAGACATGGTTCGATGGAGACTTGGCAGGGATCCTCTTTGGGGAGAATTCGACCGCCTTCAGAGAGATATGAATGACCTTTTTGGCGCTTTGTCGGGTACGAGGCGCGGATTCACGGATACCTTATGGAGCGGCGCGAGGCTCTTCCCGTTGCTCAATGTTATAGAAGCCGATGATCACTTCGTCGTTTCAGCCGAAATTCCGGGCATGAAAACCGATGACCTGGAAATCAAGATCGAAGGCGACACCTTGAGCTTGAAAGGCGAACGAAAACCCTATGAGATCGGAGAAGACGAAAGCTATCATCGTCGGGAGCGCGCAACGGGAACTTTCCAGCGTAGTCTCACTCTCCCGACACGGGTCGATCCGGAAGGAGTGAAGGCCACGTACAAGGATGGCGTATTGATAATCACTCTGCACAAAGAAAAATCGGCGCTCCCGAAACAGATTACGATTACGGCTGAATAACGGCGATGGAGGAAAGGAGAAAGAAATGGCGGACCAGGAACTTCAAGTTACGGGCAAGCATGCACTGCCTGCGGAGACTGGTGAATTAACGCGGGAAGGAGTGTACTTCGCTCCGGCCGTGGACATATACGCTACTGAAAAAGAACTGGTACTCTTGGCCGACATGCCCGGCGTGAACGCGGAACACGTGGAAATAGATTTGAATGAAGACACGCTTACCATTTTGGGAAGGGTTCCTTCCGAAAGCGCCAGAGGCCAGACTCTCTTGTCGGAATATAAAACGGGAAACTATTTTCGTACGTTCCGCATAACGGAAATTGTGGATCGGAGCAAGATAACCGCCTCTATTTCCGACGGCGTGCTTAGACTGATACTCCCCAAGGTGGAAAAAGCTGTTCCTCGCAAGATTCCCATCGTCAGTCAGTGATATTCCGGTTGCGGAGAAGAGCTGATACCAATGCGCTTTCAAAAAAGTGAGATTGGGGGGACCCTCTTTGTAAAGAGTGTCCCGCCCAAACCCCCTCCCAGAAACTTCTATCATGCGCCGGCATCTGCATTTCCTCAGCGGAAATGCAGATGCCGGCGAGTGCTAAAAGTTCTTGAGGTGGGGTTCGGGGAGGAATGTCTTACAAGAAGTTCCTCCCCGATTTCACGTATTTGAAAGCGCATTCGTATGAGCCCCTCCGCTCCGCCATCCTGTTATGCTTCCCTCCGCCCCTTTTCCACGGGCAACGGGCTTCGGAATAGCAATGAAAATGGGTGTTCGGCGTACAATGCGTTGGAGGGGTGACAGTCGGTTTGCGGGAGATCTTGACACCGGCCCGGCAATGTAGACATATTTATTGAGAGAAAGTGAGGGCCTCGGATATGGCGTTGAGATCCATCGTGGTCGTTCCGCACCAAGCGCTCAGCGAAAAGGCTAAAGAAATAACGGAGATAGACAGCCGCATTCGCAAATTGGCTGCGGATATGGCCGAAACCATGTACAAGGCACCAGGTATAGGACTTGCGGCAAATCAAGTGGGCGAGCTTGTGCGTCTTATTGTAATAGACGTGATATACCCGTACGCAGAGCCCAACGAAAAAAAGAAGAATCCGCTCGTATTGATAAATCCTGCGATAACGCAATGCGAAGGCGAGTGCGTGAAAGAAGAGGGGTGCTTGAGTGTTCCCGAATTCGGGCTGGAAGTCAAACGGCCGGCGTGCGTTCGGGTGGAAGCTGTCGATGTGGCCGGCAACCCCGTCAAGATAGAAACCGACGGTTTGCTGGCCCGTGCACTGCAGCACGAAATTGATCATCTCAACGGCAAAACCATTCTCGAGCATGCATCGGCACTCAAACGAAGCCTTTACCACCGCCGAGTCAGAAAAAAAGGCAGGAGAGACAGGTGAACCTCAATATTGGGTTTATGGGCTCTCCTGATTTTGCCGTGCCGACCCTGGCCGCCCTCCACGAACACTTCCGTGTTGTCGGCGTAGTAACCCAAAGGGATAAGCCAAAAGGCAGAGGGCGCAAAATTGTTTCGACGCCGGTGAAGGAAATCGCTCTGAAACTGAAGCTCCCCGTCGTGGAGCCGGATACGTTCGACGAAGCATTTATGGACATTCTTCGGGAATGGAAGCCCGACGTATTGGTGGTTGCCGCTTTCGGAAAGATTCTCCCGAGAAGCGTGCTTCACTTTCCGCGACTGGGGTGCATAAATCTTCACGGATCTCTTTTGCCCCGGCACCGGGGAGCCTCACCCATTTCAACCGCAATACTGGTAGGTGATTCAGTCACGGGAGTATGTACCATGCTCATGGACGAGGGCATGGATACGGGCGCAGTTCTCCTCCAAAGAGAAATCGTCATAGCGAAAGACGACACGGCCGGTTCGCTGCACGACAAGCTCATGAAACCGGGAGCGGATCTGGTAGTCGAAACCTTGAGACGAATTGCCGAAGGCAATATTAGTCCGATACCCCAGGACGCGTCCCGGGCAACATACACGGACCTCTTGACACGCAAGAGCGGAAGACTCACATGGGATAGAGGGGCCGTTCACTTGGACAGGCTGGTGAAAGCCATGAATCCGTGGCCTGCAGCATTCTTCGTGCTGTCCGGGGAATACATAAAGGTCTGGGGAGCGTCTTCGATCCCGGGCACCGGCACTCCGGGCATCATTAGCTCCCTGGGAAGCGATGGCTTTGAAGTAGGAACTACACGAGGCCGTCTCCTGATAAGAGAGGTCCAGGCTCCCGGTAAAAAGCGGATATCCGCCGGACAGTTTGCTCGAAGTCGCCGGCTCCGAGAAGGAGACGTCCTGGAATAGCGGTATCGCTGAGAATTGAAAATGGCTATTTCCACTCCAGGTCAGCCAGGTTGCCTCAGGAGAGCATTCAGGCCGACCGCCCGAAGCGGAAATGACACGCGGATGGTGACGTCATTCTTAATGGCCGGCACTATGACTTGGAGATGTAACAGGCACATTCAACCGAGCTTTTTTCTGTTGAGATAACTTGAGACCAAGGAGAGCGAAATATGATTGCCAACCAGCTTAAGACGATAGTGCTTTTGACAGGTCTGGCGGTGCTGTTCGTGCTCATCGGAGGAGCGATCGGAGGAAAGAGCGGCGCCCAGATTGCGCTGTTCATTGCCGTCATCATGAACGTGGGGAGTTATTGGTTCAGCGACAAGATCGTCCTGCGCATGTACAACGCACAGGAGATTTCAGAACAGGACGATCCCAAGCTCTACCACCTGGTACAGCAGCTCGCGTTCCAGGCAGGCCTGCCAATGCCCAGGCTCTATATCATTCCCGACGACTCGCCTAACGCATTTGCAACCGGAAGAAATCCGCAGCACGCGGCTGTCGCTGTGACCCAGGGAATCATGAGGTTGCTGTCGTACGAGGAGTTGGCGGGCGTCATAGGACATGAGCTGGGACATGTCAAAAACAGGGATATCCTGATTCAAAGCGTTGCCGCAACCATCGGAGCCGCAATTACCTACCTGGCGCAATTCGGATTCTTTTTCGGCGGCAGGTCGGACGAAGACGACCGTGGCGGATCTCTCGTGGGGTCAATCCTCATGGTCGTACTTGCGCCGCTGGCCGCGGCTGTCATCCAGATGGCCATTTCTCGGTCACGAGAATATATTGCCGATGAAACGGGAGCCAAGATTTGCCACCATCCGATATGGTTGGCAGACGCACTGGACAAACTGAGACGCGGAAGCGAAGCAATTCCCATGCAGGCGGATCAAGCCACAGCCCACATGTTCATCGTTCAACCGTTTTTCGGCGGTGGTCTTTCAAGCCTGTTCTCAACCCATCCTCCGATTGAAGAAAGAATTGCCCGGCTTGAACACATGGAGAAAAGCTAGAAACTGTCCAATCCTAATCCAAACCGTCTGCCGCGTGCCGCGGCCGCTAGAGAAATCGCCTTCGATGTTTTGAAAAGGGTGCGGACGGGGGCATTTGCCGAGCACGCTTTGATCGAGCGGCTTCGCAGCGAAACTGTTTCTCCCGAAGATCGGGCCCTCGCCACGGAACTGATCTATGGTGTGCTGCGCTGGCGGGACAGACTCGACACGATTGTTCACCGCTGTCTGAACCGGCCGAACAAAAGGATCCAGGCGGACGTTCGTGAAATTCTGCGAATCGCTCTGTACCAGATGGTGCTCCTCGATAGAATTCCGGCCCATGCTGCCATCGATCAGGCAGCGATCCAGACTCGAAGCAGATGCGGGAATCAGCTGGTGGGATTTGTAAACGCGGTGCTCAGAAACGCGCTGCGCAATATTCGCGCAGTTGATTTCCCCCCTGAAAATGACGCCATTTCGCTCGCCGCTTTTTTCTCTCACCCTGTATGGCTTGTTCAAGACTGGCTGCACAGATTCGGTCCCGAGACCACGCGGAAATTCCTGGGGTGGAACAACACCCCTGCGCCTCTCGAATTAAGAGTCAATACGCTGAAATCGAGTACGGAAGAAATCATCGGAATTTTGGAGCGGCGGAGCGTGCGCTACCAACGAATCGCCGGCATGAATGAAGCCGTGAAGATTTTGTCCTTGAGGAATCCGGTTTCCGCCCTGGAAGGATACGCAGAAGGACTGTTCGCGGTACAGGGAAGCATGTCCCAGGCGATAGCCCCTCTTCTGAAAGCGCGTCCCGGGGATCACATTCTCGACGCGTGTGCCGCGCCCGGAGGAAAGACTGCTCATCTTGCTGCATTACTCGGAAACAACGCCCGAATCACCGCTACGGATGCGGATCGCGTTAGACTGGAAGCAGCTCGCGAGAATGTGAAGCGCCTTGGAGTCGAGCACACCCGGATCGTTCGTGGCGATGTTACCAGCCCTGAATTTATTGCGAGTCTCGGAATGTTCGACCGCATCCTCGTGGATGCCGCATGCTCCAACCTTGGCGTTCTCAGGCACAATCCGGAAGTGAAATACCGAACATGGCCGGAGACTCCGGCCCATTTCGCCAGGATGCAATTGCAAATGCTTGCAGCCACGGCAGCCGCATTGAAGCCGGGAGGAATAGTGCTCTACTCGGTGTGCACCATAACGCATGAAGAAACTCGGGGTGTAACAGACCAATTCCTTGCGAACCGGAATGACTTTGAGCTGTTTCCCATTGATCCGGCGGAAACCCCGTCGCCCTCGCTGGTAGGACCTGACGGCTTTTTTAGCTCGTTTCCCCCGCCCGGCGATGAACCCCTGGATGGTTTTTTCGCAGCACGGTTCCGCCGAAGAATCTGACAAAATAAGCTGCATGCAGCAGATACGAGCTTCATGCACGGTAATTCCCAAAGTCTTTACAGGGATTCTCAAGAGTAATGTCGGTTTTTATCAATCCGAAAAGATTGGAAGATTGTCATTGTGAGGGCAAAGCCCGAAGCAATCTCCAACTGACCACAACTGATACCAATGCGTTTTCAAATACGTGAAATCGGGGAGGAACTTCTTGGAAGACGTTCCTCCCCGAACCCCACCTCAAGAACTGTTAGCACTCGCCGGCATCTGCATTTCCACTGCGCAAATGAAGTTGCCGGCGCATGATAGAAGTTTCTGGGAGGGGGTTTGGGCGGGGCACTCTTCACAAAGAGGGTCCCCCCAATCTTACTTTTTTGAAAGCGCATTCGTATGAGATTGCTTCGTCGTTGCACTTCTCGATGATTGGACCACCGGAATACGGGCGAGAATTGTTAGAGAATCCGACACAATTCTCGAGACTCCCTTATGTGGGGCGAAAAAATGAAATAACGGGGGGTCGAGAAGCAACGCAGAACCGATTTCGCGCCAGGCCTATCCGCATTTCCGGGCTTGGCTGAACACAGTTCGCGTTGCACTCACCGCGTTAGCCCACGTGATTCTTTGGCAGGTGATCGCCTACCTGGCGGGGGGTTGCGAAAAATTTTCTCACCCCTGTTCCCGGAGAACGGTAAGTGCGTAAAAAGGGCGCGGCAGCACGCTGTTCTCAAAAATCTCGAACCTCGTATTTGGAAGGATTTAGGCGCATTTTTTTCATGGCACGTTAGTTGCTACTTAAAAAAGCGAACAACGACTCCTAACCATACCCTCTTAGCAATCCTCCTACTTAGGATTGCTTTTTTTTTGTTTTTTTCCTGGGAAGAGCTTCACCCCGCCAGCAGGTTTCCCCAAATGCCCAGACAAGATTGTTGCGTTTTCAAAAGCGATCTAATAGATTTTTCAGGAGCAGGGGGCTCCACCGCCGACCGGGGGCAATTGAACACGGTCCGCTGTGGAACGAAAAGAAAGGGTGCTGTGGCAGGAAACCCGGGCATGGGCCACGGGGGGATTCCCCCATCGGTGTGATAAGCTCCGAGGAGTTGGAAAGATGGAACTGACAGAAGCATTAGCAAGCGGTACCCATGACGAAATTATCGAGATCACGCTCACGGGCGATGAAGATGAATGGCGAGAAATTGCAGTTGTTCTCAAGGAATCGGATTCCGATGTGGCCACTGAGGTAGGTATGAAAATCGAAACAGCCCTGCGCACGGCGGGCCGCTAGTATGGCTGTCGATTTTTTCAAGCCCCGGCTGTCGGGTCGAGATTCAGTGAGACAACACTTCTTCCAGCAAAAGTTTCGTCATTGGAACGAACAAGAGACCCTGTCAATCCCGCAGTCCAGCTCTCAATTGTGCGAGAATCTCTCCCGCTTTGTACGAACTCCTGACCAAAGGCCCGGCCGCAACCTCAATCATGCCGAGAGATAATGCCGAGCTGCGGATCTCCGCGAATTCTTCAGGCGGCACGAATCGACGGACCGGCAGATGCTGCGGAGTCGGCCTCAGATATTGCCCCACAGTCAGCGCTGTGCATCCCGCATCCACGAGATCCTTTACCACTGCCGCGATTTCCTGCCGTGTCTCGCCCAAGCCGACCATTAACCCTGATTTTGTAATTATTCGGCTGTCGAGCGCTGCCGTGCGTCTGAGAAGCTCGAGAGATCGCTGGTAAGAGGCTCCCTGACGAACAAAACCGTACAATCTCGGCACGGTTTCGAGATTATGGTTGAGGACGTCCGGTTTTGCATCGGCCACAATGTCCAATGCATTCCAATTCCCGCGAAAATCGGGAATGAGCACTTCCACGGTGGTACGAGGAGCAACACTGCGGATCTCCCTGATCGTCGCGGCAAATACCGCCGCTCCTCCGTCGGGTAGATCATCCCGGGTGACGGAGGTGACAACCGCGTGCTTCAGCCCCAATTCGGTTACGGAACGTGCAATTTCGGTGCTTTCGTCCGGATCCGGCGCTTCGGGCAAGCCGTGCTTGACTGCGCAAAAACCACAGTTCCTCGTGCAGGTATCTCCCAATATGAGAAAAGTGGCTTCACGCCTGGAGGAGCATTCTCCCTCATTGGGACACCTTGCTTCGCGACACACGGTGCGTAGGCCGCGCAAATACGTTTTTCCCGTGATTTCGCCGAGGCATGATGCACTGGGGAGCCGGGTTCGCAACCATGGAGGAAGTCTATGCATTCCCATCGCAGCAATTCCTATTTCATGGGTAGACAATCTTGTCCGGCAGTTTGTCGATTCTGGAGCAAGTCCGGTCAGGGATCGATGAATCAATAACATACGTCATATCAGTAAATTGGCGTGACACAAAAATAAAGACCGTCTCCGGTAAGGTATCAAGGGGGGGGAGTCATGATACAAATGGAAGACGGCCTTTCGTCCCATAAAATATCGCCAGTTTCCCAAAAAGTCAACCCCCGCGATCAAAAAAAGACCGCAGGGGCCGACCCAATGACTCCCGGAACCTTTGATACCAACCGTTTGTACGCAGAATAGGCGAATATCGAGTATTGTCAACACATAATAGTTGCATAGGTATTGGGTATTCCAAATACCCCATAAGAGGATTATGTTGCTCTGAAACCGGTCAATATGTACCGGCGGTCCTTGAGGAAGGTCGGCATTTTATTATCTTTCCGGTTGGTGTATGATCTCTGACGCACTTTTGTGACGCGCAGCGAGGTGTTGCTGATACATATCTGGAAGTCCGGAAAGGCGAAGGCATGTCGAAATCGTATGAAATAGCAGTTATACCAGGCGATGGAACAGGTCCCGAGGTGATTCGCGAGGGGCAGAAAGTTTTGAACGCAGCGGCGTCTCTTGAGGGATTCAAGATACATTTTGCCGATTTTGACATCGGTGGCGAGCGATATCTCAGAACAGGCGAAATCTTACCGGACTCGGTTGTGGACGATTTCAGACACGCGGATGCGATGTATCTCGGGGCCATCGGACATCCCGGAGTAACTCCGGGAATTCTGGAAAAAGGCATTCTGCTCAGGCTCCGTTTCGAATTGGATCAGTATGTCAATCTGAGGCCCGTAAAGCTGTATCCGCATGTGGAAACTCCCCTCAGGGACAAAGGCCCCGCGGACATTGACTTTTTGGTGGTCAGGGAGAACACCGAAGGCTTCTACGTGGGCTCCGGAGGGCTCTTTAAGAAAGGAACGCCGGACGAGATAGCGATTCAGGAATCCATCAATACGCGCAAGGGAATCGAACGGCTTTTGAGATATTCCTTCGACGCTGCTCGCGCGAGGAACAAGAAGAATAAGCTCACCCTGTGCGGCAAGACGAACGTGCTGACATACGCGTGGGACCTGTGGAACCGAACATTCGATGAAATCGCCAAGGAATATCCGGACATAACGACAGACTACGCGCACGTGGATGCAATCTGCATGTGGATGGTGAAGAATCCGGAATGGTTTGATGTGATCGCAACGGACAACATGTTTGGCGATATCATTACGGATCTGGGAGCCATGATACAGGGAGGAATGGGAATAGCCGCAGGCGGCAACATAAATCCGCAGGGCGTGTCCATGTTCGAGCCCATCGGCGGCTCAGCTCCCAAGTACACCGGAAAAAACGTCATCAATCCTCTGGCCTGCATAATGGCCGCAGCGCTCATGCTCGATACGCTGGGAGAGTCGGCCGCGGGCAGGCGGATCGAGTCTTCGGTGGAGAAAGTACTCGCCAGCCACATCAGGAGCCTGGACGCAGGGCGCATGGGACATTCGACTTCTGAAGTTGGGGATCTGGTTGCCAAGAATTTGTAGCGCAGATTCGTTTGGATTCGAGGGACAATCGACGAAATCGGTTTCCCGGGCGAGGTGAGTCGGGCAGAGGCTGATACGAATGCGCTTTCGAAAAAGTACAATTGGCGGACTCTCTCCGTAGAGCGTGTTATAAGTTCTTGAGGTGGAGTTGCAGAGGAGCTTCTTGTGAGAAGTTCATCCTTCATTTCAGGTACTTGAAATCGAAATGGTATGGAGCGTGCACTCTCAGATGCAAACAGACGGGTAAAGATCATATGGCACGTCCGGCCGATTAAAATGTCGTACTCATAAAGATCTTCACCCAGGAAGTCAAAAAAAGTGGTAATATAATTTCACGGCCCGGTAATGGGTTCGGAGAATACGCCGGACAAAAATGAATCGCGAGTAAATGAGGATAGGGTCTCAGTTCTTAGTCAGAATTGCGGGTGTCATTATACCCCCTCCGAAATTGAGCTCTGATTCGTCGGGTCTGTAGACGCAACAAATATGAAAGTTATCAGTGCAAATTTTCTCCGCGCTGCACAGGATAAAGATGGTTACCCTGAGGGCGGTCTGGTGGAAATAGCTTTTGCCGGTCGTTCCAATGTGGGAAAGTCGTCGGCGATTAATAGGCTCTTGGGACGGCGAAACCTGGTGAAAACATCCAAGACTCCGGGCCACACGAGAAACCTGAATTTTTTTCTCATCAATGAGCGCTTCATTTTCGTAGATTTTCCGGGGTACGGGTTTGCGCGCGTACCACTGGAAGTCAAACGGCAATGGGGTCCGATGATCGAAACATATCTCAAGGCGAGAAAAGAACTAGCCGGTGTCGTGACCATTTTCGACGCGAGGCGACCCCCGACGGAATCGGATACCACCCTGATAAACTTTTTGCATGCCCACGGGATTTCTTCCATCATTGTAGCCACGAAAGCGGACAAGCTCACCCGCGGCCAGATAACTGCCATGAAAAGAAATATGGAGGCGCAATTCGGGGAACACACACCAGTGGTTGTTTTTTCCGCGGTGAGCGGTTTGGGCAAAAATCAATTGTGGAAAGAGATCAAAAATCTTATAGAGTGGGGTCGTTCACATCGCAATTGATCTGTAGAACGGCATCCCTCGGTCACTTTTCGGAAAATCCGAAAGAAAAGAAGATCCTGATGATGAAAAAGATGCTTATCAACGCCAGTCACCCCGAAGAGTGCAGGGTGGCGGTGGTATGTGACGGAATTCTGGAAGAACTCGACGTCCAGGTGAGAACCCGTGAGGCAACGCTGGGAAATATTTACAAAGGGGTAATCAGCCGGATCGAACCTTCCCTTCAGGCTGTTTTTGTGGATTATGGCGCCGGAAGAAACGGGTTCCTCTCTATTAACGACGTGCACCCGTCCTATTTCCCGGAATCGTTCGAAGGAAGCCGAAGGCGGCCAAGGATTCAAGACGTCTTCAAAAAAGACGATCACGTCCTGGTTCAAGTGAACAAGGAAGAGCGAGCCACCAAAGGCGCAAGCCTCACGACAAACATCTCTTTGGCGGGCAGATATCTTGTCCTCATGCCCGGAACGGACCTGTACGGAGTTTCCAGAAAAATAGAGGATGAAACAGAGCGTAAGAAGCTCAAGGAGATTCTCCAGCAACTGAAGCTCCCGGAGAACATGGGGTTCATCATACGCACGGCTGGCATGGGGCGCTCCAAGACCGAGCTTGCCCGCGATCTCGAATATCTCCTGAAATTATGGAAATCCATAGAAGATAACGTAGCCAAACAACTGGCGCCGGTGCTCCTGTACAAAGAGCATGACATGGTGATCAGGTCAATCCGAGAGCATTTCTCGTCGGACATAACCGAGATTCTGGTGGACGAAAAAGAGGTATACAAGAAGATCCGGGACTTCTTTCACCAGGTGATGCCGAAATACGAAGACCTTGTGAAACTGTACCAGGAGAAACGTCCGTTATTCAACAAATATCAGCTTGAAGAACAGCTTGAGCAGGTTTATCGTAGAAAAATCAAGCTGAAATCAGGTGGATACATCATCATTGAACCGACCGAAGCGCTGGTCACCGTGGATGTGAACTCCGGCAGCGCCACAAAAGAAAAGGGAATTGAAGAGACGGCCTTCCGGGTGAATATGGAAGCCGCACCCGAAATTGCACGTCAACTGAGACTCCGGGATTTAGGCGGCATCATTGTTATAGATTTCATAGATATGACTCAGAAAAAGCACAAACAGGAGGTTGAACGGGCCCTGAAAGCGGTTCTCAAGGATGATAGGGCGAAGAGCAAGGTTCTCCGCATTTCACTGCTTGGTTTGCTGGAGCTGTCTCGCCAGAGATTGAAGTCTTCCCTGGGAACGGGGGAATATCTCGATTGTCCCTTGTGCGACGGCCGCGGAAAAATTCGATCTCCTGAAACTTCAGCGCTCTCCGTATTCCGGCGGATCAAATCTTTGCTTATCAAACAGGACGTCACTGAGGTTCGGGCCACAGTGCCTGCCAAAGTGGCAGAGTACCTGCTCAACAACATGCGTTCCCAACTTGTGGAAATAGAAGGCCTCTATTCGGCCAAAGTCAATATTCTCGTCAGGCAAAACCTCCCGGATAAAGACGTGGTTGTGGAATCAATCAAAGAAGAAGTCAGCGAGCAACCCGCTCTGGAAATAGTAGCCGCTGCAAGCGCTCCCCAGCTCGAGACAGCAATCGAAGAAGAGGCCGTTCAGGAACAAGACAGCTCAAGAGCGCGAAAGACGGGTCGCCGCCGTCGCCGAAGCAAGAAGAAAACGGTCGTCCCGGAGGAGACTGGCCAGGAGACTCTAGCCGAACTACCCGGTGAACAGGAATGGGAAGGCGATGTTGACGAAGACGGGCCAGTTCCACTGGAATCCTTCGAAGCTGAGCTCCTTTCAGCCCTGGTGACCGAGCTTCCTCCGACGGAATCGCCGTCGAATGAAGCGGAAGAAATCACTGCCGAAGAAATAGTTCATTTAGTCGAGATGCGGGAAATGCCCGTCCTGTTGAGACCGGAAATGCACGAATCGGAAGATCTGCAGGACGACACAGGAGCAGAATCGGAGACGAGCGAAGCGATTGGCTCTGCGGGGAGCATAGCCGAAGAGATTCCGCCGGTCGCGGCCTCGCAACAAGATGAGCTGTCCGGAGAACCGGAAGCGGGCGATTCAGCTCCGCAACCCGAGTCCGAGGCTGAAACGCTCAAGGAGACTGCAAGCGAAAAGAAGACGGCTCCGCGAAAATCACTCTTGCAGAGCTATCTCCCTTTTTCGTAGGCAGGCAAGTTGGACAAAAATATGCTAGAGTCAAACAAAATTCATAACCGGCTTTATCGGAAAGGAGAGGAGAGGAATGGGTAAGGATAAAGGTGTGGTTCATGTGGTGGGAACCGGGACTATAGGCGAGCCTCTCATTGGTTTGCTCTGCTCGTTTAAGGACCAGGCGGGGTTTTCCGAGATTACCTTCCACAAACGCTCGCCCCTTCCCCGGGACTTGCCTAAACTCAGGGCTCTGATCGCCAGAGGCGCCAAACTAAGCGTAGACGAGGACAAAATCAGTGACTTCGAAGCTCTTGGCTTGAAGCCGACCATGATTCACGAGGAAGCTTTGGCCAAGGCAAACGTGGTCGTTGATTGCACCCCTTCAGGGGTTGGAATATCTAATAAGAATGAATTTTATGAGAATTATCTTGCCAGCTGCAGAGGATTCATCGCGCAGGGAAGCGAGTTCGGCTTCGGTAAAATGTATGCCCGCGGCATCAATGACAACGCGCTGGAGGTGGGTAAGGATCGATTCCTTCAAGTGGTGAGCTGCAATACGCACAATCTCTGCGCACTGATCAATTCCGTGGCGCTCGTGGATGGAACGGACAATCTCGAAGAAGCTCGTTTTCTGTGCATACGGCGATCAAACGACATAAGCCAGGTCAAAGGATTTGTGCCGTCTCCGGACGTGGGCAAACACGGCGATCCTGTTTTCGGCACGCACCATGCCCGGGACGCATACCATTTGTTCAGGACACTCGGTCTTGAATTGAACCTGTGGTCTTCGGCGCTCAAGCTAAATACCCAGTACATGCATTGCATCTATTTCACGCTGAAACTCAAGAGAGCCGTCACGAGAGAGGAAATTGTCGGGCGCTTCCGGGCGGATGATCGTATCAGCACGACCAAGAAGCAATCTGCCTGCGAAGTGTTCTCCTTCGGTCGCGATCATGGTTACTTCGGCCGAATTTTGAACCAAACGGTGATAGTGGAGCCCTCAGTTGAAGTGCGTAAAGGCCATGATGTGATAGGTTTCTGTTTTACGCCTCAGGATGGGAACTCCCTGCTCAGCTCCTTCAGTGCGGTATGCTGGTTCCTGGATCCGGAAACCTATACAGAGCGCACTCGGTGTCTGAATCCGTATTTCTTTTCCGAGGTCTGATGCCGCTGGTTCGGCCAGCGTGGCGGAGTGCTCACGTGAGCCCTCGCCTGCAACGTTACACGTTCGTCTATACTCAACACCCATGAACGAACCTGAAATCCGATACGGTTTCAGGTTCGTTTTATGTTCTTGAAACGAGCAGCTCCGGTTACGGGACTGACAGCGAAATTGACCAACATGACTGATATATCGAGAGAATATCCTTTAACGCCGTTGATGGGAGTAGGAGCGATTATAACTGACGGGAATCGTGCGGTCCTGGTGAAGAGAGGATCACCGCCTTCAGCGAATGAGTGGAGTATCCCGGGCGGACTGGTAAAGGTGGGGGAAACGCTTCATGAAGCAGTGATCCGGGAAGTAAGGGAAGAATGCGGACTTCACGTCGAACCGGTACGTCTCGTGGAACTCCTGGAAAGAATATTTCGGGATGATCGCGGCAGGGTGCAGTACCATTACGTGTTGGCGGATTATCTTTGCACGGTCGCGCACGGCGTGCTGGCTGCAGGATCGGACGCTGCAGAAGTCAGGTGGGCGAACCGGGAGGAATTAACGCACTTGAATGTTGCTCCGATCACGATGAAGGTTATATTTAAGGGAATGGCCCAAGCGAAGGAGCAACATCCCTCGGATTGAATCGGGGTGCGGTTTCCACGTTGCGGGTTGAGTTGAATCGGCAGAGAGGATGTGAACGGGGGCAAGAACGAAGCGGATGGGTGCCGAACAACCTGGTAAGTTGCCGGTACTCTATTGATAAGGAGCGAGAATGCAGGAAGAATCTGCCAGACTTGATGCTCTCTCGGAAATGATGGCTCTCTCCAGTTACGCCAATACCAAAAATCTCCTCATAACAGCCATCGACGTCAAAGGTCCTCTTGACCAAGAAGCTCTGACGTCGGCAGTTCAACAAGCTGCGAAACATTATCCCCAGTTTGCCGGCCGAATCCGGGAAATCAAGGCGAAGCAGCGGCATCATCTTGTATGGCATCTCGATCCGGATTTGAGGGTCCCGGTAAAAACGAAGAATGTTCCCGCCTCGTCTTCCGGCCAGTGCGGCCCGGCTTTTCAGAGTTTTCTGGAATGCATACGACCGGACCTGGACAGGCAGCTGAATCTCTTCAACGAAGGCCCCGCAGAATTACACGTGCTTAGATTCTCTCCGGACCACCATATCATTGCGCCGGTCATACACCACGTTGCGGCCGATGCGGGCACTGCATCGGAATTCGGCCGGGAGACCCTCGCTCATTATCACGAAATCCTTACGGGAAACACACCTGATTGGTTTTTTCAAGAACACGCCATGTCCAGCAGCAAGAAGAGAATGGTGAAACTGAAAGAACCGAAATTCAAAGACTTCATGGTGGAATTTCGCGAGGCGGTAACGCACCTTTTCGAAAGCCCCGGATTCCCGGCCGGAGGAGGATCGCCCAAGGAAACAAAACAGTTTCATGCGAAAAGAGTTCTGTCGGTTGACGAGACTGAACGAATCGGCAAGATCTGTTCGGAAAAAGGCGTGTCGCTCGTTGACATCCTGGTTGCAGGAACAAACCTTGCCGTGGACGAATGGAATACGGCACGAAACGTCACTCCCGGAATACTGACCACATCCATGTCCGTGAACATGAAAGGAAGGTTTGAGGGATTCAACAAAGCCAACAACAGTGCCTTGATGTTTTTTAAATCCAGGCCGGACGAAAGACAGGATCTGGCAGCATTTGCGAGAGCCATGGCCTTGACACGAATCAAGTTTTTCCGCAACCACATGGATTTCAAATTTGTCCAGAATGTCAGTAGGATGGTTTCCTCGTTTCGCCTCTTCCCGTTTCCGATCCGGCGTAAGATAGTCAATTTCCTGATGAACCGCCACCAGTTCTCTGTTGCGGTCACCCTGCTGGGCGTCGTGTGGCCGGCTACGAAGAACGGAAAACTCACAGCTGAAAGTTGTCTGACGAGTGCCGGCAATCTCGAGATCCGTGAGATTCACGGGGTCGGTTACAAGCTTCTTTCCAACACGCCGATACTCCTGATTGTTTACGCGTTCCGGAATAAATTGAACCTAGTCCTGCATGCCTCGGGCAAGCTTTTCACAAAAGAGGAATCGGACGTGTTCATGGATGTGGTGATGAAAAATCTTATGAAATACGCTCTTGAGCTGCCCGCTTTCCGTAAGGAAAGCAGCCGGGCGGTGTGATACGCGCCTTTTCAGCTGCCTGAAAGCCTGTTCGTGATTCTTTCGGACAGGTATCCGTTCGATTATAGCCGTTTTCAAACATTCTGCCGGACTATGGAGATTCTCAAAAGTACCGTCGATTTTGATTGGCCGAATAGATTGGAAGACTGTCATTGCGGGCGAAGCGAAGCAATCTCGTTCGCCAAAGCGAGATTGCTTCGTCACTACGCTCCTCGCAATGACCTGCTTTGACATTGTACATGCGAGGGAAGGCTTATCTATCCGACAATATTTTCGAGAAGTACCATAGTTCATGACGTTCGCCCATATTCCAACCAGCCAATCATGTCATTGCGAGCGAAGCGAAGCAATCTCTGCCTTGAACATCGACATTGCTGCGTCGGTTCATTCCTCGCAACGACAGGGAAACGATGGTTCCCCGTGAGACTGAATGATTACTCGGGTCGCTCATTCTTGCTTTGCGCAGGCGAGAAGATGTGTATGGCTCTGTGTTCCACCTCTTCCGCCGCTTCTTCGATGCTTTCCGGGAGCGTGGGGTGAGGATGTATGGTGAGTGCCAAATCGTCTACATGCGATGCGGAGGCCACCGCGAGGCTTCCTTCGGAAATGAGGTCCGATGCATGGGGACCCACGATGTGGACTCCGAGAACCGTTCCGGTTTGAGCGTCGGACACCACTTTCGAGAATCCGAAGCGTTCTTCGCCCATGGTCATGGCTCTGCCAAGTGCTTTGAAAGGAAATACGCCCACTTTCACGTCCACATGCTTCGCCCGGGCTTCTTCCTCTCCCAAACCGACCGTGGCTATCTCCGGATCGCTGAAAATGACGCCTGGAACTTCCACCCCTTCGAATGCGGCAGGCAACCCCGCGATCACTTCAGCTGCGACTTTGCCCTGGAAGGAAGCCTTATGGGCCAGCATGTGCCCGGGAACCATGTCTCCAATGGCAAATATCCCGGGAACCGAGGTCTGCATCCTGGCATCCACTTCAACGAACCCGTGCGAATCCAACTTGACTCCGGCTTTTTCCAGGCCGATGCCGGTCGTATTGGGCCGCCTCCCGATTCCGACGAGGATGCGGTCTGTGGAAATGGTTTGCTCGCTGCCTCGGATGGAGTACTTCAATTCGCCTCGCGATCCGTTCCGATTGAGCCCAAGTACCCGAGCCCCAAGCATCAGTTTGATGTTGTAACTTTTTAGCGCTCTTTCCATCACTTTGCCGATGTCGCTATCCAGCGCGGGCAGCAGTTTTTCCGCTGCCTCCAGTATGGTGACGTCAGTTCCCATTTTCGCATAGAAAGTGCCGAGTTCCAGGCCCACAGCCCCCGCTCCCACCACTACCAGGCGCTCGGGAATGTTCTTTGGGTCAAGGGCTTCCGTAGAGTCGATAACAAGCTCGCCGTCATGGGGAATTCCCGGAAGTTGCGCTGCGCTTGAACCGGTGGCCAGAATTGCGCCCTGGAACTCGAACCTGTGGACGCCGTCCGGTCCTTCAACGGTGAATGAATGATCGCTCGTGAAGTGCGCGGTTCCCTTTACCACCTGCACTTTGTGGTGGGCCAGGAGGGAAACCACCCCTTTCCTGAGTTTGTCCACAACCTCGTTTTTCCACCCGACGAGTTTCGGAAGGTCCACCTTGACGTCAGCAACAATGAGTCCGATTTTGTCCGCGTGTTCGATTCTATTCTTGAGATCTGCCACGTAGATAAGGGCTTTTGACGGTATGCAGCCACAATTCAAGCAGACGCCACCCAGCAGATCTTTTTCGACAAGTGTCACCTCGAGCCCCAGTTGCGCTGCCCTAATGGCCGCCACATAACCGCCCGGACCGGCGCCTATCACCGCAACCTGCGTCCCTTGAGCGAAGTCTCCCACTACCATGGAAAGATCCTCCTTGGCCTATAACAATTGAGCCGCCGCGCAAGCTCTCGACGATGAAACAATTTTCCGCTGACAATGGTGCCTGCGGCAGTCAAATCCATATCCTAAGAGACTGTTTCCGATAAAAAGTTTCCCGCTTCGATACACGAGACGAGTTTTCAGCTGATATCCACGAGCATGCGCATGGGATCTTCCAGCAGCCCTCTGACGAAATTCGTAAAGCGGGCCGCCTCCGCGCCGTCCAGCACTCTATGATCGAAGGACAAAGTAAGAGGCATAATTGTCCGGATCACAACGTCACCTTCGTGAACCACAGGCTGTGGAGTCGCCCGCATGGTGCACAGGATGGCAACCTGAGGATGGACGATAATGGGCGTTGCCCACTTTCCCCCAACCGATCCGATGTTGGTGATGGTGAAAGTACCACCGCGCATATCGTCGAGTTCTATGCTTCGGTCCCGCGCTTTCTTGCTCAAATCCTGCAAGTCCGACGCGATCTGAAGGACCGATTTCTTGTCCACGTCCCGGACCACCGGAACCATGAGACCCGCTTCGGTGTCAGTGGCAAAACCGATGTTGTAATAGTCCTTGAACACCAACTCGCAGGTCTCCTCGTCCAGGGAGGAGTTCAGAATCGGATACAGTTTT
The DNA here is from genome assembly GCA_035319325.1 of Desulfomonilaceae bacterium. Taxonomy (GTDB): domain Bacteria; phylum Desulfobacterota; class Desulfomonilia; order Desulfomonilales; family Desulfomonilaceae; genus DATHCX01. The sequence continues at coordinate 19,849 of DATHCX010000183.1, forward strand.
AGTGCCGATGCAGCGGCTTTTGCGACGAACGCGAGTATGGTCAATCTTACGTTGCGGCTCTCGGCCAGAGCCCGTTCCCGCTCCACCACATGCATCAATTCGGTAACGTCCGCATCGTCAAAGTGCGTCACGTGCGGAATCGTGGACACTGAGCGCACCATGACTTCGGCAGTGCGTTTGCGGACTCCTTTGAGCGGTGTACGCTTTGTGGGACCGTACTTTTCGAAATCGAATCCCGCCGTGGCCGGAGCCTGCACCGCTGCGGCAGTGGGGGCTTTGGCCTCGGGCATTTTCGGCGCTGCAGCGACCGGCTGTTCAGCCGCTCGCTTGACGTCCTCGTCCGTGATTCGTCCGTTGGTTCCCGTGCCCGTAATTGTCGTGATATCCACCTTGAGTTCCCGGGCCAGCTTGCGGGTATGAGGAGTGGCGAGAACTCGCTGAGGCTCTGCCTGCGAAGCCTGCACAGGTTCTCGAGGAGGAGCTTTGGTTTTTTTCTCGGCTGTCGGTTCTTCCGCAATCGCGCCTGCCGCGGGAGCCTTCGGCTCTGCCGGGGGTTTTGCCTTCTCCGGTGTTTCTCTCGGGGAAGCCTCTGCCAAGGCTTCGGTCTCCACCACAAGAATCACTTCTCCCACGTTCACGGAATCTCCCGGATTATGCGGAATTTCCACTACAGTCCCTGAATAAGGAGACGGAAGTTCCACCACGGCTTTGTCGGTTTCTATACGAACCACCGGCTGATCGGCTTTGATTTGATCCCCAACGTTTACCAGGTATTCGACTATCTCGGCCTGAGCAATTCCTTCTCCCACATCCGGGAGCTTGAATGCTTGTCTCATGGCGGGTTCCTCCTTATTCAATTACTGGTACTGCATGCTCTCGTGAATTGCTCTCACAACACGGTCCGAATCAGGATAATTGTATTCTTCGAACTTCGAGAGCGGGGGGATCACGTCATAACCCGTGACCCTTCTGATGGGAGCCAGAAGAGACAGGAGACATTTCTCGCTCACCTGTGCGGCGATTTCCGCGCCCACTCCGAACGAGCGAGGCGCTTCATGGCAGATAACCAGGCGTCCTGTCTTAGTCACGGACTCGACGATTGCTTCAATATCGAAGGGCCAGACAGTTCTCAGGTCGATGACTTCAGCATCTACGCCTTCCGTGGCAACATGTTGTGCGGCTTTTTCGCATACGGACACCATTCCACCGTAGGTGACGATTGAAATATCGCTGCCTTCGCGCACCAGACGAGCCTGCCCCAGCGGAACCCGGTACTCTCCTTCCGGGACTTCCTCTTTGAAGAGGCGGTACAAACGTTTCGGCTCGAGGTATATGACCGTGTCGGGATCTTCTATGGCAGACGTCAACAAACCCTTTGCATCGGCCGGGGTGGAGGGAATCACTACTTTCAAGCCGGGGAGATGTGCAAACAGGACTTCAGGTGCATCGGAATGATGTTCCAGAGCCCTCACTCCTGCACCGTACGGGGCCCGGATTACGAGCGGAACACCGTAGAGTCCCTGGGATCGTTTCCTGAGTCTTGAGGCGTGGCTGTACACGTGGTCGTAAGCTTTGAACATGAACCCCTCAAACTGTATTTCCGCTACGGGCCGCATTCCATAGACAGCCATTCCGATTGCGGCCCCCACAATGCAGCTCTCGGCAAGAGGGGTATCGATGACCCTCATGTCTCCGAATTTTTCAATCAGCCCCACGGTTGCCCTGAACACGCCTCCATTGACCCCCACGTCTTCGCCGAGAACCACGATCCTGTCGTCCTTGGCCATGAGTTCGTTCAACGTGGAGCTGATCGCCTCGATCATTGATAGACGGGCCATGCTTCACCTCTCCTCGCCGATCTGCCTGCGCATCTCTTCTCGTTGTTCCTTGAGGTGCCAGGGCATTTCGTAATACATGTGATCGAACATGTGCATTGGGTCCGGCGGCGATAGCGATTCGAATTGTTGCACTGCAGTTTCTACCTCGGCCGCAAGTTCCGCCTGGAGGTCGGTCTCTTTTTTTTCATCCCACCCGCGCTTTGCCGAGAGAAATTTCCGGAGTCTGTCAACGGGATCTCGTCCTCTCCAGGGACCTATCATTTCCTCAGTCCGGTATCTGCTGGCATCGTCGGATGTGGTGTGGTCGTCTAGCCGGTACGTGACAAGTTCCACGAGGGAGGGACGGAAATTCTCTCTCGCATCTGCCAGGCGCTCCTTCAGCGTGAGATACACGGCAAAAATATCGTTACCGTCAACTCGAAAACCGTCGAAACCATAGGCGCATGCTTTTTCTGCGATCGTGACAGAGGCTGTCTGCTTGTGCAGGGGAACCGATATAGCCCAGAAGTTGTTTTGAATGACAAAAACGACCGGGAGTTTGAATACCCCGGCAAAATTGAGGCTTTCGTGAAAATCTCCCTGAGACGTTGAACCATCACCGGAACTGGACATGACCGCAATCTTGTCCCCCCTGATTTTTGCTGCGAAAGCAATCCCCACGGCGTGACACAGGTGCGAGCCCACGGTGATACAGGTGGGCAGCGTCCTTGAAGGGGGTTTGTTTCCGCGTTCGTCCCCGCCCCAGTACTGGAACATGGCCACAGGGTCCATACCTCGAGCGAACTGGGCTCCGTATTCCCGAAAGGCCGGAGCGAACCAGTCTTCGGGCTCCAGCGCGAGCCCCATCCCCACGTTGGACGCTTCCTGCCCCCGAACCGACGCCAGTGTTCCCAAACGACCCTGGCGTTGAAGGCTCAACGCCTTGACGTTCCACAGACGAGTAAACACCATCAATCGATACATCTTTAAAATTTCCTCATCGGAAATGCCTTTTATGGCAGACTCGTCCACATTGCCGTCCTGGTCCATGATCTGAATCAAATTGTCTTTTTGCATGTTCATTATCCTGATCCTGTCCTCATGACGTCCTTAGAATGTGCCAATGAACATATGCCGGCGAATAGATCGTCCGGCATCTTCTTCGGGATGCGGCCGAATACGGTACCGAAGCAGTCACATATCGTTTCCATGAGCCATTGTCTTGGAGGCGCGTGTCCAAGGGCTTCCTGTACAGTGGTGAGTTCGACCCCTTCCAGGCCGCACGGGCGAACATAGCGCGACTGGGAATGGTCTCCCTCAAGATTGAGCGCGAATCCGAAACTCGTGATCCAGTTACTGACCCTCACTCCCATGGACACGATCTTCTTTCCGTCCAGCCAGAGCCCTACGTGCGATGCGCTGTCCCGTCTTCTCATTGCAGCCAGCCCGAATCGGGCGAGGCTCTGCATACCAACCTGTTCCAGTTTTGTCATGAATCCCGGCAGATCTCGTTCGCCGGGTCCGAGCGCGAGGACCGGATAGCAGACCACCTGCCCGGGCCAGTGATACGTGATTCCGCCCCCCCGTACCGAGCGAGTCAGTGCTATACCTTCTTCTTCGAGTCGTCTCCTGGTCACCAGGAGATCTTTGGGGATTTCGCAACGTCTGTCCCGAAGGCCGAGCGCAACAGTTTTAGGATGCACGAGAAAAAAAACGATATCTGGACACTCGTTCCGCAGCCGGAATTCTGCTGCGGCGGACATGAATCGTTCCGTGTCAGTGACCCCCAAGAGGCCGAGATCTGCAATAAGGCAGGTTCTTTCTGTTTTATTACCGGACAGGGCTCCACAATTCATAAGCGGCAGCCTCCACACAAATTGCGAAAATATCCAAGCGTGCTGTCCCACAAGTAACTTACGTAACCGGCCATCTGGGGCTCTCCCGAAGTTTTCATCGAGCAAGCGAAGCCGGTTTTGTCATTGCGAGCGCAGCGAAGCAATCTCGCTTAGTTGCAGAATAAGGGCTGGAGATTGCTTCGTCGCGTGGCTCCTCGCAATGACACTGATTCGCGTCCCGACCAAGTCGGTGATTTGAAAGCTATTTGCGGGACACAACACTCGCGCGCACTATTGTTCACATCCGCTCATTACGAACACTATTGCATTTTAGCATATTGAATAGATGCTGAGAAGACTGTGGAGCGAGCATGTTTTCGCGAACGCAAAAGAATGCTATTCACTTTCAACAGGTGGGGGGTGACGAATTTGTCGGCATGAAATACATACTGAACATATCTCATACGGATTCGCTTTTTTGCAGGTAACTCGATTCTGGGCACAGGCTGGGGGCACTCCTTCGCTGCGGACGACGCAGAGCCGTCTCATCACTTCGCTCAGGAGAGCCCCCAGCCCGGCAATCTTATAAATCTTGTGGC
>DATHCX010000184.1:0-5093 GCA_035319325.1 Desulfomonilaceae bacterium
GAAAATGCTCACGTCATTCCCGCGCTTTTGCGAAAATTCCACGAGGCAAAGGAGTCCGGTCGATCGCGTGTGGAAATCTGGGGCACCGGAGATCCAACGAGGGAATTCCTCCACGTGGACGATCTTGCGGACGCGTGCGTATTCCTCGTGGAGAAGTACGACTCAAGCGAATTAGTCAATGTCGGTACTGGTGAAGAAATTTCCATTCGGGAATTGGCCTTGCTGATAAACGAAATTGTCGGCTACCAAGGTGAGATTCGGTACAACAGCGACATGCCGGACGGAATGCAGCGCAAATTGGTGGACGGCAGTCGCCTGGCCGCGTTGGGGTGGAAGGCTTCCATATCCCTCAGAGACGGCATCGCCTCCGTGTACAGATGGTTCCTGCAAAACGCTGAAAACTTGAGAACATAGCTTACGCACCAGGCTCCGGCGGATCGCGTACACCGCAGAAGCTGCTTCGTCCCAGCGCTCCTGCGTTGACATGTTGCTCGTAACGGAGCAGCTACTCTACAAAAATGGAACTGCTTGACTGCATCGCGATTTTGATGCTGGTGTGCTGTCCCACAAGTAACTTACGTAACCGGCTATCTGGGGCTGTCCCGAAGTTTTCATCGAGCAAGGGCAGCCGGTTTTGTCATTGCGAACGAAACGAACCAATCTCGCGTAGTTGCAGTATAAGGGCGGGAGATTGCTTCGTCGCGTCGCTCCTCGCAATGACACTGATTCGCGTCCCGACCAAGTCGGTGATTTGAAAGCTATTTGCGCGACACAACACTAGGACCGGAAGGGCCGTAAAGCCACATAAGACCCGGCTGATCACTTAACGCTATGGGTTAGACCTCGCACTTGTGTTCAAAGGAGTTGTCCTCGAGGTTTTTGCAAGAGAGGGCCACGTTCAAGGGCTGTGGTTCTACGGCGATAGACGGTAGTCCCAGAAAGCAGAATAAACAAGAATACATGCCGATGTAAACGCCAATATCTACAAAGACGTCGCACTTCTGCAGGTACTCTGTCAAAATCGGGATTTCTTCAGATTCGAAGCTTCCGTCCAGCATCAATCTATTCTCTCGGTAGTTCGAGCGGCCAAGGTGAAGCCGAGAGGGGTTTTTCTATGCACTGTCAACTTGGCCACGTAGTTGTGCCACCAGTCACTGAGCAAATGCCCTTGTCACAAAACTTCCTTGTGGATTGACTCCAGGCGCTTCCTTAGCGCCGGATATCTTGCAAGCCACTTCTTTAGAACCTGAACAAAGGGCATTTGTCTCTTCTCCTTGATAGATTGTCTCTTGTCCCTGGAACGTCATGAACCCGGATAAATCCTCCGGCAAACATCAGTACTTTGATTTTGGCAATCTCATGGCGGACCGGACTCTCAATGGATCTCGTGATGAAAGGATGAAAAGCCCGCTCAGGGCTTCTATTCGTTCCAACCCTGGTTTGCAACACACTTTACTGCAGCCAAGCCAAGTGCCATCCAACCCGCAGCTACGCCCGCAAGCAATACCATATGTGAATCAAAGAGACTTGAGAGGAGAAAAAACTTCAAAACGGACTGGTCACACGTTCACTTCGAAAGCCTCTTGACCAATTTGGCCCTGTGGTCTATAAGAAATGAAAAAAGTTATCCGTGGGACTTCGGTCGGTCGCTGCGGTTCCGCTAATGAAACCGTCGATCGTGAGTTCGTCTATTAATAGGATTTGGGAGCCGTCTCTCGATCAGCCGGCTTTATTCGAGGTCTTCGATGTGGAAAGGTGATGTTCCCTATTCGTCGGTCCGGCGAAACCTGGTATCCAGGTTTTCTGAGCCTTTCCGGACGCTTGCTTTCGCCCAAGTGACTGTCTTACTTGTTCGGCAAGAGTATTGCTTAACAGATTTTTTTGGACAAATCGTTAACGGATACTCGAAAGGGCTAACGCAGTAGATCCCTTAGTGACGGCCAGTTTGTTTCGAAAATGGAGAGGTGGATTTTTCGCGACCTTGGTCAAGGAAACCCATGTGTTCATCGAGAGGATTCATGCGCCATGGATAAAAGGCATGCGGTTTCTACACAGGATAGGAAACAGCAAAAGTCAGAGTCCCGATTTAAGACGACGTTGATTGCGAATTCTCTGCGTTTACAGGATGAGGTGCGAGCGGCGCAGGGGAGTCCCTCGTCTTCAGTAGGACCCAGAAACTTGAAATGGTATGTGAAAGATGTATCCCAAATATCTCAAAGCCTGTCGAATCTGCGGGTCGCATAGCCTAGCTGAGATTATAGATCTCGGCGATCAGTACCTGCAAGGTTCCTTCGTGAAGGAAGGGGTAATTGAGCCGCCAAGGCGCAAATTGCCGACCCGACTCGTTCGATGCGATGTCGAAGCCGGAGGCGGTTGCGGGCTCGTCCAGCTGGCACACACTTTTCCCCCTGCGGTTTTGTACACCAACTACTGGTATAGATCGGGCACAAACCAGACCATGAGGGATCATCTGCGTGGAGTAGTGGAGAGTGCACTGGATGTTGTGGGGAGGTCTGGTACCTCCCTCACTGTGGTGGACATCGGGTGCAACGATGGAACTTTGTTGTCGTACTATCCGGATGGCACGAGGCTCTACGGTGTGGATCCGTCCGATATTGCGCAAGGCATCGATTTACCGATTACCCTGGTTAACGCGATGTTTCCGTCCGAGGAGACCAAGAAAAAGTTCCAAGGACTCGAATTCGATGTGGTTACCTCGATAGCGATATTCTATGATTTGGAAGAGCCGACAGATTTTGCTCGCCACGTTGCCTCCTTGCTCAGCAAAAATGGTGTATGGATCATCGAGTTATCATATTTGCCTTTGATGTTGCTCAATAATTCTTTCGACACCATTTGCCACGAGCATATTGAATACTACAGCTTGGCGGTGCTGGAGTATCTTTTGGCTGAAGCGGGGCTCCGTGTTTTCCGAGCCGAAATAAACGACATCAACGGAGGAAGTATTCGATGCTTTGTTTGTCACAAGGATATTAATAAATTCGACACGCCTGAACACGATTTGGCGCTCCGGCGCCTCCGTTTGATGGAGTTCGATATGGCATTGGATGCCGAAAAGCCGTATGCTGCTTTCAGGCAGCGAGTCGCCGAACTTCGGGACGAATCGAAAGCGCTTCTCAAGAGCCTTAAGCATCAGGGTCAGACCATCCATGTATATGGCGCATCCACCAAGGGAAACGTCCTCCTTCAATACTATGAAATTGACAACACCCTTATCGAGGCCGCGGCCGACCGCAACCTCGATAAGGTAGGGGCAAAGACTCTTGGCAGCAACATCCCCATAATCTCCGAAGAAGAATCGCGCCGCATGGGACCAAAGTTCTATCTTGTACTGCCATGGCATTTCCAACGAGAATTCCTCCGCAGAGAATATGACATGATCCGAAATGGGGTCACATTTATCTTCCCGCTCCCAAAAATTACCTTTGTCAATAGAGACAATGTGGACAAGATCCTTCAGGAAATTGAAGAGGCGCCCGACTCAATCCAGCAAAGAATGTTCGAACTCGTGATGAAGGCCCGTCGATGACAAAGTGCCTTGTTTTAGGAGTGAATGGTCAGGACGGAAGTTTTCTCGCCGAGATCCTGACTGCGAGGGGCTGCCATGTCTGGGGAGTCGGGAAGCAACAGCGATCCCGCTATCTTTCAGAGGGTGCATATTTTAGTTACGTCCACTGCGATCTGAAGGATCAAGAAAGATTAGCCGCGGTTTTGGCTGCAACGGTCCCAGACGAGATATACCATCTAGCGGCCGTTCATGGAGCTGCGGGTTTTTCATACGAACAGGTTTGGGGAGACGCTTTAGACGTCAATGTGAGAACCGTTCACACAATTCTCGAATATTCGCGAGGACAGAATCGAGACATTCGTGTTTTTTACGCGAGTTCTGCCAAGGTCTTCGGCACGCCTTTGAGGGGCCGCATAAGCCTTCAATCGCAGAAACGTCACGACTGCCTCTATTCGGTGACCAAACTTGCGGCGGAATATCTGCTCGATTATTACCGCCGCGTACATGGTCTGCACATTTGCATCGCATATCTTTTCAACCACGAATCCGTCAGACGACCGCCAGAATATTTTCTCCCCAGGGTAATGGCTGTTTTGACCGCTGCTTTAGACGATAGAGACTTCCAGGCTGAAGTCCACACTCTGGACTTTTATTGCGATTGGGGTTGTGCCCGCGAATACATGGAAATGGCCGCGGATCTTATTCAAAGCCCCTCTCCTCAAGACTTGATCTTCGCCACAGGTAAGACTTTGTATGCTCGAGATGTAGTAGCGCAACTGTTCACCGCTCATGGTCTTGATTATTCCAAACACCTGGTGGAACGGCATCCTGAATCGGCTGCGAGTTTTTTTCAGGTTGACATTGAGCAAACGATAGCTCATTTCGGGCGAGCTCCCAGACGCAACGTTCTAGACGTATGCCACGATTTTTTCACTGCAACGGGGGGCATGAACGTCCTGTCGAATTGCAACGTAGGCTGATTATGACCCACTTTCTACTCAACCCTATAGAAGTAGTACGTCGGGCAATATCGTCCATCAGGTCACTTTTTCAAAGTTTTTTTGCGGTTGTGGTTCAGCTTCAACAGATCCGGAAGGAAGTGGATGGTTTCAAGAAGCATTGTAAAGATGAGATTGCCGTTCTTCGAGAAGAGAATGAGACATTCCGATATTACGTTCGAACGCTGGTAGCCGGGGATGACGGCTCGCCTGATTGTACTAGGTCGGGTTTTCACAAGGGCCCGCCACTCAATGATTTTGACAAGTTTGCCACGACTCCACCCTTTCCTGAGGAACTTTCGAGTAAGCAGAAAACGGACTTTACCATGCTCGTGGACATTGGATCCTTGGATTCGGAAGAACGATCTAATTTTTGGCACAATGGTCGGCATATCTCAGAACGAAGCGTGCGGATGAACACCAGGCCACAACAGATTCGAAGGTCTTTTGACTTCCTGGACAGAATCGGGGCCCTCGCGTCACGTCTCGCTGGTCCCTCTGAGGCTCTGCGGCAAACACTAGACCGCCAATTGATGTTAGCGGGCTGTGCCAACAGTTGGCAAGTT
>DATHCX010000185.1:0-19629 GCA_035319325.1 Desulfomonilaceae bacterium
TATTATCGTCAGCATCGTCTCCTGGATCATGAATTCCGCTGTTGCGGGCGGCGGAGGCGAACGGACCGTAATCGTAAGAAAATGGGACGTGAATACAGTGGACATGCATAAGGGCAGAGGAGGAAAATGGGAATAGAGGCCAACGTGTCGCATGCGGGGGAATTGATTGTGGCCCCCAGGATTCCTCTTGAAACTGTTCACCGGTTCTGTATCCATTCAGTTACACATGGGAAACAGGTGTCAATTGAGAGCGCTGCGAAGCAATCTCTGCCTTTGAACATCGAGATTGCTTCGTCGTTTCACTCCTGGCAATGGGAGGGAAACGATAATTCCCTCCTCTAGACTGAAGGATGAGCCGGCTGTACGACTTCAGCTTTACACATGTACCGAAGCCGGCCTTTCAACCATATTTCCAATTTTGCAAAACCGAGGTACACGTGACGAGCACGGGTCTCGAACGGATCTTGAAAGAACCGGGTATTCTTGCCAACTCAGGGCGTCTGGGACTCCTGTACAATCAGGCGTCCACGGATTCTCGGTTCAGGAGCGCTCCCGGCCTCATTGCGAGGACGTTTCCTCGCCGGTTGACCACTCTTTTCGGGCCTCAACACGGGACATCGGGGACCGAACAGGACAATATGAAGGAAACCCATCACGGTATTCACGCTGAACTGGGATTGCCGGTGTACAGCTTGTATTCGGAAACGCGAATACCCACGGCTGAAATGCTGGATCCGGTGGACACGGTGATCGTGGACATTCAGGACGTGGGGACGCGAGTGTATACCTTTGCCACGACGGTCCTGTACCTCATGAAGCAGTGCGCCCGTTGGGATAAGGGAGTCGTGATCCTCGATCGCCCCAATCCCATAAACGCTGAAGATGTAGAGGGAAATCTCCTGCAAGTCCGCTATGCAAGCTTCGTGGGCCCCTACCCTCTTCCCATGAGACACGGGCTGACCATGGGGGAGCTCATGGGTCTGTACAACCGGGAATATGAGATCGGTTGTAACCTGGAAGTCGTCCGTACAACTGGATGGGACCGAAACTCGTATTTCGAGGACACGGGTTTGCCGTGGATCTTGCCCTCGCCCAATATGCCTCTGGTCGAAACCGCTGTCGCCTATCCCGGTCAAGTGCTCCTGGAAGGAACGAATATTTCTGAAGGCCGCGGGACAACCAGGCCATTTGAAATATTCGGCGCCCCTTTCTTTCGCTGCGATGAAATCCTGCGGAACTTCGAAAAGGAAGCCCTGAACGGAGTGGTACTTCAGGAAATCAGTTTTCGACCCACATTCAACAAATGGGAGGGATCCCTGTGTCATGGTTTTTTCCTGCACGTGGTAGACAGAAAACGGTTTAGACCGTACAGATTCTCGTTGGCCCTGCTCTCGGCTCTCCTGAGGCTGTATCCATCCAAATTTCGATGGGCTGACCCGCCGTATGAATACGTGGAAGACAAGCTTCCCATAGATGTCATTACGGGTGACGCGCACATCCGAGAGCAATTGGAACAGGGACGCTCGGTCCTTGACATGGAAAAGGAATGGAGCCGGGACCTGAATGCATACCTTGACAAGCGATCTCGTTATCTCTTGTATCCCTCCTGAGACCAGCCTGAGAAAATCAATCGCAATGTAATGATATGTCGAATTATTCCCGCCTTGACCTTCTCGGTCTCGGAATTATTTTATGATGAAATCTGCTCCTGCTCGCAACCAAGAGAGGAGAACCAATGAACTCGGAAATAATCGGAATCCATCATGTGACTGCCATCGCAGGCGACCCCCAGACTAACCTCAGTTTTTATACCGAGGTTCTCGGATTGCGGTTGGTAAAACGAACCGTCAATTTTGACGATCCGGGAACGTACCATCTCTATTACGGAGACGATGCAGGTCGCCCGGGAACTCTCATCACGTTTTTCCCGTGGCCGGGAATTTCGAAGGGTCGCAGAGGCGTGGGACAATTCGCTGCAATATCGTTTGCTATTCCCGAGACTGCTTTCGGCTTTTGGATTGATCGGTTCGCAGCGCGAGGCGTTTCTTTCGATCGTCCGTTCAGTCGGCTCGATGAAAAGGTGTTGGCTTTTTACGACCCCGATGAACTGAAACTGGAACTTGTGGCCGGCGTCGAAGCGGAAAGTTCCGGTCGTACCCGTAGCGTTCCTTTGTCGCATGGAATAACCGGGTTGCACTCGGTCGCCCTTCTGGAAGAATCGGGCAGGGATACCGCAGAGTTTCTCACCGGCGCCCTGGGATTCCGTTTTGTCAGGGAAGAAGATGGACGGTTTCGTTTCGAAGTGGGTCGCGGCGGATCGGGCGCCGTCATTGATCTCATTCGCCTGCCGACCGCGCGACGGGGTAGAATCGCGGTAGGCACCGTACACCATGTTGCGTGGCGTGTACCGGACGCGGACACTCAAATCCTGTGGAGAGAAAAACTTGTTCGAGTCTTGCCGGACGTGACTCCAGTCATCGATCGCACGTACTTTCGGTCCATCTATTTCCGAGAACCCGGTGGAGCCCTGTTTGAAATTGCAACCGACCCCCCCGGATTCACGGTAGATGAGCCGATGGACAGTCTTGGAGAGCGCCTCGCCCTTCCCCCCTGGCTGGAATACGGCAGGTCGCGCATTGAGAACAAACTGCCTCACTTGGTGGTCCCAAGCAGACACAGAGCTGCATGAGCGTGCCCGTGCGTCCGACAAGGGTGACACACGTGTCCGGGTCTGCGGAGGAGGTGGGAAGATGCACTTCTTGAAGTGCATGCCCGAAACCAACCTCGAAATGTTTTATTCAGCAGTGTTAGTGTGGTGCCCCGCAAATAACTTTCAAATCACCGACTTGGTCGGGACGCGAATCACTGTCATTGCGAGGAGCGACGAAGCAATTTCCAGCCCTAATTCTACAACTACGCGAGATTGCTTCGCTTCGCTCGCAATGACAAAGCCGGTTTCCCTTGCTCGATGAAAACTTCGGGACAGGCTCAGATGGCCGGTTACGTAGGTTACTTATGGGACAGCACACTAGAAAATTTTGTCGGATTCGTTCATGACTCTCGCCCACACTCCGACCGTCCAAGCATGTCATTGCGAGGAGGGGAACGACGAAGCAATCTCAGTTATGGTCAGTTGGAGATTGCTCCGGCTTTGCCCTCGCAATGGCGCGAGGCGTAGTTTCCTCGCATGTTCACTTTTCGTCGGTTGAACATTTCGGAAATTGCTTGCCTGAACCGACCCTATGTTCCATAATCGTCGCTGTCTCAATCTCCCAGATCGTGATGAACTCTGCCCCGGTGCTTGCTCCAGCACTGTGCGTTCGTCTCAATGACTGTAAGCGGACGCTCCTGTTCGTTCTTCCGATTACAGGCGGCGGAACTCACATTTTCCACGGAAAGGAATTGGATATGGATAACAAACTGCGGTTCGTTGTGGTTGTGGCTATGGTAGCTGTCACAGCTCTTTTCAGTGCGGTCGCGTATTCTCAGGATTCGTCAAAGGAAGTCATCCGGATAAAAGGCTCGGACAGTATGGCGGATCTGGTCGATTTCATGGCACGGGAGTTTATGAAGAATAACCCCGGATGCAATATCATTGTCAGTGGGGGGGCCTCGCCGATCGACGCCGTCGATTCGCTTTGTAAGAGAGAAACCGAAATTATTATGCAAGGGCACGATGTGGACAAATCGGCGAAGGACGCTGCCGCAAAAAAAGGAGTAACATTTACGGAAAGAATTATCGGGTGGGGAGGGATCGCCATAATTACCAACCCGTCCAATCCGGTCAACGAGCTCACCGTAGAACAGGTTCGCAAGCTCTTTACCGGCGAAATCACCAACTGGAATCAGGTTGGAGGGTTTGACGAACCGATATCGCTGTTGACCGTCGGCGAAAAACGTCCGGGAACACTGGATTTTTTTACCAAAGACTTCTTGAAGGCGCCAATAGCGTCTCATGCCGTCACCAAAGCCTTTTTTCGTTCCATCATCCCTGCGGTGGCCGAATCAAAGAATGCAACGGGCTTCGTGCGGATCAGGAATCTGGTGCAGCTCAAGGAACAGGGGCAGGAAGCTATCGTGAAAGTCATAGCGGTCAAGAAAGACAACAATTCTCCTGCAATTCTTCCCACCAGGGACACGGTAAATGACGGGACCTACCCTATCACCAGACCCTTTTTGCTCTATGCCGACGTTAATAACGAGGGAAAAGCGACGAGGTCCTTTCTGGAATTTTGTGCAAGCAAGAATCCGAGAAAAATGTAGATTCGACGCGACGCCACATGCTCACTTCTCGTCAGGGTGAAAGGAGGGGAACGTAATTCCCTCCTTTCTTTTTTCGTCATTTGCTCGACTCCCTTGACGAAAAACGAAACCCGGCTCTGACATTTCGCGTTGAAAGAGTTCGCCGGGCATTAACGGAACTTTTCCTTGACAACGCCGCTAATATTGATCATGCGGATACAGTGGATCGGCCTGCCGTGCACAGATCGGTCTTCGAAAGACATGCAGGTTCCGGCCGGCGCGAATAGTTCTTGAGGCGGGGTTCGGGGAGATCTTCTTACAAGAAGCGCCTCCCGGGGTTCACGTCTTTGAAAGCTCATTGGTCTGAACGGCCTGCGTGTACGACACGCAAGCAAGATCTGCTTTCAGCGCACCATCAGAGGTCGGAGTGGGCAAGAAATATGGGATTCTTTTATCTGCCGTAATAGCGGGAATGATCGTTTTGGCTTTCGCCGATGCCGTCTATTGGACCAGAGCGGAAACTGAAGGCCTACTGCCGCATCGCAGATATTTTTATCTTTTCGGCACTGCCGTTGTCATCGCTCTTGCCATCGCGGCAGCGTGGAAGGGCGTGGCCAGATTGATTTCAAGAGCTGGTGTGGCAGGCAAAAATCGGCCGAACACGGGCGCCGCATTCAGTTCCGTAGATCGGCGACAAAAAAATAGAAGGCAATAGTCGCTCATAACCATCTAATACGGATTCGCCACAAGATTTATGGGATGTCAGGGCTGGGGGCTCTCCCGAGCGAAGTGATGAGACGGCCCTGCGTCGTCCGCAGCGAAGGAGTGCCACCAGCCTGAGCCCGGAATCGAGGTACCTGTGAAAAAGCGAATCCGTGTAATGCCAATGCGCCTTCAAATGCGTGAAATGGCATGAGAAACGTGACCCGCTATCAAGGCAGCCCCCTATAATCACTCCGTCACCTTTGCCGCAACCGGCCGTCAGGGTGTACTTTCTACGACCGTCACGAGAGGAATCGAAAGCTGGCGGGAAATCTCCTCCACAAGCCGGGACCAGCGTTTGTACGCTTGCGAGCCTTCCCTGGCTTTGGGAGAATCGAATACCACCATTCCCACATCCTTGTGTCTCTTCGCGTAGTTAAACAGTTTCTGGTTCACATCGCCCAACCGAATGGTGACCTTAAACAGTACGTCGTCCTGCTCGAGCAGCTTCACCATTGCTACTATATTCCGGGTGCCCTCCGTCATTTTCTGGCTTAAGGACTCGTAGTCATGCTCGTCGCCGGAAGCTATAACCTGAAGAATATCCAGCTCGGCGTTCGTCCGTTTGCACAGCTTCAAAGCGTAATTGAACGCCGCGGGATCCGGAGTTTCCCCCTCGATCACGAGAAGAACCGTCTTCGTTCTTGAGGACGGCTCGGTGAGCTCTTCTGCAGTTTCGAACTCCCCGGCTTCCGCATAGGCAATTGCCGCCATATGTTTTTGCAGTCTCTGGCGAAGCGTGTCCTTTTTCTCGCGCCCTGGCTTTGGTTGTTCAATGGGTTGGTCGTCTCGCATTTTTTCAGCCTCCCTGGCAGCCTCAAGAGTGGTGGCATTGAGAATGCCCCTGCGTCTGCCGTTGTCCTTTTCTTTCACCAACACACCTCGTTTCTGGTCTCGCCCCCGCTGTTACAACTTTCGTGCCAAACTGACATCGAGAGGCAAAGAAATCACAGAAACATACGTAACGCCTCAGTTGCCGACGGGAAAATGCTGTCATTGCGAGCGAAGCGAACCAATCTTCGCGTTTAAGTATACAGATTGCTTCGTCGTTTCACTCCTCGCAATGACAGAGGTTAGGCACTTCCCCCGAGTAACTGAATCATTACGAACATACTATCCAAGGTCGCCGCATTCCGTCCGACTTTCAATGGTACAACTGAAATTGCGCCCCAGTGCACCTGGTAGACCGTTTCGCAATTACCTTTACACCTTAGACTAGTCGATAACCGCTGTAGGGGCGGGTTTCAAACCCGCCCCTACCGAAACCGGGATTGCTACGACGCAAGCCATTTTTGAATCGCTTTACCAGGGAAGGAACTCCCCGACTGTTGCAGGAGCATGCGCCCCGTTGCATTTTGTTACGTAATGAGACAGCCGGCGTATGATTTCGCTGCAGGTCCGGGGCGTCGAATTCTTTTGCACCCTATGGTGACGGAGATCAACCGTCAGGCCTATCCCCGGCGAACGCGCACCCGGTACCCAACGCGCTCCGTCTGCGTTTTCGCGGAATACACCCCATGAAATTGCTCTTGCCGCTCTTTCCGGCACGATTTGGCGTTGCACGATGCAACAGATTCTTGTCTCGGCTGTCCAACTGGGGGAGTCGAGAAAGATAGAACGCTCAATCATAAATTCTACGGGACCACTCGACGCAAAAAGATTCGGCAGGGGTGACGGGTCGGACACGGTGACATCGAAACCGGAGTCCGGTGTGTTTGCCTCGGTGGGACGATTATGGGCCTCGGGACAAAATACGGACATTATGTTGTGTTGCATTGTGAAACGGCCCTGACAGCATGAACGTTTTGCGGAATGTATGCGAAATGAAAACTCGTCGTGATGCCGGGATATTGCAGTCGCAGGAGACTTTTGACGTGTTGGAACGAATTTTGCCACAGCCCCTGTAGCTCGGACTTCCTGCCTGAGGTTCATCTATGCCCACAGCCGCCATCAGCATTCGACACAAGGTCATCATCGCCGTTGCAGCCTTGTACCTTTTCATGACTGCAGGCCTGCTCGGATCGTACTATTTTATGCATCAGCTCGAGGACAAGATCGGGTATCTCGAAGACGTGAGCAAGTTGGAGGAATCGGTTCTGGAGATTCGGCGTTTCGAGAAAAACTATTTTCTCTACGCCGATGATCACTCTCTGCGAAGCGCTCTCTATCAGCTTCCTCGAATCCAGGCACTCGTGGAAAAGAATTCCGGGAGAATTGAAGCGCTGTCGTCTCCGGAACAAGTGGATGCCTTCAGAAAGAATTTGCAAGACTACGAGCACCTGATGTCAAGGTGCGCTGACCCTGCCATGAAGGACCGGTGTCCTTCCACCACTGAGTCCCGGCTCGAATACGAATCCGACATCAGGAAAATCGGATCGTCCATGGCTGAATTTGGGAGAGAAGTAGCGCAGAAGAAGAGGGCTTCTATTAAACAGACTATGGGCGCTACCGTGAGGTTGCAACTCTTGGCCTTCGTTTTCGTGGGGATCGGCCTGATCGTTGTGGGTAGCTTCATGTTTGCCAAGATCATGAAACCGCTTCGGTTGCTGGAACGAAGCACTGAAAGCATTGCCAAGGGGCAGTTTAAGCCCATTGAAAACCTGCCCCCGGAAAGAGAACTCCGGGACATCTTCGATTCATTCAACAGAATGGCCGCTCAACTCAAAATCAGGGAAGAACAGCTCGTTGAGTCGAAGAAACTCGCTTCTCTGGGAACGATGCTTGCGGGCGTGGCTCATGAAGTGAACAATCCGCTTTCCAATATTTCCTCATCGTGCGAAATCATGATGGAAGAACTGGACGAGGCTGATCGAGAATGGCAGCGGGCAGTCCTCAAGAAAGTCCTGGAGCAGGTCGACAAGGCGCGGGGTATCGTCATCAACCTTCTGGAATTCTCGAGAAACAAGGAGTTTTTCAGGGAACGGTTCAATCTCAGGGAGATTTTGGAAAAAACGTTGGGGTTGTTGCATGGTCAGATTCCCCCTGGGGTAAGGATGAACGTCCGGATCGACGGAAGTCTGACGATTTTCGGCGACAAACAACGGTTGCAGCAAGCCTTCATGAACCTTATTTCCAACGCGGTCCAGGCGATTGAGGATGAAGGAGACGTGGAGATAAGGGCGAACGGATTACGACAAGGAATGGTCTCGGTTCTTGTCCGGGACACGGGAAAGGGCATCAAGGACGAAGACTTGCCCAGGATATTCGATCCATTTTTTACCACCAAAGACGTGGGACAAGGGACCGGCTTGGGGCTCTTCATAACCCATGACATCATTGTCGGTCATAATGGAACCATTCAGGTGAAAAGCGTTCTCGGAAAAGGCACCACCTTCACGGTCAAGATTCCAGCAGCGGAGCCAATAGAATGAATAGTCCACCAAGACTGCTGATCATCGACGACGAGGAAATGGCCCTCACAAATCTCGAGCACATTCTTAAGAAGCAGGGATACGATATCGTCACCTGCGACAATGGCCCCAGGGGGCTGGAATTGATCGGAAGCAGAACGTACGACGTCGTCTTGACGGATCTGCGCATGGAAAAAATTGACGGAATGAGGATTCTCGAGGAATCACGCCGTACGAATCCGTCATGTGAAGTAATTATGATCACCGGATACGCTACGGTGGATTCGGCAATTGAAGCCATGAAGAAAGGAGCCTACCACTACATTTCCAAGCCGTACAGGATAGATGCGGTGCGCAAAATCGTGGAAGAGGCGGTGGAAAAAATACGCTTGAGGGAAGAGAATCTTCAGTTGAAGGAAGACCTCCGGAGATTCAAAGACGCGGGTTTGATACGGATAATCACCAAGGATCCGGCGATGTCGCGCATTCTCCAGACGTCACGTCAGATAGCGCAAACCGATTGCAACGTCCTCATCAGCGGGGAATCAGGAACGGGAAAGGAACTGCTCGCGGCTTTCATCCACGAACACGGCAAGCGGAACAAGGCCCCCTTTATGGCGGTTAATTGCGGAGTCTTCAACGAGGAACTTCTTTCGAATGAACTGTTCGGCCACGAAAAGGGAGCGTACACGGGCGCCGATGCAAGCAAGCCGGGAATAATCGAAACAGCAAGAGGCGGCACCCTTTTTCTCGATGAAATCACGGAAATGTCTACAAATATGCAGGTCAAGCTGCTGCGTGTCATTCAGGAGAGACAATTGATGCGGGTCGGCGGCACCAGCACCATCCATGTGGATGTACGATTCATCGCCGCCACAAATAGAAATATTCACGAAGCGATCCAGGCCAACGAATTCCGCAAGGATCTGTACTACAGGCTCAATGTGGTGGCGCTGGATCTGCCTCCGCTCGCGGCCCGGAAAAACGACATCCCGCTCCTGGCGCTTCATTTCCTTGAGAAACATGCGAAGTTGATGCATCGCGAACCGCCTGTCCTTTCCCGGGAAGTTCTCGATACGCTTAAAAACTACGATTTCCCGGGAAATGTTCGCGAACTCGAGAACATCATCGAACGAGGAATAGCTCTCGCTACGGACAACATCATTCTGCCGGATCATTTACCCGATGACATACGGGACTTTCATATCAAGACATACAGAAAGAAAAACGGAAGGCTACCCACTCTGGAAGAACAGGAACTTACCTACATCAGACAGGTGCTTCAGGAGACTGCTGGAAACAAATCGGCTGCGGCGGAAATCCTGGGAATCGACCGCGTTTCATTGTGGCGAAAAATAAAAAGGTACAACTTGGAATAATTTCGGAAGATTGCTATGGAGCCCCGTGGTTGGGAATCAGCTATTCGACTTCTTTCGGAAGACCAGCACGGGTAACGTCGTGGATCGTACCAGGTTGAGGGCATGGTCGCTCAACATTCTCAACAATCGAGGCTTGTCGTTGCCGTATGCCCCGAGCACTACAAGATCGTACCGCGCGCTTCGCGACTCTTTCAGGACCTCGTCGACAAAATCACCCTCTTTGGTGAGTACCTCGGGTTCGTGTCCCAGACGGCCCAGGCTTGCACGTCCTTGCGAGAGGCAAACTTCCCCGGTCTCGGAACTCCCCTCCTTGTCCTGGACGTGAAGAATGACTATCTTCGGCTTTTTTCTGGACAAGAGAGGCCCCAGAAACTCCAGCGCCTCCTGATCACAACGGGAACCCCGATACGCGACGAGGACTCTTCGGATTTCCTTGAAGTCCCGCACGATAAGCACCGGGATACGTGAATGGTGGAGCACCTTGGCATGCACAGTTCCCAGCAGAAAGCCACGGAGAGCCGAATAACCGTGAGAGCCCAACACAATCAGGTCGTAGCTTCCGTCTGAAGCCGTATCGAGTATGGCTTCAGACGGATCGCCGGCAACTGTCACGGGTTCGCAGGGAACTTTTCCCGCCAGACAATATTCACATGATTCGTCGACCTTGCGCTCGACTTCCAGGGTCTCGCCGTTTATCCAGTTCTTCAGTCCGTCCTTGGAAAAGAAAGGAGCATAAAAGCTGTCTGCTGCTATCTTCGGTTCGTCAGGCCTTACATACAGCGCGTGCACTTCCGCGTCAAAGTGTTCCAGCAGATGGCAAACGTACGCAAGTGCAGTCTGTGATTCCGGAGTGTTGTCCACAGCCGCCAGAACTTTCATTTTAGTTCCCTCTTGTCAGGCCGCGCCATGGTTCGCCTTCTCACGGTCAACCTCGCTCCCTTAGACGTGTTCGTAACTCTCGGCCACGGGCGGAACATACGGTTCTTCCACCGGCGATTTTCTGCTCTTCCACATGCTTCCCAGAATTATGATGGCGCCCACCGCCAGACCGACGCACATGGTCACGAAACTGGCAAGATCAAGGACGCTTACGCTCGATGGGGAAAACGACACGAGTCCGAGTTGATCCAGGTACTTCGGCAGCGCAAGTGCCCTGCTGACTGCCACTATGATCATGATGGTGCCCATGACGATTTTGATCATGTGCTCCTTGACCAATGTGGTGCCGATGGCCCCGAGTTGTACGCCCAAAAGAGAGCCTGCAAGTATGATCAGCGTGAGCCTGATATCGACCATTCCGTGAATCGCCCATTTCACCGAACCGCCTAACCCCATGAGAAAAGCTATCACCAGCTCGGTTGCCGAGGAAATCAATCCCGAGGCGCCTACCACGTACATCATCCCGGGCACCCCCACAAAACCGCCCACTGCTATCGTGGCGGCCAATATCCCCGTTGCGAATCCCACAGGAATGGTGAACCACAAGGAAATAGTGAGATTGGCGGTCTTGAAATGAATCATGGGGGGAAGATTGATCCGCTGCAGTTTCAGAGCCAGCGAGGGCTTTTGTGCTTTGCCTCCGCTGGATGAAATCTTCCAGGCGTCATAGAATACGTAGCCGCCGACGATCACCAGCACCGCTACGAAGGAGACGCTTACGTAGAGGTTCGAGCCTGCTTCTCCCCATTTTGCCAGAATGAACTCCTGGATTTTGATTCCCGCTTGCACTCCCACCGTTGCGGAAGCGGCCATGACCAGGCCGAGCTTCAGATCCACCTGGCCGTATTTATACCGTTTGTACGCTCCCACCATTGCCTTGGGAAATTTGTGACACATGTTGCTGGCCACCGCTACGGCAGCCGGAACCCCCAGGCTCATCATGCCGGGCGTCAGCACAAATGCGCCGCCTGATCCGATAAAACCGCTCACCAGGCCGCCTATGAAACCCACAGTGAACAGGAACGCCACGTTTATCCAGGTCAGATCTATAAATTTTACGCCTTCCACAGCCAAATCATGCATAGCATATCCTCCCAAATACCTTTGTCATACACTCAAACGTACACGAGGCCGGGGTCTCTTGGCTGGCCGCACCGGTCTGATCTCGGGTCTTTTCTCCGGTTGCTTCACGTTCGCTTCGATGCCCAGCACGGACCACAGGTTTCCGGCAAATGCCCCATGGGCAAAGGAAAACACAAAGACCGTGGCTATCGGACATGCGGCGTAAAAACCGCCTCTGGTGAAAATTTCCATAACCGAGCCAGCGTTGGCGAACGCAACTGCATACAGGCCGGCAGTCACTGCGCCGAGAATGATGGTCTTGAGATAGGGTTTTTTCTTGTTCACGCCGTATTCAGCGGCCATAATTCGCCTCCCTCTTCAAACAAATCCATGCTTTGTGATTGAGAACGTTCAGCTCACGATCCTCAGTCGGATCAGGTGCGGAAAATGGGCTTTCTGGGCCGTTGATCGCGTCTTTTCTTGGTCTCCCCCGCGCGTCCGCCCTGGATCTCTTGCCCCCGGTTCACCAGGTACTTGGCGGTTTCCGTGTCGCCCGCTTCAGCAAAAGCCACAGCCATGGCCATGGCCTGAAATTTTTGTCTCCACGATTTCATAACGACCTCCTTTTCGCGGCTTTGCTCAACGTTGTTTCAAATACCGTGCCACAGATCCATGTTACTGTAATTAGGCCATTTCATCTCAATCAGCCCGCCCGACGCGGCATGGGGCGCCGTTGCAGTTGGCAACAATTCAGAACAACCGGAAGATTAGTCTTATCATTTTCATAACATACCGAACATTGCGCTGCGAAGGATGCCTGTTTCACAATGCAACGTGGCGAAAATCAAAGCGAGTCAAGCGAATTCTTTCCCCCGGAGGATTGCCGGTTTTCGTTTTTCTCCTTATAATTCGGTTGCCGACCACACAGGCGGAGGTGATCATGGTCTTTTTTCGAAAAACTCAGGAAGAGCAACCGGCAATTCCCCAGGATCTGCTGGATCTGAAAGCGGCCCTGGAGAAGGCGAAGCTTCCCGTGGATGTTCTTTCGGTTGCCCTCAAGGAATGGGAACGCCTGGAAAAAACCGATCCCTCGGCTGCTGAATATTCCATCGGGAGCAACTATCTCGACTATCTCGTAACATTGCCGTGGAATCGGTATACCGATGATAATCTCGATCTCACGCGTGCGGAGGCCATTCTGGAGGGGCAGCATTACGGGCTTGCCCATGTGAAGGAACGCGTCCTGGAATACCTTGCAGTCCGGACCTTACGCAGCCGGCGGACTTTTCGCATCCTGGTGGTGGACGACGAGGAATTGGCCCGGGAAAACATCCGACACGTTCTGGAAAAATTAGGCCATGAGGTAGAAACTGCCACAAACGGGCTGGATGCCCTGCAGAAACTCGACGCCGGTGAGTACGATCTCGTCATCACGGATTTGAAAATGGAAAAGATGGACGGGATGCAACTCCTGGAGAACATGAAGCGGGCCTCATCGACGACGGATATCATCATGATAACGGGATACGCCACAGTCGATTCGGCAGTGAACGCCCTCACCAAAGGCGCTGCGTATTATCTCGCAAAACCGTTCAAATTGGATGACTTGCGTCTTACCGTGAGCAGAATACTTGACGGAAAACGCCACGCACATATAACGCGCGGTCCCATCCTGTGCTTTGCCGGGCCTCCGGGAACGGGCAAGACGTCCATTGGACAGGCCATAGCAGAGGCCATGGAGCGCAAGTTCGTGCGCTTCTCGGTCGCGGGACTCCGGGACGAGGCTGAGCTCAGGGGCCACCGGAGAACGTATGTGGGGGCCATGCCCGGAAGAATAATCGGCGAAATCAAGAGGCTCTCCTTCAATAACCCTGTGTTCATGCTCGATGAAATAGACAAGATCGGCCAGGATTTCAGGGGCGACCCCGCGTCGGTCATGCTGGAAATTCTCGATCCGGAGCAAAATCATCATTTCTTGGATCACTATCTGGACGTACCCTTCGATCTTTCAGCAGTGATGTTCATTGCCACCGCAAACGTCGTGGAAAATCTTCCCACCCCGCTTCTGGATCGGCTGGAGGTCATCACCTTTCCCGGGTACACCGAGAGAGAGAAAAGGAACATCGCTCAGCACTATTTGATTCCGCGCCAATTGAAAGACAACGGTTTGAACAGCCGACGCATTGCGTTTTCCGATTCAGCCGTTACCAGAATAATCGGAGAGTACACCCGGGAAGCGGGGCTACGGAACCTTGACCGGGAAATAGCTAATATATGCCGCAAACTGGCGCGGATTTTCCTCGACAACAGGCAGGATTCATGCCCGGAAAAGATTGACGACAGTCTCGTCCAGCAATTTCTCGGGCCTCGCAAGTTCAGTCACGAAGCTGCCGAAGGCGGCAACCAGGTCGGAGTCACCACCGGTCTCGTTTGGACCGAATTCGGCGGAGAATTGATTTTTGTCGAAGCCACCACGATGAAGGGGAATCAGCAATTAATCCTGACCGGCTCGCTGGGGAACGTGCTCAGGGAATCGGCCCAGACCGCTCTGAGCTATATACGAAGTCATGCCGATCGGCTTCGAATAGATTCCGATTTCTTTTCTCACATGGACATCCACATTCACATTCCTGCAGGTGCCATTCCCAAGGACGGCCCTTCCGCGGGAATCACCATAGCCCTGGCGCTCCTGTCGCTCCTGTCTTCGCGTCCTGCGAAACGGGATGTGGCACTAAGCGGCGAGATTACGCTCAACGGCAAAATTCTGCCCGTGAGCGGAATTAGAGAGAAATTGCTTGCCGCCCAGAGGGCAGGGATACGAACTGTCATCTTTCCCGCTAAAAACCAGGTGGACGTAGACGGCATGCCGGAAGATGTGAAAGAAGGTCTGGACGTGGTCCTGGCAGAAGACATAGCCGAATTAACGGAGATCGTCCTGTCGTAATTCTACGGTTTCCGTGTAATCCCTTCCTCCTTGATGTTCCTCACCGTCCGTGCGCCTGAGGTCCTTTCAATGTCATGCACGTACTTGATGCTTTGGCCACGAGCCGATTCTTCTCGTCCAACACCTCGCATTCCACGAGCCCCACGGTATTCCCCTGCTTGATAACGTCGCCGACTGCCCGAAGCTTGCCTTTCCAGAAAGGTCTCAGAAAATTGATTTTCAATTCGAGAGTGGTAAAACTTTCTCCCGGACTCAGCGTGCTGGCGTAAGCCATGCCCATGGCTGCATCCGCGATATCGCACAAAACGCCTCCGTGCAGAGTGCCCATGGGATTGGCGTGTCTTGCTTCGGCTTGAAATTCTATGACCGCATGCCCGATTTCCGCCTCTATGAGATCAAAGCCTATCAGTTCCGCGATGGGCGGGCGGGCAAGCCTGCCGTCCAGATACATGTGAAGCGTATCGAGCATTCTGGCTGCGGGTTGTGTTCTATGCATGACTTTGCTCCTTCATGAATGTCTCCTCTTGCCTTTTTTGGCGGGGCCGGCAAGGTTTCACTTCTTCAAATGCAATGATCCCCGGGAACACCTGCAGCTTTCAGAAAGTCTCGCACTCCGGTGTCGTTGAACCCATCTTTGGGCGCCAATTTCGCTTCTGTAGCTGACATTGTAGGGTTTCGCGATCATGGTGTCTCATATAATAGACCGGTCTCTTAGTTTGTCAAGGCTTTCCTGTGTTCTGTCGAAGAATCCTTTCCTCCATTCTGTGCGGGCTTGATTCCGCAGACCGGCTCACTCCGTATGCCAGCTTTCCAGCGCTGCGTTTTCCGCGGTTTTTCCCGGCCTTCCCGAGTGTGCTCCGCCTCCCCGGTCTTGACACAGGCTGATTCACTGTACAATGGCTAATCGACTGTTTTCCCTGGAGTAGCCACATTGATGGGACCGTATCCGAAATTCAGTATTATTGTCGTAGTACAGTTACGGGTGGGAAAAGGCTGTCATTGCGAGCGCAGCGAAGCAATCTCCGCCTTTGAGTATCGATAGTGCTTCGTTGTTTCACTCCTCGCAATTGTAGATGTTAGGCAATTCTCCGGGTAACTGAATGGATATTCTACCGATAGCAAAATTTCTTGTCTTATCTCGAAATCATCCTGTATAGTGATGGATATGCCTTAGGTACAATTCAGGGGGGTCTTTGCACTCAGCCGGTGACATAACATCGCCGTGCAGAGATCGACGGTCCAAAGCGCAATAAAATTAGTCATGGAGTAGCAATTCGTTTTACTCGCGATGGGGGGAATCGCCGTGCCAACGGGTCGAAAGCATTATGATACCGAGAGATAATGGCGATATGAGCGCATCTGCTTTTCAGGCAACGGAACTGCGGAACGCGCAGGTACGTCAGCTCGTTTCTCAAGCCGGCTTCGGGCTCGTCGGAGCCCTTGTCAGTACGGTGGTCATTGCGTTTGCGTTGCGGCATCACGTGGGTCATGTACGGCTGCTGGTGTGGCTTGGGCTCTATGGCGCGGTGCAAGCGCCTCGCTATGCTCTGCTTCGGGCTTTTCCCGGATATGCCCGGCGAGAGGGAGGAATATTTTCCTGGGGGCACTGGTTTTCCGTACTAACGGCACTTTCCGGACTGGTCTGGGGAATGTCGGCCATCCTGATTTACCCTGTCGATTCGATGCCCCACCAGCTTCTCCTTGCAATTGCCGTCGCCGGCATCAGCGCGGCAGCGGCAGTCGTCTATTCACCTCTGAAACAGTGTTATATGCCCACGATCATTATGATCCTTGCTCCTCTGTCGGGGCGTTTGTTCTACGAGGCTGATGAAGCAAACCTCATCATGGGATCGGTCATTCTCATCTTCGGAGCGGTTCTCGTGAAAACAGGAGGAAAGATCCACGAGACCAATTCCCAGTCACTCACACTAGGCTTTGAAAACCAAAAGTTAGTGCACGATTTGCGGGCGGAAATTGAAGAACGGAAACGCGCGGAACAAGCTCTTACGAAAAGTGAAGAGCGACTCGAACTGGCACTTCACGGTGCTGATCTTTGTCTCTGGGACTGGAGTATCGCGCGACAAGAACTGTTCTTGGATCCAAACTGGATGCGAACCCTCGGGTACTCAAGCCAGGACATTGATCTACGTTCGAAATGGTGGCAGCATTTAATCCATCCCGATGACCTTGCTGAAGTCTCTGCCGCCCTGGCGGTTCATCTCAACGGCTCAAAATCGTTTTATGAAGCGGAGCATCGCGTCTGCTCGCGATCAGGTGACTGGAAATGGGTGCTGGCCAGAGGCAAGATCGTGGAATGCGATTCACGCGGAAACCCTTTGAGAATGACAGGCACTCTTCTCGATATCACGGATCGCAAATCGGCAGAGGAACAAATAAGGGCGTCCCTGGCAGAAAAAGAAGTGCTGCTCCGGGAGATTCACCACCGGGTAAAAAACAATTTGCAGGTAATGTCCAGCCTGCTACGGTTACAGTCCAGGTACGTCAGGGACGAACAATATAGAGAAATGTTTACGGAATCCGTAAACCGGGTACAGTCTTTGGCACTCGTCCATGAAAAGCTCTACCAGTCTCAGAACCTGTCGGAAATACAAATGAATGAATTCTTGTCCGGTCTCTCCCGCCAAATTCTTGGCACGTACGAGCACGTGACGGGCAAAATTTCTGTCAAAGTGGACGTCCCGCACGTTTCCCTGGGGATCGAATTGGCCATGCCTCTGGGTTTTATCGTCACTGAACTCCTCTCCAATTCGCTCAAGCATGCTTTTCCCGCTGACACGAAGGGAGCGGTGAACATCTCCCTCTGCCCGAGCAACGGCGATCTAGAATTGACCGTGAGTGACAACGGAATCGGAATGCCGGAAGAGGTGGCACTGGAACGTCATCAAACTTTGGGGCTGCGTCTTGTGGCCATTTTTGTCGAACAGCTCCACGGCCAAACTGAAATCAGGAGCAAACCCGGAACCCAGGTGCACATCATCTTTAATCAGGACCGTCACCCCGAAAGGCCCTTTGATACAAATTCGCTTTCAAGTACGTGAAATCGGGACATCCTTACAAAGAGGCCCCCCAATCTTACTTGTTTGAAAGCGCCTTCGTATGACGGGGCTAAAACACCGGCTTCATACCATTCCGCGATTCAACAAGTAATTTGAATCGGAATTATGCCTTTGCCAAAGAATCGGTTCATAGAACCAGTGTCATTGCGAGGAGTGAAACGACGAAGCAATCTGTTCTTAACGGTCAGGAGATTGCCACTGGCTTACGCCCGCGCAATGACGATCACATTCTTTCTCAAGTGAATAATTCCGATTTGAATTGCGTTTTCAGCGACTATGTTCCGAGGGCTGGGAGTCTCTTGAGCGAAGCAATGAGACGGCCTTGCGTCGTCCGTAGCGAAGGAGATTCCCAGCCTACAACCCGTCCCAGGTTATCAATTGAACAGCGAATCGGCTTCCGATAAGCGGAGACGATCCACCTGCCTGAGACCAATGCGCAATCAGACAAGTGACGATGGATGAAGCCTGTCCTGCCAGATCTCCGCAGCAAAGTCAGGCCGCGCCGTTCGTAGCGGAGGAGATCTGGCAGGACAGGCCGTGAACCAACTTTTCAATGTTACTCTTTTGAAAGCGCATTGGTATGAGCTGTCTCTTGGATCCGGACGTCATCTGTTCCCGCGGTGAACGGGAACCAGCAAGCGCCGCAACTGAGAGCGGTGGAACAATTTCCGGAATTTACGCGCCACCGTGTTGGCCAGCACCACCGGTAAGCTCAGCAACAGAGGCACCAAGCTTTCCGGTCTGAACAGTCCTATGGCCAGGAGCTTTCTACCGATTTTGGCCAAGCGGGCAGGTGTGTAAAACCGCCTGGTGATCTGGCTGCTGATTCGTTTCAAATATGGACGGCCCAGTCCGTGCGCATAGACGATGTTATCATCTCCGATGTAGTACCCGGGCGCGTCCTCCACGAGTTTACGAAGGGGAGAATACCTCTCGATGCGCAGTTTCTGATACGTGATGGAATCAAGCCCGAGTTCCTCGGCAAACACGGGGATTTGCATCATCTCCTGTTCAGTTTCGGTCACGTTTCCGTAAATAAAATAGCCGTGGTAAAAGAACGGATATTCCCGCAACGTCTCGAACGCCAGCCTCAGCTTTTTCGTATCGAATCCCTTTTCCAATTGTTCGAGTATGCGGTCGGTGGGTGATTCAATACCCATGAGCATAATTTTTATGCCTGCTTTTATTGCAGCGTCGAGCACGTCTCTGTGTTCGAAGATCTCAATTCTCGACTGGACCAAAAACCTCTTGCCCATGTTCTCAGCGGCAATTCGTTCGCACAGTTCTTTCGCCCTGCGGGGATTCACGAAGAAATTCTCATCTGCTATCAATACGATACCGGCAGTCATTTGACGCATCTCTTCGAGAATGGAATCGATGGACCGAGCCGAATAGCGCCGCTTCTGAGTCCAGGGATTAATATTGAACGTGCAAAATTTGCAGTTATAGGGACATCCCCTGGCCGTGAGCATAACATCGAATTCTTCGCCTCGAAGAGCGAATCCCCCCATGTTGAAATGGTATTTGTGCTTGCGAAGCGTTCTGTCCGGGAACCGATAATTCTCAACGTCGGGAAGCGGCCGGATGGCGTTGTGAATGATTTGATCTCCCTGGCGGTACGAGATTCCTAGAATCTCCGAGCGGTCCACGCCCTTCGCAATTTCCGCAACGGTTTCTTCTCCTTCGCCCCGCACAAGCATATCCACTCCAGGGCAAAGCTGGAAAACTTCCTCCGGAAACAAAGTCGCCTGCTGCCCGCCAACGACCGTTGTCACATCCCTGGGCAACGAGTTCACCAATTCGCATACTTCTCGGAAGTCGTACTCCCAATTAATGCTTATGCACAGCAGATCGACGTGCCGCTCTATGAAATC